>NZ_JBVKAE010000066.1:0-26406 GCF_055598845.1 Amycolatopsis sp. NPDC039088 | reverse complement strand
TCCCCGCTCCCGTCAGCCGGTCCGGACCCACGCCGGGGCACGCCACGTTTGGGTTACCTCTCAATAGAACGACCCACATCACTCACGACCCCCTCACCAAACCCCGCAACTCACCCAAATCGGACACATTTGCCCCGAGAAGTGTCCCTTATGGACAGTCGGGAGCCAGGTGAGGCCCCTTTTGCGTGAACCCGCTCCCGCCGGGTCCGCCACGACACGTTCGCCTTGACCCGCGCTAGCGATGCAGCCGACCAGCAGTTATGCGACTTTGCCGGGCCCCTGCCTTGAGAGTAGGGAAGGAGGCCTTCACGGACATTGCGGAAAGTCAGAGCCCCGACTTCACGGTGTTCGCCACGACGAGCGGAGCGAGCTGGACCCAGTCGACGTTCGGTCCCCAGGCCGCGGGGTTGCCGAAGGTGAGTGAGCCGCCTCGAGTGATCAGGTCCAGCGGTGACGTTTCCGGCCAGAAGCCGTCCCACGTGTAGTTGTGGCGGTAGGGCGCGCGGGTCGCCTTGCCGCCGTCTTCCGTGGTCACGAGCGTCCTGGTGATGGCGTCGGTGTTGTAGGGATGCCCGGTGTTCTTGTCGGCCTGCGCGTAGGCGACGGTGAGGTTGTACTGGCCGGCTTTCCGGACCGCGTCGGGCCGCGGAACGGTCAGTGTGCCATTGTTGCCCAGCCAGCCGACGTACGAGCCTCCGGACGCCCAACCGCCGGGTGTCACCGCCGCGCCGCCCGCGAGCTTGCCCGCCTCGGCCTCGACGCGGACAGCGTTCCGGTCGGCGCCGGCGTCCCGCACCTGAGTCAGCGTGCCCGCCACCAGTGGAGTGCGTCCCTCGTTGGACAACACGGCTTCGGTGACGCCTGCCTTGAGATGCACCGTGGTGCTGCCGGTCCACAGGCCGGCGTGGTTCGCGGTCAGATCACCGCCCGCTACCCGGCGGCCGGACAGGGTCAGCCCCAGCTTGCTGGGCCCCGCACCGGTCCACGACGTGGACAGCTTGTGGTAACCGTCCTCGGCGGCGGACAGGTAGGTGGTGACCTTCTGCCCGGGAGCGAGGACGACGGCGCCGGGCGCTCGTGCGCCTCGGTCGACCGTGCCGCCGGATCGGCGTGCGTCGGCGAGCGGGTACTCCGTCCGTTCCGGACCGGTGATCTCGGTCAGGTCGAAGCGATCCAGTGTCACATCCGACTTTCCGCCGAGGAAACCGCCGGGACCGCTGGTACGCAAGGAGATGCGGTGTTTGCCTGCGGAGAGCGCGACCGGCGTGTCCAGCCTGCCCCGATAGGACCAGCTCAGGGTCGCCGGGAGCGTCAGGTCCCGAACGTGCGCGTCGTCGACGTAGAGCGCCTGCTGGCCGACGAAAGCGTTGGTGCCGTAGACGACACCGAGCCGATACGTGCCGGTGCGCGGCACATCCACCTCGACGGTGACGCGTGAGGCGGGATCGTTCATGAACCCGACGTCCTTACGGCCCGACGCGGTGTAGCGCATGGCCATGTCCCACGAGCCCGAACCGTCGTCCTGCACGACGACGCGAGCGTTCTCCACCGTGCCCGACTCGGCCTCGTAGTTCGCCTGCCACGGCGCGGTCGCCGCGGGCGGCGTGCCGAGTCCGGCGGGGGTGACGATCACCTGGTAGGCGGCGAGCGGGTCACCACCCGGCACGGAAATCGTCGCTTTGCCGTCCTGCACGCGGAGGCGGGACGCGACGAGGGTCGGTGGTTGCTGGGCGTCGCCCTCGTAACCGGACCAAGTGGTCTTGGCGACCCGCACATCGACCTGCGAGCCGAACACCTTCCGGTCCAGACCGGTCATCGCGACGTTCACCGCGTTCGCGGTGCCGCCGAGGAGCACGGTCGCTTTGGGGTCCCCGCGGTCGAAGGTGGCCATGCCCTGCAACGTGTCCCTGGTGTCGGGACGGGGCGGTGTCACCCGGACCGTGTCACCGGAAAGGTCGGCGTACCACTTCGTCAGCCACCAGCCGCCGTTGGCGCGGCCCGCCCGCACGGCGTGGTCGCTGAGGTTGCCCGCGAGCGACCAGTAGGCCAGCTGCCCGTCGACCTTGGTGTCCTCCAGCATGGTCATCCACTGGATCATCTGGCCGGGCACGGAGGTGTCACGCCGGTTGGAGTACTCGTTGATGTTGATCGGCCGCGGCGTGATGCCGAGAGACCGCTCGATGTTCCGGTAGTCCTCGTAGTGACCGCGGTAGAGCGCCAGGGAGTCCGGGCCGAGTTCGTGCCAGGTGGTGACGTCGGGCAGCACGTCGTTGGCCTTGGCGTAGGCGAGGAATTCGCGCAGGTGGTCGGACCGGTACCGGGTTTCGCCGATACCGGCGACCCGGGCCTTGGGCAGTACCGACCGCACCGTGCGGTAGACCCTGGTCCAGTCGGCGAAGAACTTCTCCTTCTTGTTCGCCCAGTCCTCGTACCAGATCCCGTCCGGCTCGTTGAAGATCGTCCACACGAAACGGTCGCGGTCGGGCCGCTTCGCCACCTTCTCCAATTGCGGTTTGAGCCGGGAGATGTAGTCGTCTATGCCGAGTTCCTGATACGGCCACTTGCTGTAGGTGTCCTGCGCGTAGATGTGCACATCGGTGCCGCCCGCGGCGAAAAACCCGTCCGCGACGACCAGGGCGTCACCATTGGGGTGCTGCTCGCCGTCCGGTGCCTTCTGGGAGATGGTGCGCGGGCGCATGCCGGCGATCAGGTCCTGTGAAGGGACGCCGGGGTCGCCGAGTCCATAAAGGATTCCCGTGGCGCCGCCGTAGAACGCTCCGGTGGAGGAGGCCAGGTCGACGCGCAGGGTTTCGGCCGCGGCGGTCTGGGCGGAGGTGGCGGAGGGGGACAGTGCGGTGAGGACGAGCGCGGCGAGTGCCGCGCACGCCACTGATCGTTGTCGCATCAGGACTCCGAATCGGTGGGGGAGTTGGTGTTTATTTCACGGCGCCGCTGGTGATACCCGAGATGATCTTTCGCTGGGCGACGGCCAGTACGACGATCAAAGGCAGGCTCATCAGGACCACGTAGGCGAAGATGAGATGCCAGTTGTTGAGATAGAGTCCGGCGCTGGCGACGCGGAACAGGTTGAGCGGCAAGGTGTCCAGTCGTCCGCCGACGACGAAGAAGGCATAGAACACGTCGTTCCACACATAGAGGCAGATGAGGATGGTGGCGGTCGCGAGCGCCGGTCGCAGCAGCGGCAGCACGATCCGCCGGAACACCGTGAAGGGACCGGCTCCGTCGATCTGTGCCGCCTCTTCGAGCGACGTCGGGATGGTCCGGACGAAGCCGGTGACGAAGAAGATGACCGTGGACAGGTAGATGCCCAGGTAGACCCCGATCATGCCGATGGCACTGCCCGCGAGACCCAGTTGGCGCAGCAGGAGCACCACCGTCACCACCGCCGGGGGCAGCACGATGCCGCTGATGCCGAGGGCGTACAGGACGGCGTTGAGCCGGGTGGCGCGGCGGGCCAGGATCCAGGCGGCCATGGACCCGAAGGTCAGGACGCCGACGACGGTGGGCACGACGACGAGCAGGCTGCCGAAGAAGGCGAGCGGAACCTCGCCCTCGACCCAGACCTGGCGCAGGTTCTCGAAAAGCTGCCAGCGACCGGGCAGGGAGAGATCCGGGTCGAGGGCCTCGCCCTGTGATTTGGCGGCGGTCACCAGGACGAGCCAGAGCGGGATCCCGATCAGGCCGAGGACGAGCAGCGTGGTGACCGCGGGTTGCAGCCTGGCCCAGATCCGCGCGTCGCTGACGGTGTGCCGGTGGTCGCGTGGCTTTCCGGCGGCGGTCACAGGATCTCCTCTCGTTTGCGCAGGGTCCGGATCACCGGGAAGGCCAGGAACGCGACGAGCAGGAACAGCACCAGGCTCATCGCGGTCGCCTGCGCGAACAGGCCTTGGCCGAACGTGCGGTAGATGAAGATGTTGAGGATTTCCGTGGTGCGGGCCGGACCGCCGCCCGTGGTGGCCTGGACGACGTCGAACCCGTTCATCGAGCCCAGCAGGGCGGTGGCGACGTTGAACGTGATCGCCGGTGCCAGCAAAGGGGATTTGATGGTCCAGAACGTGCGCCAGCGCGACGCGCCGTCGATCCGGGCCGCTTCGAGGATGTCGTCCGGGACGGTTTTGAGGCCCGCCAAGTAGATGAGCATGGACAGACCCATCCACTTCCACGAGTGGATCAGCGCGACCACGACGATCGACCACGTGGTGTCGCCGAGCCACGCGTAATCGAACGTGCGGCCGATGACCGCGCCGATCAGGTCGTTGAGGCTGCCCTCGGGCTTCAGAAGTGCTTGGAAGATATAGCCGACCGCGAGCGCGGACATCAGCACCGGGATGAGGAAGAAGATCCGCGCGACGCGGTTGAGCCGGTTGTCGCGTTCGAGCAGGACCGCCAGGCCGAAACCGAAGAGGTTCTGGAAGAGCGCGACCAGCACCGCGTAGACGAGGGTGATCCGCACCGCCCGCAGCAGCGTGCCGTCCGAGGCGAGCTGGGTGAAGTTGTCCAGTCCGGTCGGGTTGATCGAGGACTTGAAACCGGACCAGTCGGTGAACGCGTAGATGAAGTTGAACAGCGTCGGCAGGAAGAAGAAGACGAGCAGGATGGCGAACGCGGGGACCAGGAACCACATCGGATGCGTTCGCTTGGCGGTACTCGACGGACGGTTACCGACACCCGCCCGTGGAGCGGGCCGGGGGGCCGGCCGCTCCACGACGAGCGTTCGTTCTGCGGTGGGCATCTCGTGGGGCTCCTTCGGCGTTCCGGTCAGAAGCCGGGTGCTCCGGCCGCCTTGGCCAGCTGGGCGAATTGGTCCTGAGTGGACTTGGCCACCTGTTCCGGCGTCATGGTTCCCACGATCATGTCGGCGAGGTTGATGTACAGATCCGGGTTGGCGACAGCCAGTGCCTGCATGGAACCGACCGCCTGCGGCAAGGCCGCGTGCACGTCGAGCAGAGCCTGGGGCACGCCCGCCGGGTTCGGGACCGAAGGCTGGAGCGAGACGGTCTTGCGATCGGTGACGAACTCCTGGTAGCCGGGGCCCATCCAGTACGCCAGCAGCTGCCGGGCCGCGGCCTCGCGTCGGGTGTCACCGGTGCGGAAGGCGACCAGGGCGTTGGTCTGGTCCGGGATGAAGGTACCGATCTGACCGGACGGCGCGATCGGGAAGAAGCCGATCTTCTTGTCCAGCGTCGCGGTGTCGGCGGTGGCCTGGAGCCGTCCGAAGAACGAGTTGACCTGAACCGCCATCGCGGCCTTCCCGTCGAGCAGCGCGGCGCTCTGGTCCTCGAGCTTGGCCGTCTTGATGTCGGTATTGAACAGTCCCTCGTCGATCAGCGACTTGTACTTCTTGATCGAGTCGAGCACGACCGGGCTTTCGAACGTCTCCTGCTTGGTGTTGAGCTTGTCCCAGAGGCCGTTCTTCGCCGCGTCGGCGAGCTGGACCTGCACCCACCACTGGGTCGCCCACCGGTCACCGGCCATCTCGAAGAACGGGGTGACGCCCTTGCCCTTGAGCGTGCGGGCGGTGGCGACCATGTCGTCGAAGGTCTTCGGTGTTTCGGTGATTCCGTTGGCGGCGAAGACTTCTTTGTTGTAGTAGACGCCTTCGACGGCCGGGCTGGTGATCAGGGCGGCGTAGCGCGTGCCGTCGAGGATGCCGGTGAGGTCACGCAGTTCGGGAGCCATCTTCGCCAGCCAGGGCGCGTCGCCCAGCGGCTGGAGGTTGGTCTTGGCGTTGATGGCCGTGAGCATCGACGCGGTGGGCTGCCAGAAGGCGAGGTCCGGCTTGTCGCCGGTGGCCACCTTGGTCTGGATGCCCTGCTCGTACGGATCGGGGATCGTCACGACCTCGATGTCGGCACCGGTCGCCTTCTCGAACGACTCCACCACCTTTTTCGGCACGGCGTTGCTGTTCTGTGCCGCCCACACGGTCAGCTTGACGCCGTCGAGCTTGGCGAGCGGATCCGGCCAAATGGTCGCCGCGGCGTCGGCCGGTGCGCTCGCGGAGGGGTCGCTGCACGCGGTGAGGCCCAGCATGAGTGCCGCGACGGAGGCGGCGATCCAGTTCTTCATCGTGCCGATCCTTGGGTGGGAGTGGGGGACGTGGTCGCGGCCGCCGCGCCGGTGACGATCCGGAAGAGCCGCGCTGAGGCATTCGCGTGCCGGGTGGGTGTCAGCGTCAGGGATCCGGTGGCCGGGTCCCAAGTGGACGTCCACGCGGGCAGCTCCCGCGGATAGCGCACTTCGATATCGATGTGCCAGCCTCGCAGGTGTGGCAAGGACAGCGTCACGCTGTCGTTGTCCTCTCCGCGGCGCCACACCGCGACATGCGTGACGTCGCCGGACCGCAGGGCCAGGCTGAGCCACGGATCGCTCCAGGCGGGGAGACCGAGCGGCCACAGCGGGACCGCGGCGGTCAGTTCGGTACGGAGATCCTGATAGACCCGCACCGCGGCGCGTACGGATTCCAGCTGCTCGTCGGACATGCCGTCGAGGCGACCCGACAGGTAGAGGCGGCCGAGCAGCCCGGTGCACACGGTGTAGGCGAACTGCTCGTCCGTCATGTCGGGTTGCGGGTAGGCCCAGCTGGCCGACTGCTCGGGCAGGATCGACAGCGGCGCCGCGACGGCGATCGGCGGGTAGCGCAGATAGTCCTGTTGGTCGCTGGTGGACTGCAGTTGCATCCTCGACAGCAACGCGTAATCCATCCGCATCGCGCCCGACGCGCAGTTCTCGAGGATCAGGTCGGGATGCCGGTCCAGCACGCGGTCCAGCCAGGCCAGATGTGCGCGGTTGTGGGCGAGCAGACCCGCTCCCACGCTGTCGGCGTCCAGATCGGTGCCCGCGCCGGGGTCGACGTTGTAGTCGAGCTTGAAGTAGCCCACGCCCAGCTCTTCGACCAACCGGTCGACCACGCCGTCCAGATGTGCGATGGCGCTCGGGTGGCGCAGGTCCAGGACGTACCGGTCGTGTTCGATCAGCCGGACACCACCGCGCTGGAGGAACGCCGCGTCCGGGAGCTTGTCGGCCATCGGGCTGCGCACGCCGATCACCTCCGGTTCCAGCCACAGGCCGGGCACCATGCCGCGATCACGGATGTGGCCGAGTACTTCCTCGATGCCGCGCGGGAACCTGGTCTGGGACGGCTGCCATTCGCCGACGCTGTCCCACCAGCTCGAACCGTTGTCGTACCAGCCCGCGTCGATGCAGAAGACCTCCGCGCCGACCGAGGCGGCCGCGTCCACCAGCGGAAGGAGTTTCGCGGTGGTGGGGTCGCCCATCAGGGTGTTCATGTAGTCGTTGAACACCACCGGCAGGGCGGACCGGTCGCGGTGCGGGCGGACGAGTTCGCGCCGGTGCGCGGTGAGCGCGGCGACCGCACCGTCCAAACCGGACTCGGAGACGGCGACCGACACCGGCACGGTGGTGAAGGATTCGCCGGGGGACAGGGAATGCTGCCACTGGTGGTCGATGTCCGTCGGTCCGAGCAACGCGAGATACGCGCCGTCCATCCGCTCGCCGACCTCCCAGCGCCACGCCCCGTTGTGCTCTACCTGCCACAGCCACGTCCGGCCGCTCCGGCGATCGATGATCCCGCCGGTCGGGAGGTGGATCCCGGTGGACCAGGTGCCCGTGCTGACCGCCGCGAACCGGCCGCGGCCGTCCTGGCCGTGAAGCCGGAGATTGAGATCCGGCGTGACGTCGTCGCGTAGCGGGTGACGGCTCCAGCGGCCCTCGCCGAGCCATTCGCTGTCACCCCGCAGCAGGTCGAGGTCTTCGGCTCGCGCTCCCGGGAAGCCGGAAGCGAAAGATGTCACGCCCTGCAACAGGACCGGCGCTTCGCCGTGATTGGTCACCGTGGTGGTGATCTGGCAGGCCGAGACCCCGTCGGCCGACCGGAACGACGTCCGCGCGACCAGCCCCGTCCGCTCGTCACGCACGTCGATGTGCAGCACGCGCCATCGCTCGTCCTCGTCGCGGGTCGAGCCCGCGTACACCATGCGGCGGCCGAGGGCGGTCTCCGAGAACCGGTGTGAGGCCCTGGCCCGGCCTTCGCCCGCGACCAGCAGCTCCACCAGTGGTTGCAGCGCTCTCGGGTGGTCGTGCCGGCTGCGGTCCGACAACGTCCGGACACCGACCGGCCCGTCCGGGGTCAGGTCCACGACGAGTTCCAACGCCGAGTGGCCCCAGACCACGCTAGTGGTGGACTCCAACGAGATCACCCTTGCTCCTGTCCTTCGTCGGTGCTGATCAAGGTCCATGTGACCGGTCACATGAGGCAGAAGTGTGACCGTTAACACCTTCGGATGAGAAGACCGAGTTACCTTGTTGTTACGAACACTTTCGGCCGGCGGTCGCTCAACGGCCATCGCGCGGAGGCGCTGTCGACTCCCGGATCACCAGGGACGGCGCGGCCAATTCGGTGACCGGCTCCGGCATTCCGGCGAGCTCGGCCGCGATCGCCGCCAGGCACGCTTGCCCCAAGCCCACGAAGTCCATCCGCACGGTGGTGAGCGCGGGTGTCCAGTAGGCCGCACCCGGAACGTCGTCGAAACCGATGATGCTGACGTCACCCGGGACGTCCCTGCCCGCTTCGTGGAGGGCTCGGCGGACTGCCAAGGCGGTGTCGTCGTTGCCGCACAGGATCGCCGTCACGTCCGGATCGGCCGCCAGCCGACGTCCGGCGAGATAGGCCGACCGTACGTCCCATCCCGCCGGGACGACCGCCGGAGCGGGAGCGCCCACCGCTTCGAGCGTTTCGCGCCACCCCGCCTGCCGGGCGCTGGTGCCGGTCTCCGAGGGGATCGCGACGTGGTGCACCGTGCGGTGTCCCAGTGACAGCAGGTACTTCGTCGCGTCTTCGGCGGCCTGCCGTTCGTCCAGGAAGATCATCGACCGCGAGGTGCCGCCGAGTCCGCCGGCTTCCGTCGCGGCCACGGCGGGGACGTCCGCCGGAAGGGCACGCAGCACGCCCGCCCCGGCGGCGTCGAACGCGATCACCACGATGCCGCCCGCGTTGGGATCGCTCACGTACTCGACCGCGTGCCGGACGTCGACCGCACGATCCGACTCCACCACCCGGACGCCGACCGCGAGCCCCGCCGAACGGGCGGCCACCTCGATCCCCTGGAGAGTGGAGGCATAGCCGTATAACGTCGTATTCGCGATGACGACGGTCACCGAATTCGAGCGCCCCGAACCGAGCGCCCGTGCGGCCCGGTTGGGACGATAGCCGAGCCGCTCGATGACGTCCCGTACCTGGCTCCGGGTGTCGGGATTGACGTTGGGCGAGTCGTTCAGGACCCGTGACACGGTTTGATAAGAGACACCCGCGGCTGCCGCGACATCGCGGATGCTGGGCGTGGCAGAGGAACGTCGCGTCACTCCGACATCGTTATCGTTGCGGGTCACCACGTCAAAACCGGCTCAGGCGGCGCAGCGGTGTGACGGTCACGGCGGTGGGCGTCCGCCTCCAGCGAGCTGTCAGGAACGCACCGAAGCGAGGTGTGTGAGAAGCAGTGCAGTTGTGGTCTCGGCGGCCTCTTCGGGGATGTTGTGCCCGACGCCCGCGAGGTTCTCCAGCCGATATGGTCCGGTGACCCAGTTTCCGGTCGCGGCCACGCCCGACGGTGCGACCATGGCATCGTTCGTGCTCGCGATGAAGAGCGTGGGTACCGTGACCCGCTGCTCGTAGCCGGTGAAGTCGTTTGCCCGGTACCAGTTCAGCGCGGCGGTCAGGGCACCCGGCTGGGAAAGCCGCCGGAAGTACTCCGCGCACTTCTCCGGCGCGACGCCCGGCAGCTTGGGTGGCCCCGACGCGAGAATCGAGTCCTCCGGGAGCGGAGTGGGCTGCCGGAAGAACTCCATGTACTTGGAGGCCTCCTGTTGCGCGGGATCGGTTCGCAGCGCCTCGGCGAAGGCACCGAGATGCGGCACGGAGACAGCGGTCAGCGAACGCACCCGGCGTGCGTACTTCGCCGCGGCGATCCAGGCGACCGCGGCACCCCAGTCGTGCCCGACCAGGTCGAATCGGTGCCAGCCAAGGGCGTCGGCCATCGCACGGACGTCCCCGACGGCATGATCCAACCGGTAGTTCTCGATCCCGGTAGGCCGCACGCCCGGCGAGTAGCCCCGCTGGTCGGGTGCCACCGCTCGGTATCCGGCGGCGGCGAGTGCGCGCAACTGATGGTCCCACTCAAGGCCGAATTCGGGGAAGCCGTGCAACAGAAGCACTTTCCGGCCATGCCGCGGCCCGGCGGCGACAGCGTCGAAAGTGCCGCTGGGAGTAGGGATCCGCAACGGCGTGAGCCGCGGCGGTCCGGCCGCGGATGCCGTGCCCGCGATACCCAGGGACGCCGCGGCGACGGTGGCGGTGGCACTCAATTTGAGGAAGCCACGACGAGAAGGAGAGGTCGACATTCGGCCAGCCTGTCGGCCGGGCGAGGCGGACACCATCGGGGATGCCCCCGATCGCCTGCTGGGGCCAGCCCCACCAACGGCGTGTCACGGCCGTCGTGGGCGCCTTCCCCGGTTGGTTCGAGGAAAGCGCCCACGAGCATGAGGATCAGAACGGAAGCGGCGTCCGGATGACCTCGAGTTCGGCCGGGTTGATCACCGCCTGGGTACCGGCGGTCTGGAACCCGACATCGGCCCAGCGGCGCACGATGTCGGTCGCCGCGAGGCGGTCACCGTCGGCGAGAAGAGAGATCTTCGCCCCGTGGTGCGCACCGGGTGCGGTGTAGAGGTGCGAGTCGTGCGGGCTCGGCGTGAACCGCTCGGCGCTCCAGGGGTCGTTCTCCCCGTAGACGAACATGATCCGCTGCGCGGAAGTGCGCACCCACCGGTCGACGTCGAGCATCGGACCCGGGTTGTGCGTCCGGTGCAGCTCCGGTGGAACGTTGGAATACACCGACGACGAGTCCGGGTACTTGAGATAGGGACGCAGGTGCGCGAATTGCGGCTGCGGCCAGCCGAGTTCGGTCATCGCGTGGAAGTAGTACGGCGTCATCTCGCCGAGGTCGTTGTCGCTGAACGAACCGAAGGCGACGGTGTTGTCGATGTACTCGAAGATCTGCTCGGTGGTGGCGGAAGTCGGCGGCACCTTCGCGCACTCCGCCTTGCCGAGGAACTGCCAGAACGCCCAGCCGAGCATCATCACCGACTTTTCGAACGCCTGGTCAAGGCTGCCGACGATCTTGTCGTAGGTCCAGCCGAACTTGGCCGCGTACTGCGTCAGCAGGGCGACCATTTCCGGCCTTCGCTCGAACGCCTCCACCTGGAGGTCGGTGAGCGTGGCGCGGCAGGCATCGGGGCCGACGGACGCGAAGAACCGGTCGTAGGCGCTGTCCTCGTCGTTGTCGCGGTCGTTCGGTGCCACATACGCGACGACGCCGTCGACATCACCCGGGTAGAAGCGGCTGTGGTAGACCGAGGTCATCCCGCCCTTGCTGGCCCCGCTGGAGAGCCACTTCTTGGCGTAGAGCGGCTTGAGCGCGCTTACCAGCCGGTGGTGATCGGTCGCCGCCTGCCAGATGGTGAGCTGGTCCCAGTTCGCAGGCTCCGGCCGTGACGGCGGGAAGAACCTCTGCTCGGTCGAGATCTGGTTTCCGCCGACGATCTGGGTCGTCTCGGTGCGGAACGATGTCGGGTAAAGCCCGTACCCGGTGGTGTGCAGGATCATCGGCCGGTCGACCGACTTGTGCACCAGGCTGAACCGTTGCTGGAAGGTGGCACCGTTCGGCTGGCGGTGATCGACAGGCTGCGTGTAGGCGAGCACGAAATAGCGATGCTCGGGGGCCGGTGGCGTGCCCTCGGAAAGCACCGTCAGACCCGGGATCCGCTTGAGCTGGTCGAGGATGTCGTCCTGTGGCGCGGCACCCGCCGCACCTACCGGACCGAACAGTCCCGCGACGATCGCGACCGCGGCGGTGAGGGCCGCGGTTCTCCGTAGCTTGGTGAACAAAATCGGACTCATTTCTCGTACACGTCGTCCCCCCAGTCGGTGACGACGACGAGAGTTTGGCCGAAATCGCCGCATTCGTCCCCCGAACGGATGGGGCCGCCGTGTGGTGGCCGTCACATCGGCCGAGCCGTCCGGGATCTGTGTCAGCTGACGCAGACACCGTGCCCACGGATCTGCGAACGTCCCGGTGCGGCTGGAAAGACCGGCTGACTCAGATCAGGGGGACGACATGACGCCCACACCGAAATCCCGCAGAACGGCCTTGGTCACCGGGATGATCGCGCTCGGCGCGCTGCTCGCCGCGCCCGTCGAAGCGGCGGCCGCCCAGGAAGTGGCGTGCACCTGGCAGGCCAAGACCCTGCCGGTCCCGGCGGGCACGGTTTCCGCCTCGGTCGACGGCACCGACGGACGGGGCGAATTCTCCGGGCAGGTCTCGGACGGCTCGGTGTCGCGGATCATCCGGTGGAAGCACGGCGGGTTCACGCTGCGGGACATCCCGGCCGGCTACGACAGGGCGACCGTGAACGACCAGAACCGTTGGGGCGACATCGTCGGTTACGCCGCGACGCCCGGCTCGACCGACTACGCGTCGTTCGTCCTTTCCGGGAGTACCTACCGGTTCCTGCCGACGCTGGAGGGACACCGCTACCCGCGGGCTTCGGCCATCAATTCCCGCGGCGACGTGGTCGGCGTCGTCGCCCATCTCGATCCGTACTACGAGATGCCGGTGCTGTGGCCGGCGGGCGGGAATCCCGTCGCGATCACCAACACGGAGCACCTCTCGAACCCTGTCGACATCGATGAGGACGGCACGGTCCTCTTCGGGGACGGTACCGGCGGGCCGTACACGTGGAAGGACGGTGCCCTCACCTCCTACGCGCTTCCGGCGGGTTACGACGACGCCTCGCCGGTCGCCATCGGCGCGGGCAAGGTGATCGCGACCCTGTCGGCGGACGGCCGGTACACGGGCGACGGTTTCGTCTGGGACGACCCTCGGTCGCCGCGTCGCCTCGAACGCAACACCGGTGTCTTCGCCATCAACCGGTCGGGAGCGGTCGGCGGCCAGATCGACACCCAGCAGATCGGCCCGCCCGCGGTATGGGATGCCACCGGGCAGCCGACGCGGCTTCCGCTGCCGGACGGCGCCTCGGGCGGCCGCGTTTCGGTCGTGGGTGACGACGGACGGATCGGCGGCACCGCCGGATGGTCCACGCCGGTCGTCTGGCGCTGCGCGAGCTGAGGTCGTCCCCTCGCGTTCCGCCGTCGGAACGCGAGGGGCCCCAGCACGATCTTGGCGAATGCGCGGACGAATGGTCGGCGTTGTCGCTACAGTCCCCCGGTCCGATCGAACTGGGGGTTCGAATGAGGAGATTCCTCACCATCGGCCTGACCGCGCTGCTCGCCATGAGCTCCGCGGCGGCCGTCAGTACACCGGCGTATGCCGCTTCGCAGCTCGACTTCGGGGCTTGCCCGGCGGATGTCGCCCAGGCGTATCCGGCACTGAAATGCGCGACGGTCAACGTCCCGCTCGACTATTCGCGGCCGTTCGGCGCGCGGATGGACGTGCTCGTCTCGAAACACACCAGCACCGACCCGGCGAAACGGCGCGGCGTGCTGTTCGTCAACCCCGGCGGCCCGGCGGGTTCCGCGGTGATGCTGGCAGGCAAGCTGTCCCTTCCGAACGCGACCGGGTACACGCGGCTGCCCAAGGAAGTGCTCGAGGCCTACGACATCGTCGGCCTCGATTCCCGCGGCACCGGCCACAGCCAGCCGCTCAGCTGCGTCGGCGAGGACTACTGGCGTCAGCTGCAGCCCGACCCGGACCGGCCCGAAGAACGGGACAAGAGCTGGGAAACGTGGAAAGCCTTCGCCCGCTCATGCGCGGAGAAGAACGGCGAACAGCTGAGGTACACCGGCAGCCGCAACGTCATCCAGGACATGGACCGCGTGCGCACGCTGCTCGGCGCGGAGAAGATCAGCTACCTGGGATATTCCTACGGTACCTACCTCGGCAGCGCGTATGCCGAACGGTATCCGGACCGGGTGGACCGGATGATCCTCGACAGCTCGATGAATCCGGTGGAACCGCAGATGTGGTACCACAATTCGACCGGGCAGGTCACCGCGGGAGTCGCCCGTGAACAGGTCTACCTGAGCTGGATCGCCAAGTACGACAACGTGTTCCATCTCGGCAAAACCCACGACGAGGTGAACGCGGCCTGGAAGAAGCTGCTCGGCGACTTCCGGAAGGCGCCGCGCGGGCCGTCGAAGAACGTCGGCGCGGTGGAACTGATGGACGTCTACATCGCCAACCTCTCCCACGAGCTCTACTGGGAACCCCTCGCGAAGGCGATGGCCGACTACGTCCTGCGCGGTGACGATCGTGCCGTACTGGACTGGGCGACTCCATCAGGTGGCGCGGAGGGCGAGCGCACCATCGCGGGAATGATCTCGATCGCCTGCGTCGACTCCGACGCACCGACGGACCGGACCAAGATCGAACGCGACTTCGGTGAGCTGGCCGAGACCAGCGATTTCGCCTGGTACAACGTGTCCATTCCGTCCGCCTGCGCCAACTGGCCGGTGCATGACCAGCGGATCGTGCCTTCGGGGAGGAAACTGCCGCCGATTCTGCTTTTCGGCGTCGAAGGAGACTCCGCGACGCCGTACGCGAACACCGTCGCGATGCACCGGCAATTGCCGAGTTCGGTGCTGGTGACCGAGCGCGGGGCGGGCACCCACTGCGTGTTCGGCAGCCATCCGGCGATGGTCAATGGGGAGGCTCAGCGGATCGGCAAGGAATACCTCGTCGACGGCCTGCTCCCGAACGGCGACCTCGACATCGCGCCCCATCCTTTGCCGGTGCCGACGGCGGGAACCGCGGCGGCCGCGCGTCCGGCCATCGTTTCGCGGCACTCGTGACACCCGCTGACCCGCTCCGGTTCCCGTCGGGGCGGGTCAGCCTCGCGAAGGTGCCGGTCGAGCGGCGGATTTACGGGCCCCCACCTGCTCACCGTAGCTCCGTCGGCCTGGGCCCTGGACGCATAGGGTCGTGTCATGGCGCGTCTGATCCACCTCAATGGTCCCTCACGTGTGGGGAAGTCGACTCTCGCCCGTCGCTATGCCGACGAGCACCGCGAGCATCTTCAACGCCTGCGAGGCAAGCGTCCGGCCAACGCTGTCGAGGCACGGCTCCAGACGGTGCTGGAAGATCCCGAGTCCGACATGGTCGACAGGATCCGTGGTCACCTTGATGAGTATCTGGCCAGGCGTCCTCGCGCGATCCAGCTCGACACGACCGGCGTCGGGGAGGATGCGTCATACCTGCGACTGCTGAATGCACTCGATGCGACTTGAGGGAGACGCGTTGTTGCCCTGGTAAATCCCGCTCATCGGTGTCACTGAACCAGGTGTGGCGCGCTGTCGACGCAGACCCCGATGATCGTCAGAATAGCGAGGTGGACACTCTCGCCATCCGCCTCGCCAGGCACGACGAACTGGAAGCTGTCGCCGGGCTCCGGTGGCGATGGACCCTGGAATACGAGGGAACGCCGATTACCACACGCGGCGAGTTCGTACGCCATTTCGTGGCGTGGGCGCGGGGAAACGCGTCCTCGCACCGCTGCCTGGTCCTGGTCCGCGGTGACGTGGTGATCGGCATGGCGTGGTTGGCGATCAGCCAGCGCGTGCCTACCCCTCGTGCGCTTGAGCGGTCCTCCGGCGATGTGCAGTGCGTGTACGTCGTGCCGGAGGAACGTGACAACGGCCTCGGCGGGCGGCTCATCACGAGAATTCTGGAACTTGCCCACAGCCTCGAACTGGAACGTGTGACGGTGCACTCCAGCACCCGTGCCGTTCCCGCTTACTCACGACAGGGTTTCGTGTCGTCTCCTCTATTGCTACAGGCCGATCTCACCGGCCCACCTCGATGGACGATGCGGTAACGCAGATGTGTGACGTCGCGCCCTTCGAGACGGCGGACGAGCTCCAGCTCGACGTGGCCGAGTCCGCTCGGCTCGAACAGCCGCCGTCCGTCACCCAGCAGCACGGGGACGAGATGCAGTTCGAGTTCGTCGAGCTGCCCTGCCGCCAGTAACGCCTGCGCCGCACCCGCGCCATGGACCAGTACGGCTCGATCTCCCGCCGCTTCCCGGGCCTGGTCGGCACACGCGTCGACGTCGGTGTAGAACTTCGCGCTGCCCGGTGGCTCGTCGGCCGGGTCGACGGTGTGGGTGAGCACGTGGATCGGCACGCCGTCGTGGTGGTCGCCGTTCCAACGCTTGGCCAGCTCGAATGTGCGGCGTCCGGATATCACGGCGCCGGTCGAGCAGGCCTCGGCGTACACCCGGCCGTTGATCCCCTCGGACATCCGGTCGTCGAGCCAGTTGAACAGCCGCCCTCCGTCACGGCCGAGTTCCTGGCCCGGCCGGTCGTCCGGCCCGGTGATGTACCCGTCGACCGACATGGACATGTACAGCCGCAGTGGCGTCCTACCCATCCTCATTCTCCTTCCTCCGACCAGCCGTATGGGCCACTGGACCAGTGCGATCCGGCGACCGCCCGGGTCGGCGATGAAGCGCGCGTTCGTCAATGCGTCGAACGGGAGCTGCCGCGATCGACACTTCGTGCCGAGAAGTCGGCGGGCCAGCGGCGGTGGTCCTGGTCGATGACGAACTCGTGGCTGTGCCGCCACGTGCCGTCGTCGGCCTGGAAGGCGTCGGTGAGGTGACTGGGATCGATGGGGCCGTGGTGGGTGTGTTCGAGAAGCGAGGGGTCGTGTCGTGGCCACGAGCGGATCGTGACGGCGAGTCCGAGTAGTCCGAGGGCGCCGAGGACGAGCCAGGTGGTGGTGAATCCGGCGGTGGTGGCGAGCCAGCCGGCGATGGGGTAGGCGAGCAGCCAGCAGGCGTGGGACAGCGAGAACTGGGCGGCGAAGATCGCGGGCCGGTCGCTGGGACGGCTGGACTTGCGCAGGACCCGGCCGACGGGGGTGAGGACGAGGCCGGTGCCGAGGCCGATGATCGCCCAGACCGTCAGTGCCACGGCCCAGCGCCAGCCGCCACTGTCCGCTGTGGACAGTGCGATCGCGCCTGCCATTCCGGAGAGCAGGACGCCGCCGCCGGTGAGCATGACCGTGCGTTCCGGGATCCGGTCCAGTACGCGGGGGAGAAGGATCGCGACCAGGATGGTGCCGATGCCGTTGCCCGCCAGGAGGAGCGCGACGTCGGCTTGCGCCCGGCCGAGGGTGTCCTGGACGTAGTTGACCGTGTTGACCATGACGACCGACCCGATCGCGGCGACCGTCAGGTCGAGGCCGAGTGTTCCGCGCAGGCGCGGGGTCGCGGTGAAAACCTTGATCCCGGCGAGGGTGCGGTCCCAGACGCTGTCACGGTCGCTGCGGCTCGCGTCGGGGACGCGGGTGCTCATCACCAGTGCGGCGGAGGCCGCGAATCCGATCGACGTGCCGGTGAACAGCCAGTGGAACGACACCAGGCTGAGCACGGCGGCGGCCAGCAGGGGACTGAGCAGGCTCTCCATCGTCGACGCGAGTTGCGACAGCGACAGTGCCTTGGTGTAGTCGCGTTCGTCGGGCAGGATGTCCGGGAGGACCGCCTGGAAGGTCGGCGTGAACGAGGCCGACGCGGACTGCAGGATCACGATCAGGGCGTAGATCTGCCAGACCTGGTCGACGAAGGGCAGCGCGAGGACCACCAGTGCGCGGACGACGTCGAGGGAGACGAGGAACAGGCGGCGCGGTACCCGGTCGGCGTAGGCCCCGGCGAGGGGCGCGACCGTGACGTAGGTGATCATCTTGATCGCCAGTGCGGTGCCCAGTACGGCTCCGGCGTCGGCTCCCGCCAGGTCGTAGGCCAGCAGGCCGAGCGCTACGGTCGTCAATCCAGTGCCGAACAGCGCGACCAGCTGCGCCCCGAACAGATGCCGGTAGTCCCGATGACCGAACAACGACACGCTCCACCGCTCCTCTCGTTCGACGTTCCTTCCATGATAGGTGCTCATGTACGCACATGACGAAACTGGCGACCAGTGGTCCCACCTGCCGCCGGACGACCAGGTCGAGGCCGCGTCCACGGCGCTGCGGATGCTGGCGGATCCGACCCGGATGCGGATGCTGTGGCTGATCAGCGGCGAGGAGTACGACGTCGCGTCGCTGGCGGCCGCGGTGGCCATCGCGCGTCCGGCGGTGTCCCAGCACCTGGCCAAGCTCAAGCTGGCCGGACTGGTCACGCAACGCCGGGACGGCCGCCGGATCCTCTACCGCGCCCGCGGGGGGCACGTCCGGCGCCTGCTGGCGGAGGTCATGAACGCGGCCGACCACCACCTCCACGGGATCCCCGACCACGATTGAGCCCACGGACCTACGGTGTGGCCGCGCGACGGCCTAGTCGTGGGTGTCTTCGAGCAGAACCGCCGCTTGGGGCGTCCGTTGGTACAGCACATAGCGCCTGTCCCTGACCTTGCTGACGAGGCCCGCGCGATGCAGCGCGCTGAGGTGATAGGAGACGGTGCCCGCGCTGTATCCGGTCCGGTCGGCGAGTTCCGCGGTCGATCGCGCGGTTTCCAGGTCCTCCAGCAAGGCCGCGCGTGCGGAACCGACGACCTGCGCGATCGCTCCCGTCTTGTGGTCCCGGCCTGTTCCGATGCGGGTGGCGGGATAGTAGACGACGACCTCCCCTGGAACATCCACCTGGACGATGACGTCGGGCCAGGTGAGCACGCCGGGCACGAGAACCAGTTCCCGGCCGGCGATATCGAGTTCACCGTCCCACGGCTTGGCCAGGGTGACAGCGTCACCTACCCAACCGATATCCGGATGAATTTCCCCGAGCGTCCGGCCGACACCATGGCCGACAACGGACTTCGCACGACGAGAGATGTCCTGGTCGACGATCGAGCCGAGTTCGGACCAGCTGTCGGACAACGCCACTCGCCAGAACTGAGCCAAGCCGTTGGCCAGGCGTCGTTGCAGCCGTCCGGATTCCGCGAGCCGACGGGTGGCGGCCGACAGCGGCCTGCTCCAATGGACCTGGGTGTAGGTGAACACCTGGCTCTCCAGGTCGTCCTGCGTTGTCGCTTCGATCCGAGCGATCTGCTCCTCGATCAAGTCGCCGTGCCGGGTATCCGCTCCAGGTTGCGGAGTGAGCAGATCAGGCAGGTAAGTGTCGCCACCCCTCGGCAACAGGTCCACGAGCAGCGCGACGTCCCGATGGGCAAGTGACGCGCGGGCGAGCGCGCCGGGATCCCCGAACACCGGATGCCTGCCCGAGGCGGCGGTGAGTTTCAGCCATGCCATGGACTCCGACGCCGGCGATGGCGACCAACGTGTCCTGGAGATCGTCTCGGCGTCGACCCGCAGCGTGAACACCGGCCGACGGTAGCAGCCGTCGCGCCGGATTCGGACCGGCTCAAATACCGGTTCTCCGCTGCTCGCCGAGTGGCCATCTTCGATTTCGACGCGCCGATCCGCGCCGTGGCGAGCCCACCACCACCCCAAGCAGCGTCTCGGCCTTCAGATAGCCGAACTGACGCGAGTCGTAGCTGTCCTCGGGATTGTCGCCGACCACGACGAACCGGCCGGGCGGCACGAGCGGCTCCTGGTATCCCCACAGCACCGGCACCTCTGCGCGCGGCACCCGGTCGCCGGGCGCGGCCAGTACCCGTTTGATCATCCAGGAACGCTGTTCCTCGCGAGGCCTGGCGAAGACGACGAGATCACCCCGTTCGAGCGAGCGCGCGGCCACCCGGCGAACCAGCACCCGGTCGCCGGGCCGCAGCGTCGGCACCATGCTGGTGCCGTTCACGATGACGCGCACGAATCGGAAGCGCAGCCCGACCAGGACGGCGGCGAGCGCCGCCGCGACGACCATCGCGATGGCGCTCACGGCAAGGCCACCTCCTCGTGGTATCCCTTGGCCTGCAACGTGTACAGCCGGTGATATATCCCGCGGGCGGAAATCAGCTCGTCGTGGTCGCCGACCTCGGTGATCCGCCCGTCGGACAGCACGGCGATCACGTCGGCGTCGCGCACCGCGCCCAGCCGGTGGGAGATCAGCACGCTGGTCCGGTCGGCCCGGTGCGCGCGCAGCCGGGTGTGTATGTCGGCTTCGGCCTCGGCGTCCAGGCCTGCGCTCGGCTCGTCCAGGATGAGCAGGTCGCGCTGGTCCCGGAGGAACGCGCGCGCCAGCGCGAGCCGTTGCAGCTGCCCGCCGGAGAGCACCACACCGGTGGACGGGTCGTCCCGGTCGACGTTGTCGGTGAAGATCCGGCTGAGCATCGTCTCGTACCCACGAGGAAGCGCCTCGATGAACTCGTGCGCACCCGCCCGCCGAGCCGCGGCTCGCAGTCGTGACTCGTCGGTCAGCGCGTCGAGGTCACCGACCGCGATGTTCTCCGCCGCGGTCAGGTCGTAGTCCATGTAGTCCTGGAACACCGCGCCGATGCGGGTGCGCAGCTCGTCCGGGTCGAACGCGCGGAGATCGACGCCGTCCCAGTGGATCGAGCCGCGGTCCGGGTCGTAGAGCCGGCACAGCAGCTTGATCACCGTGGACTTGCCGGCGCCGTTGTGCCCGACGAGTGCCAGCGCACTCCCGACCGGGATGGTGAGCGTCACCCCGCGCAGCACCCACGGGTGGTCTTCGCTGTAGCGGAACCACACGTCACGCAGCTCGATGCCCCGCCGCAGTGGCGGTACCGGTATCGGCGTCGCGGACACCGGCAGGTCGCCGGTCACGGCGGTGACGAACACGTAGTGGTCGAACAGAAGCAGCGCCTGGTGCATCCGCGCGGCCTGGTCGACACCGGACGCGAGCGCGGCCTGGATCCCGGCCACCGCGGCGACGAACACGGCCAGGTCCCCGACGCTCACCGCGCCGTTCGCGGCCGCGTCCACGACCCAGAACAACCCGTAGCCTGCGATCCCGGCGGACAGCACCGCGAGCAGCCCCTGCACCCGCAGCTCCCGGCGGTCCAGTACCCGTTCGGCCCCGTAGATCCCGCGCAGCTCGGTCACCATCCGGGTGCGAAAGAACCGGCCGAGCCCGAACAACCGGACCTCCTTGGCCGCGCGCGGGCCGGACAACAGCTGCGCGTAGAAGAGTTCGCGCCGCTGCGCCGGCTCGACCTCCCACATCATCCGGGCCCGCTGCCGTGCCAACGCGAACTCCGCGATCCCGACCGGAAGGGCGCCGATCAGCACGATCACGGTCACGAACGGCCCGATCAGCAGCAGGGACACGGCGAAGCCGACCACGGTGATCGCGCCCCTGGCCAGTTCGACCGCGCCGGACAACACCGACGGCGGGCTGGCCCGGCCCGCGTCGGCGGCCAACTGCAGCCGGTCGTGGAAATTCGGGTCCTCGAGCCTGCGCAGCCCCCGAAGTCGTTCCAGCGCGGCGAAAAGCCGGTCGCGAGCGAGGATCCCGACCGACCGGTCGAGTTCGGCCCGCAGGTATCGCTCCACGTTCGGCAGCACGGCGGCGCATACGCCGACCACGACCAGTGCGAGCGCGAGGCTCACGAACGACCGGCCGGAGCCGGCCGCGATCCCGTCCAGGACGGTCCTGGTCAGCCACGCCACCGCCACCGGCGCGGCGCCGGCCAGCATCGCGACCACGAGCTGCCCCGTCGCCGCGGCCGGGTTGGCGGCGAACGCGAGCACGATCGCGGCGCGCAAGTGGCGGACCCCCGCGCGAGCCGGATCGGCCGCACTCATGCGGGCTGATGCTGCGGGAGATCCGCCACCGAGTGCGAGGACTGCATCACCGACCCGTCCACGACCACGACGAACGCGGGGTAACCGCGCGTCTTGAAGGCTTTTTGGACCGGACCGGTCAGCTCGGCCTCGGTGACGATCCGGCCGAGCCCACTGAGCGCCGAATGGTACTTCGCACCGCCGGTTTCACTGGTGATCACGATGAGCGTCCGCTCGGGACCACCGGGAAAGGTTCCCGTGTAGTCGACAAAGGGCGTCAGCTCCTGCTCGCACGCCGGGCAGTCCGGGGAGAAGAACGCCACCAGATTCGCTCCGGCGAGGTCGTCGGACGACACGGTCGCACCGTCCACAGTGGTCGCGGTGAACGGCGCGACCAGCTCGCCGGGTGCGGCGATGGCCGTCTCCCCGGGCGCGGCTTGCAACGCGGTCAGCCGGGCGGTGTGGTCACGCAGCCGGCGGATGACGCCGAGGGTGAGCACGAGGTCGAGCAGGCACAGCATCCCGACGAGCGCGACGGCGACGGACAGGACGGTCATGAGGGGATCCCTTCGTGATGGTGGAGGGCGGCGGCACACCCAGGAACAGGTCGGCGAGGGCGTCGAAGCTGATCACCAACGAGGCCACGACGACACCGGCCACGGCGGCCAGAACCAGTGCGGCCGGATCACTCCCGACGTCGTCACGACCGGGAAGGACGAGCGCGAGGACGGCGAGCAAGATCAGCAGTGCGTTGCGCACCAGATGGCGAGTGCCCAGGGGAGTGGCCGAGCCGCCGAAGCACCGGCACGACGCCGTGACTCCCCGGTGCAGGGCCGCGGCGATGGCCACCGTGAACGTCGTGACCAGCGCACCGGCCGCCAGCAGCCCGACGGTCGCCGTGCTCGGCACAGCCAGCGCCACGACGATGAGAAGCTCGGCGACGACCACCGAGGCGGCCAGCGCGGTGCCGTGACCGCGTGCGGCCGGTACCAGCTCGACGGTGGCCCGGCGGAACGCCGCGAACGACTCCCGATTCCGGGACTTGGAAATCGCGGACATCGCGAACACGACGATGAGCGCGCACCGGCAGCCGAATACGACGTAGGACATCATTTCTCCCGACGGGGGAGGGGCGGCGGAAGGTGCCCACCGCCCCGGAGACGGAAAATCAGCCGCCGCAACAACTTTCGGCCATCTGACAACTACCGCATACGCCGTTGCAGCAACGGCGATACCGTTGGATACAGTTCAAGCAACCGCCGCAGTTCGGGTAAGTGCACGCCGCGGTGGTCGCCGCGTCGGCGACGATCGGGACGAACACGCTCAGGATGCGCTCACCCAGGCGTTCCATCAGTGTGACCATCGGATCCTCCTGATCAGCAGTCGAGGAGCAGGTGGCAGCCGCACCCTGCACAAGAGCGGTACCTGGCCTGGTGGTTCAGGCAGTAGCAGAAGATCTGCGCGCTGGCTCCAGCCCCACCCGCCTGCGCCTCGACGACCGGAACGATCTTGCTGAGCAGCCGGTCGCCGAGCCTGCCTAATTTCGCCATCATGTGAGTTCCTTTCCCGTGGTGCCCGCACCACTTCGAATTCCCATGCTTACTCCCTTCGGGCGAGCGGTATTACGGAACCGCTCCCGGCTTCACGCAACCATGGGTCATTAACTTTTCACTAAGGACGCGCATGGATCCGATAATGATGTCTCAGAGAGCTGAGAGTGACTTCTACCTGTCGCTTGTGCAGACGCTGGGGATGTAGCCCGACCACCCGGCATACCCGTTGTGGCGCATGATCCCGTCCTGTACCAGGATCCACCCGTTCATGCCGGTGTATCCGCACGCCTTGTAGCCCACACCGACGACCAGCTTGCGGCAGGGGAACGTCTCTCCGGCGAAGACGTCGAAGATCTTCGGGGACGCCGCGTCGGGCCGGGCCCTGGCGACCACGGTCTCGTGGACATCGACCCATGACCCGGTGCACTGGCCGCCCGCCATGACGGTCGTGCCGCCGTTCTCCGCCGCGACACCGGTTCCGGACGCCACAGCCGAGGCCGTCAACACCGCGGCCGTCAGGACTGCCAGCGGGAGCAGCTTCGATTTTCGCATTTCTTTCCCCTTCGTCTGCCGCCGTCACGGCGGCACGAGTGGTGAGCAAGATCGTTCTTTGCCGGTTCTCGATTCGGAGACGAGCCGGCGTCTGTCCTCCTTCGGGCGATCTCTCGCGAACATGGCTACTCAACCGGGTGGGAGCCGGTAACCGGAAAGCATTCGAGCCAGTTCAAATCCGCACACGGTGACTGGATCTGCTCAGGCAACTGCCGCGCGCTGGATTCCCCGACGTCGAGGTCACCGACAAACCTGTGTGGCGTCGACGGAGTGAGACGTATCCTGGCGACGGCATCGGCCCTCAGCCCGGCTCTCATGCATCAGCGCGCTCACTCACACCGCCGAGATCGGCCGCGTCACCCCGATGCTTTCGACGATCCCGCGAGCCGAGTCGGCCGTCATGCCGGGGTAGCCGCTACCTCGTGGTCTTGTTGAGGACGCCGCTGACGTAGAGCACGTCGCCCATACGCAACTCGTCGTCCTTGAGGGGCAGAAGGCCGTTGGCGGCCAACAGGTCTCGGATGCTGATTCCGTTCAGCGCCCAGCCGAGGCCGGTCAAGTAGGGGACAGCTTCATTGCGCTCCCCGAAATATCGCAGCCTCACCATGTCGGTGTCGAAACCGTGCGCACGCCAGCGTTCGGAGATGCGGCGCAGACCTTCCTCCATCTTGTCCTCGTCGCCCGGCCGCGGGTTGGGCCTGCTTTCGGTGGCCACCCGGCTTCCCGTCACGCTGAGTTCGGTGATGGTGTCCAGCAGGGAGTCCTGCGCCTCGGGCGGCAGGTAGCCCAGCAGGCCTTCGGCGCTCCACGCGGATGGCAGGGCCGGGTCGAATCCGGCGGTGCGCAGTGCGGTCGGCCAATCGTCACGCAGATCGACCGCGACCACGCGCCGGCCGGCGGTGGGCGTGGCGCTCAACTCGGCCAGTGTGCGGGTCTTGAATTCGATGACCTGCTGCTGGTCGACCTCGTACAGCACGGTCCCGGTCGGCCAGGGCAGCCGGTATGCGCGGGAATCCAGCCCCGAGGCCAAGATCACGGCCTGCGTGATGCCCGCGTTCGTCGCGTCGAGGAAGAACTCGTCGTAGAACTTGGTATGCACCTTGGCTCCGTCGATCGCCACCTGCCCGACCAAGTCGTCGGCGGGCAGTTCGCCGGTCGCCAGCCGGGTGAGGAGGTCGATGCCGACCGCCCTGACGAGGGGTTCGGCGAACGGGTCGTCGATGAGCGAGCGATCCGCGCGGGTCGCGATGGCCCTGGCCATCGCTGCCACGGTGGCGGTCGCGCCGACGCTGGATGTCAGGTCCCAGGTGTCTCCGTCGTGCCTGGTGGAAACCACGTTCTGCCTATCCTTCTCCGGACTTTCAGTACATCACCTTGCCCGGCGCGGTCCTGGCGGCAGACGTGTCGCCGTCACATCCAGCGGTCTGGGGGGCTTGCGTTGCGCAGGGCTGTGGCCGGCATGTCGAAGACGAACGGGAGATTCTCGGACGAGGTCAGCCAGCGGGTACTGACCGCGGTCACTTCGCCCTTGGATGCGCCGGCCACGACGTCGACGGTGACGGGGACCGGGTACTTCGCGTCCGGAGCGAGCGCTTCGTGGTTGCCGAAGCAAGGGACCTTGTCGACCAGCTGGTGTGGGCGACCGTAGGCGTCGGTGAACTCGACGATGACCACCCCCGGGTAGCTGTCGTCCAGCAGGGCGACCGCCTCTGCGTCGAACTGACACAGCTCGCCCTCGAGAAAGATGGCGACGGGCCGCACAGCGGACAGAGCGACCTCGAACGTCATCAGGTCGTCCGCGGAGCGCCTGCCGGGGATGTGGTGGGCCTGGACGGTGAGCGCGTCCTCGTCGACCGCGACCACGGTGCCCCGGACCGCGACGTCGATCGGGTACTCGGCGTCTGGCAGGAGCAGGTCGTCACCCTCGAAGAAGTAGGTCTTGTGGATCAGCCGGTGGACTGTGCCGTGCCGGTCGGTCAGTTCGACCTCGACCAGACCGGGTTGCGGCTCGTCGTCAAACCAGCGCACGGCGACCGCCGGCATGTCACACTCGTCGCCTTCCCCCATGATGATCAGGCTAACGGAAATGATCGCGGCGTGGCCGCGCGGAGAGACAGGTGGCGGCTTTGAGTGGCTTCGGCAAGTGGAATCTCGGTCTTGGCGCCGTCCTGCTGGGCGTGGCCGTACTGTGCTCGGTGCTGGACCTGATCCCCGCTGCGGTGATCACCGGCATTGTCGGCTTACTCGGGCTCAGCATGGCGGGCTACGACGCGATCGACAGCTGGTTGGAACGGGCAGACCTGCGTCGCCGGGAAGCGCGAGTCCGGGAGGAGCGCGAGGGTCGAGGGATTCACTGATCTGCCACGCGCGCTGACTCGCCCTTCGCTGTCGATGGTGTCCGCTCCGGATGGCATGGTCATGACGTGACCGAGTACTCGTGGCCAGAGGGCCAGCGTCTCGGAGAACGGGCTCGCGATGCGCGGGCCCGACATCCGGTAGGTGCCTATATGTGCGGAAGGGGGTCGTGAGTGGCGATTCGGGTTCTATTGAGGGGTAAGGCAAAGGTGGCGTGGTGGGTGGTAAGTCCGTGAAGGCCTCCTTGAGGGACTCTGGGT
>NZ_JBVKAE010000065.1:0-26683 GCF_055598845.1 Amycolatopsis sp. NPDC039088 | reverse complement strand
CCCAAATCCTCCACACTCGGACCCCGCAGGCATCAGCGATGCCACATCCGGACCACCAAGAACAAGTGCCGACCAGCAACTCTGCGACTTTGCCGGGACCCTGCCTTGAGCGTAGGGAAGGAGGCCTTCACCACCCGGCCCCTTCCGCCGCACCCCGTCACGAACCGCGTCGTAGCCACCTCGTCAAGCGCCCCGGTGGCTTCGGCACCTCGCCGCGCTCCACGAGCCACGTGCCGAAAGCGTCCGCGTAGGCGCGTGCGCGGATGGCGTCGGTCTTCGGGTGGCTCGCCGCGTACTCGCGGAACAGCGCGCCGAACCGGTCGCCGAGGGCTTCCGCGAGGTCGGGCCGCAGGTAGGCGGCCAGCCTGCTTTGCTTGTCCCGCAAGACGTTCGCTTCGACGCGGAGCCTGCCCGCGTCGAAGCCGGCCGGTGCCTCGCCTCCGGTGAGGAGTGCCTTGAGCAGCTGAGCCTGTTGCCCGGCGAGCCGCTCCCGGGGCGAAGTCACGGCGAGACCGCTTCCCGCAGCGCGGCCAGTTCGGCCGCCAGTTCGCTGTCGGGCGGGTAGTCGTCGTCGCGTTCCAGGAGCACGCCCGGCGGCTCGGTGCGTCGCCGCAGTTCGCGCAGCAGGTCCAGTACCTCCGGGAGCACCGGATGGGCGTGCGTGTCGTGGTAGACGCCGTCGCGTTCGACGCCGCCCGCCATATGCGTGTACGCCAGCCGCTCCCACGGGATCTCGTCGAGGAATCGTTCGGGATCGGTGCCGAGGTTGCGGGCGTTGGCGTACAGGTTGGCGACGTCGATGATCAGCAGGCAGCCGGTCCGCTCCGTCAGCTCCCGCAGGAACTCCGACTCGGTGAACTCCGCCTCCGGCCACTCCAGTACCGCCGCGATGTTCTCCAGCGCGAACGGGACGTCCACGATGGACTGCGTCAGTTTGACGTTGTCCACCAAGACGTCGAGCGCCTCCCGGGTACGGGGGAGCGGCATCAGATGTCCGGAGTCGAGGCCGCCCGCGCGGACGAAGCAGACGTGATCGCTGGCCATCGGCGCGCCGAGCTCGCGGGTGATCTCCGCGAGCTGCTCGACGCGGGCGGTGTCCAGCGGCTCGGCCCCGCCCAGCGACAGCGAGACGGCGTGCGGGAGAACGGGGATTCCCTTGTCCCGCAACGCGACCAGGGTTTCGGGGAGATGTCCGGCGTGCAGGTTCTCGGCGACGACCTCGACCCAGTCGACCCCGGGCAGCCGCGCGATCGACAGGTCCAGCTCGTGCCGCCAGCCTATCCCGATCCCGAGGTGCCCCGGCCGGTCAGCCACCGCAGCCCCCGCCTCCGCAGGAACTTCCGCCGCTGCTGCACGAGCTGCCACTGCTGCACGAGCTTCCGCTGCTACCGCACGAGGAACCGCCACCGGACGAACCGCCGCCGAAACCACCCGAGACCGGCGGCGGGATCAGGGCCGCGCTCAGTTCCTCGTCGGGAAAGAAGGAGAGACCGCCGAACGCGACCGCCGCGGCGGCACCGCCGAGCACGGCACCGCCCAGCACCGCGCCTCCGTGGGCAGCACCGCGTTTGCGCTCCTGCCCGTGGATGGACCTCGCCCGGTGGAGGACCCGGTCGCCCTCGGCGGTCGGGCGCGGGCCCGACCGCTTGTTCTTGACGGAGCGGGCGACCAGCGTCGCGAATCCGGCCGCGATCAGCAGCGGGACGAGGAAACCGACGGGGTGGTCGCTGGAGATCCCGGCGATCAGGCGGGCCACACCGAGGACGAGCACAGCGAGGTACAGGAAGAACACGACCTGGCGGATCCGAGGCGTCTGGTCCGCGACCACGAGCCCCCGCTCCTGGAGATCCTTGGCGAGAGCCTGCATCGGCCCCGACATCCGAAGGCGGTCACGCATGCCGCGGGTCGTGGCGTTGTAGCCGGGCTTCGCGCCCTTGGCGACGGCCTTCTCGATCGGGTCCGCGGGCTCGGGGCCGGTCAGCTGCAGCTGCTTCGAGCTGCTGACCCGCAGCGTCCCGCGGTCGACCAGCGCCGCGATGGCCGTGTCGACCACGCGGTCCGGGCCACCGGCCAGAAAGGCGAGCTCGTACACCGTCGGCTGCGGTCCGGGCGCGGCGGCGCGCGGCGCCTTGCGGCCCACCTTGACCGCGATCGTCCACAGGAGACCGATGAGCAGCGGAGACACCAGCAGGACGGCGTAGATCGTCAGGAACGTGGGTCCGGGGATGCCCCAGGTGTCTTCCATCGCACGGGCCTTTCGTGAGCAGGTGCGCTTACCGTAGTCGGATGCTTTTCCGTCCGGTCGTGGTTCCGTGATTCGAACAGCCGGAGCGGTTTTCGTGTGACGGCAGTTGAACCGTCACGAGCCGACGACGGCTCAGCCACCACAGCCACCGCCTCCGCCACCACCGCAGGAAGAGCCTCCGCCGCCGCACGAGGAACCGACGGCGTACGACGCGCCTCCGCCGCAGGAGCTCGCCGTGCCGGCGAACAACCTGGCCCGCGTACCGCCGGTCTTGATCAGCGTGACCGCGACGACCCGGTCAGGGAAGGCCTGCCACCCGTGGAGGGCGACCTGACCGGCTGCGGTGCGGGCCAGGGCGCGGTCCCAATCGCCGTAGTGGAAGGCCAGGCTGCCCGCGAGGGTCGCCCGGCTCGAGCGGTCCGGCCATTGCCGCCACACGGCCAGGCCGATCGCGCCGGCCACGCCGATGACCAGGATGACGAGGGCGGTGACCGGCCGCTTCAGCGGTACGGCGTTCGCCAGCCTCGTGATGCCCAGCGCGAAAATGGCCACGTACGCGGCGATCGCGTACTGCCAGCCCCTCCGGCGGAGGTTCTCGCGGACCAGCAGGCCGCGCCGCTCCAGATCGGCGCGCAGCTCCTCGACGACCTCGTGCCGTGCCATCTTGGAGCGCAGCTCGCGCAGGCCGGTCCCGTGGCCTTGCACGAGCGAGACGATCGCGCGCTGGAACGGATCGGCCGGGACCGGCTTGACCGGATGCAGGACGCCCCGGCTGTCGGGCCGCAGGAAGTGCTGTTCGAGCAGACCGGCGACGGCGGTGTCGGTGACCCGTTCGACACCGTCCGCCAGCACGGCCAGGTGGTAGAGGCCGGGTACCGTCCTGGTGCCGGTGTCCCGGCGCAGCCAACGTTCGTGCGCCAAAGCGAGCGAGATCGGCAAGACGGCCAAGCAGCCGTACAGCCAAGCGAAAGCCGGTCCGGAGATTCCCCAAGGGTCATTCATACGACAGCAAGTCGCCCCACCCAAAAGCCCTCCCCGACGCTGTTCCTGTTCATCGGGAACGCGTCAGGGAGGGCGGTGGTTCGCTTCGGTTGGTTACGACTCGGGAACGAGCTTCAGCGAGATCGAGTTGATGCAGTACCGCTGATCCGTCGGCGTGGCGTATCCCTCGCCTTCGAAGACGTGCCCGAGGTGGCTGTGGCACGACTTGCACAGCACCTCGATACGGCGCATCCCCATCGCGGTGTCCTCGCGGAGGAGGACGGCGTCGGAATCGGCCGGGTCGTAGAACGACGGCCAGCCGCAATGGCTCTCGAACTTCGTGTCGCTGCGGAACAGTTCGGCACCACAGGCGCGGCACTGGTAGACACCGGTGGTCTTCTCGTCGGTGTACTCCCCGGTGAAGGGGCGCTCGGTGCCCGCCTGGCGGAGCACCGCGTACTCTTCGGGGCTGAGCTGTTCCCGCCATTCCTGCTCGGACTTGACCACGCGAGGCGTGGCTCCGACAACGGGTTTCATGCCTTTCACCAGTTCCACGTTACCCCGCGAGCCAGGCGATGGCCCGGCCGATGATGTCCCATGCGGTGACCATCACGCCGAGCACGATGAGGATCACGACGAGCGCCGAAATCCACCAGCGCAGACCGCCGAGGCGGTTGCTGGAGTCGGCGAAATCGGAGACACCGTCGAGGCAGGCCTCCACGGTGAAGTTCGGGCCGCAGCGTTCGATGCGGTCCAGATGCTCGGCGAAGGCACGAGCCTCGGGGTCGTACGGGTCGAGACCTACCAGGTCCTCGCGGAAACGAGGATTCGGGCCAGGTCCGAAAGGTCCGCTATCGGCCATAGGAGCAACAGTAAGCCACGAGCGGCGTTTGTCCTACCACCAGCGAGGCGGGTCTCGGCCCGGCCACGGTGTGTCGTAGCGGTACGAGCCGGCCATCTCGGAATGCCGTCACGAGCCTCAGCAGCACCACTCGACCTTCACATCTTCCCCAGTACATGAAGGTCCCCTTCCTTGCGCCAGGCGCCAATGCCAGGAACTTAAGGTCGGTGGCGTGGTGCTGTTTTAGCGTGTTTTCCCTGGTCAGGTGGTCCGGCTCCAGCGGGTACCGGACGTTCGGGCGGCGCTGGTTCGCCGACGAGGGTTGGTGGGTCCGTGAAGGCCTCCTTGAGGGACCCAGAGTCCCTCAAGGAGGCCTTCACAGACTTGGAAATACGGGCAAATGCTACTCAAACGGACAATTTACCACGGTAAGCGTCCTTTATGGACGATCAGGAAAACCTCAGGCACCGTCGCTTAACTTCCTGGCATTGGCGCCTAGCGCAAGGAAGGGGGCCATCATGTACTTCACGCGAACAAGGCCGCAGGCCACGAGCAGGTACCGAAGAGAGGGTTCGCTCTAGCCCGAATCGCCGTTCACGATCCTTGAGCGGAACCCGGGAAACGTCTCACTGGTTACCCTGCGCGCTGCGGGTGTCACCGGAGAGCAACAGTTGGCCGCCGCTGTCGATGACGCGGACGGTCTTCGCCTCGGTGCCGCCGGATTTGTACGTGAGGTTGATCGTGATGTCGACCGACCCGTCGGCGTTGTTGCCCTTCAAGGCGTTGGCGCCCTTGTAGCTGCTCAGCGCGTTCGTCGCCCAGTACGCCTGGTACGCCGCCTGGTCGCCGTAGACGGCTTGCGCGTCGGGAGCGAGCATCGCCCAGCCTTCGGGCGAGCCCGCGCTGCTGTAGAAGTCCACGACGCGTTGTCCGGCCTGCTGGTATCCGATTTTGCCGCCGCTCGAAGCCGCCGACGAGGTGGGTGCGGTGCTCTTCGGGCCCTGGGACGGCTTCGCCGAGGCAGAAGTCTGCGGGTGCGCTCCGGCGTTGTCGCCGCCCGGGTTGTTGCCGGTGGTGGGGCCGCTGCTCGAATTGAGCACCAGGAAGACGATGACCGCGATCACCACGACCGCGGCACCGGCGCCCGCGAACAGGGCGGCCTTGCGCTTGCCGTCGGCGGGTTTCGCCGGGGACGGCCGCATCGGGGCGGCCGCGGACGGCGGCGGGGACGCCGCGGCGACCGGGCGCGGCGGCGTGTTGGGCGGTGCCGCCGGTGAACGCATCGGGATGAACGCGGCGGTCGGCGTGTGCTGTTTGACAGGCTGCGGCGGGGCCGGCGTCGTGGCGGGCTTGGCCGAGGGATCGACCCGCTGCCATGGCGGACGGTCCCCGCCGGGAATGCCGCGTCCCGGGGTCTCGGGCGCGGCGGGCTGTCTACCGCCACCGGCTCCGAAGAGCCGCGGCGACGAGGCCGTTCCCGCGGCGGATTCGCTCGCCGCCAGCGCGGCGAGCCGCTCCCTGGCCTCGGCCATGGTCGGCCGCTCGGTGGGTTCGGTGCGCAGGAGGCTCATCAGCAGCGCGGTCGCGCCGCCCGCCTGCTGCGGCGGGTTGATCTGGCCGTTCGCGGCCGCGTACAGCAGCGCGAGCTGGTTGGTGCTGTTCCCGTACGGCGTCTGGCCCTCGATCGCCTGATACAGGGTCGCGCCGAGCGCGAAGACGTCGGAGCTGGGCACCGGGTCGGAGCCGCGCGCCAGTTCGGGCGCGAGGTAGGCCGGGGTGCCGCCGATCAGGCCGGTCTGGGTGAGCGTCATGTCACCGGCGGCGCGCGAGATGCCGAAGTCGGTGATCTTCGCGGTGCCGGACTCGTCGATCAGGATGTTGCCCGGTTTGACGTCGCGGTGCACGATCCCGGCGCGATGCGCGGCGACCAGCGCCGACGCGACCTGCTCGCCGATCTTCGCGACGCGGCCCAGCGGCAGCGTGCCCTCCTCGGAGATGATCGCCGAGAGGCTCGGGCCGTTCAGGTACTCCATCACCAGGCAGGGGTCGCCGCCGTGCTCGGCGATGTCGAACACCACGATGGCGTTCGGATGCTGGAAGCGGGCCGCGTTCTTCGCCTCGCGCATGGCGCGCTGGCGCATGTTGTCGCGTTCGGCTTCGGAGACACCCGGCTGCGGGAGGATCTGCTTGACCGCTACCGAGCGCTCGAGGCGGACGTCGATGGCGCGCCAGACCACGCCCATGGCACCGCTACCAATTTGCTCGACCAGGCGGTAGTGCCCAGCGATCAGCTGACCGGTGTCGATGGCGACTGCTCCTGACACATTCTTTGACGAACACATCCCGGGTGATGGTGGCGCTGCGCGGCCTGACAGGTCCCGCGCACCCGATCGAGTGTAGCGGGCGGCGGTTTCGGCTCCCCGTCAGCTCGCCGGTGCGGAGGCGCGGGATTCTTCCCGCCCGTCCGGTTCGGGTACCGGGCGGGCCTTCCGCCGGAAGACCTTCACCAGCCCGACGGCCCCCGCCACGGCGAACACGGCGTAACAGATCAGCAGGGCGGGCGGCGTTTCCCCGGTGAGGGCGTCGCCGAGGACGACGACCGCGATCGTGCCGGGCAGGCTGCCGAGCGCGGTCCCGAGCAGATACGGAACGAAACGGACCGATGACACTCCGCACAGGTAACTGAACGGAGCGAACGGCACCATCGGGATCAATCTCAAGGAAGTGATCGCCAGAACCCCGCCGTCGGAAAGCCGGTCGTTGACCGCGCGGACCTTCGCCCTGTGCAGGTGCCGGGTGACCAGATCGCGGCCGAGCGCCCTGGACAGGGCGAACGAGAGCGCGGAGGCGACAGCGGTCGCCAGGATGCCGACGACGATGCCCGTCGTGGCGCCGAGCAGCAGCCCGCCCGCCAGGTTGAACACGGTGCGGGGGATCGGCGCCACCGTCAGTACCGAATAGACCAGGAAGAACACCAGTGGAGTGGCGGGGCCGGTCTCGGCGGCCCAGGCGCGCAGCCCGGCCGGGCTCGGGATCGGCAGCAGGACCGCGGCCACCACGAAAAGGGCGAGCACGGTGAGCGCGAGGATTAATTTGGTACGGCCGGACACTGCGTCAACCGTACGGTATCCGCTGTGATCGACACCGAGGCGTTGCGGACGCAGCCCGAGCTCACCGGCGAGAACGTCGTACTGGCGCAGCTCGACGATTCCTACTTCGAAGCCGCCTGGAAGGCGGTGCGAGACCCCGAGGTCATCCGGCTCACCGGCACGCACACGAAGTTCACCGAGGAACAGATCCACCGGTTCCTGGCGTCACGGCCCGGGCTCGAAGACCGGGCGGATTACGCGATCCTCCGCAAGGAAGACCGCGCCTACCTCGGCGACGTGGTGCTGTCCGACATCGACGAACACAACCGCTCCGGGGCCTTCCGGATCGCGCTGACCGGCCCGGACGTCTTCGGGAAGGGTTACGGCACCGAGGCGACGAAGCTCTTGCTCGGCTACGCGTTCGACGCCGTCGGCCTGCACCGGGTCTCGCTGGAGGTCTTCGCTCACAACCCGCGGGCCCAGCGCGTGTACGAGAAATGCGGGTTCGTCCGCGAGGGGCTCCAGCGGCAAGCGCTGTGGTGGGACGGCGAATGGCATGACGTCATCACGATGGCCGTTCTGGGGTCTGATCCCCGGCCCTGATCGGCGATACGGTGGGCGCATGCCCAAGAACGGTGAGCCGATCCTGATCGCGGTAGGGGCACGCGAAGTCCGGGTGTCCAGCCCGGACAAGGTGTACTTTCCGGCCCGCGGGATCACGAAGCGCCAGGTCGTGGAGCACTACGTCGCGGTCGGCGAGCCGCTGTTGCGCGCGATCGGTGAGCGGCCGACGACGCTGAAGCGTTACGTCGACGGCGTCGAGGGCGAGTGGTTCTACGCCAAGCGCGTGCCGAAGGGCGCCCCGGACTGGGTGGAGACCGCGAAGATCACCTTCCCGTCGGGCCGGACCGCCGAGGAGGTCTGCCCGACCGAGCCCGCGGTGTTCGCCTGGGCGGCGAACCTGGGCACCTTCGACTTCCACCCGTGGCCGGTGCGGCGGCCCGACGTCGATCATCCCGACGAACTCCGCATCGACGTCGACCCGCCGGACGAGGCCGGATTCTCCGACGCGGTCGAGGTCGCCGGTGTGGTGCGCGAGGTATTGGACTCGGCCGGGCTGGTCGGCTACCCGAAGACCTCCGGCGGCCGCGGCGTGCACGTCCTGGTGCGGATCCGGCCGGAATGGGACTTCATCGACGTCCGCCACGCGGTGATCGCGCTGGGCCGCGAGGTCGAGCGCCGTATCCCGGACAAGGCGACCATCGCCTGGTGGAAGGAAGAACGCGGCGGCCGGGTCTTCATCGACTACAACCAGGCCGCCCGCGACCGCACGGTGGCTTCGGCCTGGTCGGTCCGGGGCACCCCGCGCGCGACGGTGTCGACGCCGCTGACCTGGGATTTGCTCACCGAGGTCGACCCGGACGACTTCGACGTCCTCACCGCCGGCGCCTTCTACGCCGAGCGCGGCGACCTGCACGCGCCGATGGACGATCAGGCGTTCGGCATCGAGACGCTGCTGGAGTGGTACGCACGGGACGAGCGCGACCACGGTCTCGGCGAGATGCCGTACCCGCCGGACTACCCGAAAATGCCGGGCGAACCGAAGCGGGTCCAGCCGAGCAAGGCGCGCGACGACACCCCCTAGCCGTCGGTTTCGACGTTTCGTGACGGCGCGTGCTGTTTCGGTGACCAATTCGTACTCGGCGCCCGTCTCTTCTTCGGTTTCCTCGCGGAGTGATTGCGAACTCGTGTCGATCTCGAAACCTCTTCCCGGTGGGAGAGTGATCGATACGAGACTGTGTGACGCGTGGGACTCGGCCGTAACGGCAGGCTTCCTGCCAGCGACCTTTCCCTCCGAACACCTAAGCTGGGGGGAGACGAAGGAGTATCCGTGGACGACCTGATCGCCTTTCTCGCCGCGCGTGTCGGACAACGCCAGGCGTTGATCATGCAGGCGGTCAAGAAAACCGAGATCAGCGAATCGCTCAATCGTGGTGAGACCAAGGTCGTCATCGAAAAGAAGATCCGGTCGCTGAACGACATCGAACTCGACGTGGTCAATCAGATGATCAACGAGATCGAGGCGACCCGGCGGCTCCTGCAGGCGCACCGCACCACGGTCTCGGAGAAGGTGCCCGGCTTCCCCCTGTACGGCAACGAGTACTGGTGCGAGACGTGCAACGTGCCCGCGGACGAGGCCGGGACGAACTGGTGCCTGACCCTGCGGCTGCTGGCCCTGCCCCACGCCGACCACCCGGACTACAGCGAGCGCTGGCGCCCCTAGGTCCTGAGCTGGGGTTCTTGCTGGTGGGGCGTCGGTACGGGTCCGGAAGAGCAGCACAAGCCTCAGCAGCACCACCAGTCGCAACGGCGGCGCGTGAAGGCCCCCATCCCTGCGCTAGGCGCCAGGTCCCGGCAAAGTCGCATAATCGCTGGTCAGGTGGGTTGAAAGTGGTGATTCCGGAACTCGTCGATCTTCGTGCGGGTGACCGCGGCAGGTAGGCGCGCACCGACCCCCACGTGAAGTGCTCACATCGGGTATTGCGTCCGGCGATGGTGTCCCTTATGGACACTCGGGGTGCGGCAGACCAGCCCGGAATCAGGCAGTCACGCACGACCTTCGGATCGCCAAGAGCGCTACGGACCAGCAGTTGTACTACTTTGCCGGGGCTCTGCGCTAGGCGCGAGGAAGGGGACCATCACGTACTTCACACGCCACCCTGACCGAAGCCGCACCGTCACACGAGGGCTGACGACTCGGGAATGTCGCCCCGGCCCCGGCGCGTTGAACCGAGGGTGATCACGCTTTCGGTACTGGACCGGTCCCCGACCCGTCGCGGTGGCGACGCGCCCCGCGCCCTCCGGGACACCGTCGCCTTCGCGCGGGAGATCGAAGCCCTGGGGTATCACCGGTTCTGGGTGTCCGAACATCACAGCGTGCCCGGTGTCGCCGGTTCGGCGCCCACGGTGCTGGCGGCCGCGGTCGCCTCCGCGACCGAGCGGATCCGGGTCGGCACCGGCGGCGTGATGCTGCCGAACCACCGCCCGCTGGTGGTCGCGGAACAGTTCGGCGTGCTCGAATCGCTGTTCCCCGGCCGCATCGACATGGGGCTGGGCCGGTCGGTCGGGTTCACCGGCGGGGTCCGCCAGGCGCTCGGGCACGAGAAGGACGACGCCGACCGCTTCGGTGACCAGGTCCGGGAACTGCTGGGCTTTCTCACAGGTGACCAGACAGCGTTCCCTGGCGTGCACGCCATCCCGGCGGAGGGCCTGCGCGTGCCCGCGTTCCTGCTGGCCACCGGTGCGGGCGCGAAGCTGGCCGCGGAACTGGGGTTGCCGCTGGTGATCGCGCCGGTCCGGGGCGAAGGACCGCTGCTTGAGGCGATCGAGGGTTATCGGTCCGGTTTCCGTTCCTCCGCGCAGGTCTCGCGGCCGTATGTCGTGGTGTCCACGGCGATCGCCGTCGCCGAAACGACAGAGCGGGCACGGCGGTTGCTGATCCCCGAAGCGTGGTCGACGGTCTACTCGCGGACGCACGGCGTCTTCCCGCCGCTGTCCCCGGTGGAGGAGATCCTCGCGGCGCCGCTGTCCGACCGCGACCAGGAGCGGCTCGACCGCGCCCTCGACGGCCAGATCGCCGGTACCCCGGACGAGGTGGGCGACCGGCTGGCCGGCCTCGTCGCCAAGACCGGCGCCGACGAGATCCTGGTGACCACCAGTACTTTCGACCAGGCGGAGCGGCTGGATTCCTATCGTGGGCTGGCCGAGGTCGCCGGACTGCGAAGCCTCACCGCGGTCTTGTGACCTTTGCTAAGGTCACGGCCATGACTGCCGGGTCGGCCTTGTGCCGTGAGCGGACGGGTTCCCCGGCCGCCGCTTGATCTCCCAGCGGGCTCGCAGCCCGCCTCCGCGTAGGTGTCCCCTCAGGTGGACCATGCGCGGAGAGGAGGTGAATCGCATGTCTCACAAGGAAAACTGGCGTGAGTTCGTCGTCGCGAACGCGGACGGCGGCGTCATGGACGGCGTCGTCACGCGAGTGCTGCCGTTCTGCGCGTTCGTCGAGGTGGCCCAGGGGATGGAAGGGCTGCTGCCGACCGTCGGCGGAACCGGCCCGCTCGCCGCCGGTGCGGCCGTCGCGGTGCGGCTCGACAAGCTGGACGTCCAGAACCGGCGGTTCAGCCTGATCTTGGCCTGACGACCCTCGCGTTTCGTCCTCTGGATGCGGTAGTTCAGGTCGCGAACTACCGCATTTAGAGGACGAAACGCGTTCTAGAGGCGCAGCAGGAGCTGGGCCAGGATGCGCTGCGCGGGGTCGGCCAGGTCGATCCCGGACACCTCGGCCGCGCGCCGCACCCGGTAGCGGACGGTGTTCGGATGGATGTTCAGCTCACGCGCCGCGCGCCGGACGTCGCCGAACGCGTCGAGGTAGGCGAGCACCGCCGGGACCAGGATGCCGCCGTGCTCGGCGTCGTGCGCGACCAGTTCCGTCAGCCTCGGATCGCGGATCCTCGGTTGCTCGCCGAGGAAGGCGAGCACCTCCGACAGCAGGACCTCGGCGCGGACGTCGGCCAGTGAGGCGACGTCCGCGGTCCCGTGGCCGCGGGCCATCGTCGCCAGCACGCGGTCCGCGTCGCCCCGCGAGGCCGCCGCGTCGGAGAGCCGGGGCACGACGCCGCCCAGCGCGGCGCGCACCCGGACGTCGAGATGCCGTTGCGCGGTGCCGACGATTTCCTTGGCCAGCGCCAGGATCCGCGTCTCGGCGTGCTCGGGGAGATCGGGGAGGAGCGCGTAGACGCGGCCGCCGATCACGCTCACCAGCGCGCTCCGCCGGTACGCGGCGGTGTGCACGGTGATCAGGTGCACCAGTTCGGCGCGCCTCAGTTGCCGGTCGCTCGCCGCCCGGTCGCGGGGCAGCGAGAAGGCCAGCACCATGGCCGGTTTCCCGGGATCCGCCCCGATGTCGTCGGCCACGGACTCGGCGTCGAGACGGCCGTCGAGCAGCCCGGCCAGCAGGTCTTCGCGGAGCCGGAGTTCCGGGCTGGGCAGCATGCGATGCCGGATCAGCTGGGGCGCGAGCGCGCGGCTCGCGCCGAGCAGCGCGACCTCCGCGCTCTCGGTGAGTGGATGCGCGCCCTCCTGGACCCAGATCGTGCCCAGCGCTTGCGACCCGGCGTGGATGCCGGCCGCGATCCGCCGCCGGATGCCGAGATCGGGCCGCTCCTCGATCCGGACAATGCCTTCCCCAGCGCGAAGCCGCTGGTAGACACCCCATTCGCGCAGCATCGCGAGGTAGCGCTCCGGACCCTCGCGGCCGAGGATCGAGAGCCTGCGCAGCTCGTCCACCTCGTCGCCCGCCCGCGAGTACGCCAGTACCCGGCTCGCGGTGTCCTCGATGCTGACCAGGCCCCCGGTCAGCGTCGCGATCGTCTGCGCGAGCGCGAACAGATCGCCCAGCACCTCGCCGCTGTCGGCCTCGCCTCCCGCGCGGGCCGCGTCGACGACGCCCCTGGCCAGCGCCTCGACTTGCTCCCAGCGTGCCTCGTGGCCGACCTCGATCAGCGCGATCCCGGCGTCGGCCGCGACGTTCACCACCGCCGAGCCGTTCTTGAGCGCCACGGCGGCCGCGCCCGAGCGTCCCGCCGCCCGGATCGCCCCCGCCGCCGACCGTCCCCGCGCTCCGATCACCAGCACGAGGTCACCCGGATGGGCGTCCGGCGGGTCTTCCGGATCGTGGATGACGACGTCCTCCACCGCGACGCCGAGGCCACCCGGGGCGGCGAGCACCCTGACCAGCGGTTCTCCCAGCGTGGCCAGGACGTGCCGCAGCGAGGCGACGGTGGTCGGTGGGGTAGTCGCTGTCATCACCGGTTAAGCCGATCGGACAAGATGGTCACCCTGATTCTAGCCAGTTGAACAAGCCGTTCGGGAGTCGTCCGGTCTACCGTTCGAGAAGAGACCTCTAACCGGCGAAGTGAAGTCAGGAGCAGTCAGTGGACGCCGTGACCCAGACCCCCGCCCCGAAGAACGAGCCGGTGCTGAACTACGCACCGGGCAGCGCCGAGCGCGCTGAACTCGAGGGCGCGCTCAAGTTGCTGGGCGGCGCCGACCCCATCGACATCACCGCGACGATCGGCGGTGAGCAGCGCAAGGGCGGCGGCGAGAAGATCGAGGTCGTCCAGCCGCACAACCACAAGTCGGTGCTGGGCGTCATCCACAGCGCGACCGCGCAGGACACCCACGACGCGATCGCCGCCGCCAAGGCCGCCGCCCCCGGCTGGCGTGCGCTGTCGTTCGACGACCGCGCCGCGATCATCCTGCGTGCCGCCGATCTGCTGGCGGGCCCGTGGCGCGCCAAGCTGAACGCCGCCACCATGCTCGGCCAGTCGAAGACCGCCTTCCAGGCCGAGATCGACTCCGCCTGCGAGCTGATCGACTTCTGGCGCTTCAACGTCGCCTTCGGCCGCCAGATCCTCGCCGAGCAGCCCACCAGCTCGCCCGGGATCTGGAACCGGATGGAGCACCGCCCGCTCGAGGGTTTCGTGTACGCCATCACGCCGTTCAACTTCACCGCGATCTCCGGCAACCTGCCGACCGCGCCCGCGCTGATGGGCAACGTCGTGCTGTGGAAGCCGTCGCCGACGCAGAGCTACGCCGCGCACATGCTCATGCGGCTGCTCGAAGAAGCGGGGATGCCGCCGGGCGTCATCAACCTCCTCCCGGGTGACGGCAAGGCCGTCTCCGAGGTCGCCCTGACCCACCGCGACCTGGCCGGGATCCACTTCACCGGGTCCACCGCGACGTTCCAGCACCTGTGGGGCACCGTCGGCGCCAACATCGGCGGCTACCGGACGTACCCGCGCCTGGTCGGCGAGACCGGCGGCAAGGACTTCGTGCTCGCGCACGCCTCGGCCGACGTCGACATCCTGCGTACCGCGCTGATCCGCGGCGCCTTCGAGTACCAGGGCCAGAAGTGCTCGGCCGCGTCCCGCGCCTACGTCCCGCGTTCGGTCTGGACGCGCCTGAAGGACGACCTGGTCTCCGAGACCGAGGCCATCACCTACGGCGACGTCACCGACCTGAGCAACTTCGGCGGCGCCGTGATCGACCGTCGCGCCTTCGACAAGCACGCCGCCGTGCTGAAGAGCGCCGCGGAAGACGCCGAGGTCGACGTCATCGCCGGTGGCACCGCGGACGACAGTGTCGGCTACTTCGTGCGCCCGACGATCCTCGTCTCGGACAACCCGAAGCACGAGATCTTCCGCACCGAGTACTTCGGCCCGATCCTCGCGATCCACGTCTACGACGACGACACCGCCGAGGGCTTCGACAACGTGCTGAAGCTGGTCGACGAGACCGCCGACTACGCGCTCACCGGCGCGGTCATCGCCAACGACCGCACGGCCGTGGCGAAGGCGTCCGAGGCGCTGCGCTTCGCCGCCGGCAACTTCTACGTCAACGACAAGCCGACCGGCGCGGTCGTCGGCCAGCAGCCCTTCGGCGGCGGTCGCGCGTCCGGCACCAACGACAAGGCCGGTTCGGTGTTCAACCTGCTCCGCTGGACGAGCCCGCGCTCGATCAAGGAGACGTTCGTTCCGCCGACCGGCGTCCGTTACCCCCACCAGGGCTGAGATCTCCAGGAGTCCGTGATGTTGCGTGCCCCGCTGCTCGCCGCCGCCCGATCCCGGCGGATGCGGAAGCTGGTCGAGGTCGTCCCCGCCACCCGATCGGTGGTGGGCCGGTTCGTCGCCGGTTCCGGGACGTCCGACGCCGCCCGGGTGGTTCGCGAACTGGCCGATGACGGCCTTCGGGTGACCCTCGACCACCTCGGCGAGGACACCACCGATGCCGAACAGGCCGCGACGACCGTCCGCGCCTACGAAGAGCTGCTGTCCGCGCTGGCGGCCGACGGCCTCGCGTTCGGCGCCGACGTCTCGGTGAAGCTGTCCGCGGTCGGCCAGTTCCTGCCCGCCGACGGCGAGAAGGTCGCGCTGGAGAACGCCCGCAAGATCTGCGCGGCGGCCGAAGCGGTCGGTGCCACGGTCACCCTCGACATGGAGGACCACACCACCACCGACTCGACGCTGGGCATCCTGCGGGAACTGCGCACCGAGTACCCGTGGGTGGGCGCGGTGCTGCAGGCCTACCTGCGGCGGACCGAACAGGACTGCCGCGACCTCGCCGGTGAAGGCTCGCGCGTCCGGTTGTGCAAGGGCGCGTACGCCGAGCCCGAGGAGGTCGCGTTCCAGGACAAGTCCGAAGTGGACAAGTCCTACGTGCGCTGCCTCAAGATTCTCATGCGGGGCAAGGGTTATCCGATGGTCGCCTCGCACGATCCGCGGATGATCGCGATCGCCGGGAAGCTCGCCATGGGCGCGGGCCGCACGGCGGACGACCACGAGTTCCAGATGCTGTACGGGATCCGTCCCGACGAGCAGCGCCGGATCGCGGGCGACGGCAAGACAATGCGCGTCTACGTCCCTTACGGCGACGAATGGTACGGCTATTTCATGCGCAGGCTGGCGGAACGCCCGGCGAACCTGGCGTTCTTCCTGCGCGGACTCGTCACCCGGGGCTGACCCGGCCCCCGGTGGCACCGTTCCGCTGAAAGACAAAGGGGCCCTTCCCGGCGAAACCCGCCGGGAAGGGCCCCTTCTTCATGCCCGTCAGGCTTCTTGGGCCTCTTCCTTGAGCTTGTCCATGTCGATGTCGCGTGCCTGCTGGATCAGGTCTTCGAGCGTCTTCTCCGGGAGCGCGCCGGGCTGTGAGTAGATGACCGTCTTGTCGCGGATCACCGCGAGGGTGGGGATCGAGCGCACGTCGAAGGCGGCGGCCAGCTGCTGCTCGGCTTCGGTGTCGACGCTGGCGAAAACGATGTCGTCGTGGTTGCCCGACACCTTCTCGTAGGTCGGCGCGAACTGGCGGCACGGCATGCACCAGCCCGCCCAGAAGTCGATGATCACGAAGTCGTTCTCGGACACGACCTGATCGAAGTTGGCGGCGGTCAGCTCCACTGTGCTCATGCCGGGCGTAACGAAACAGGCGTGGCGCACATTCCCGTGAATGCGCGTAGCGTCTCGGATGGAGCAACCAGGTTTCGCAGGAGGCGCGAATGGCCGACGGTGACATCCTCAGCCGCATCGACGAGCTGGTCAGCGAGGAGCACGAACTCCGTGCGCAAGCGATCGGGACCGGGCTGAGCTCGGACGGCCGTGCCCGGCTGGCGGCCGTCGAGGAGCAGCTGGACCAGTGCTGGGACCTGCTGCGGCAGCGGCGGGCGCGTGTCGAGTTCGACGAGGACCCGGACCAGGCCGCGGCGCGGCCGATCTCCGAAGTGGAGTCCTACCGGCAGTAGTACCGCTTAGGTCTCGTGAGTGGTAATGACGGTTCTAACCGTCATTACCACTCACGAGACTTGACCGGCCCGGTACCTGTGGTCCTTGCTCGCTCAGTACGCGCGTGAAGGCCCCCTTCCCTCGGCTCAGCCGAGGGAAGGGGGCCTTCACGCGCAGCTGTTGTGACTGCTGGTGCTTGTGAGCCGTATGTGGCGATCTTCAGTCCGTGAAGGACTCCTTGAGGGACCCAGAGTCCCTCAAGGAGTCCTTCACGGACCGGGCCGCGGCGCGGCCGATCAGTGAGGTGGAGTCCTACCGACAGTAGTGCCGCTTGGGTCTCGTGAGTGGTAATGACGGTTCTAACCGTCATTACCACTCACGAGGCGCGTGGGGAGTGGGTCAGGCCGGGCAGAGCGTTCCGTCGACCGGGATCTTCCCGTCGATCAGGAACGCACGCGTCGCGTCGGTGACGCAGGGCGACAGCGGCAGCGCCCCGTGTCCGGCGCCCTGCCAGGTGATGGTCACCGCGCTCGGCATCTGGTCGGCGGCCCGGCCGGTGCCCTGTTCCGGGGTGACCGGGTCGGTCGCGGTACCCGCGACGAGGATCGGCGGAGCGCCGGGCGCGCCGGCGGGCGGGAGTGGTTCGCGGCGGACGGGCCACGGGCTGCACCACGCCAGCTGCTGCGCGGCGAAGACGCCGAACTGCGGGTATTTGTCGCGCAGGGTCGTGGTCACGCGAGTGAGTTCTTCGGCCGAGAGCCGCGTTGCGCTGTCGTTGCATTTGGTCGCGAGCGAGCCGTCCAGCCGGGACGGCCGGGCCCGCGTGTCCTTCAGTACCGGTTCGGCGAACGCGGCCAGCGGCGTGATGTCGCCGGTCTGCGCGGTCTTGAGCGCTTCGGCGAGTTCCACCCAGCGTGAGCGTTGCGTGAGGCCGGTGTAGATCGCGAACAGCGCGATCCCGGGCGTGATCTCCACGCCGTCGGTGGTCGTCGCGGGAGCGCCGCGGAGCCGGTCCGCGACGGCGGTCACGGCCGAGCGGGCGTCGCCGATCGGGCAGCCCCTGGCGATGCAGTCGGCGCCGAAAGCGTCGAGGGTGGCCTGCGCGCTCGCGGCGACGGACTCCTGGACGGCGGCCGCGTCGGCGCCGGGGTCGGGCAACCCGTCGAGCATGACGCGACCGACCTGCGCCGGGAACCGCACGGCGTACTCGGCGAGGACCTTCGACCCGTCTCCGCGCCCCAGCGCGTGCAGTTTGTCCAGACCCAGCTGTTCTCGTAGTTCTTCGAGGTCGCCGGCCGCCCGCCAGCTGTCCATCGCGACCTGCGAGTCGTCCAGTTCGATCGCGCACTGCTGGCCCGCCTTGCGTGCCGCGTCGACCACGGGTTCGAGGTCACCGGCGGCCGGGTCGGCGCCGAGGAGGTCGGTGCGGATCTCCCCGGGGATGCACTGCACCGGCATGGACGCGCCCGTCCCGCGCCGGTCGACGCCGATCAGGGAGAACTTCTGCAGGTACTCGGGCGGCAGTGTCGCCGCCAACCGCGCGGCGTAGAGCGAACCCGGCTCTCCGTCGACGTCGTTGACCACGACCAGCGGGATGGGCCCGCCCCCGGTCTTGACCACCGACAGCCGCGAAACCCCGCGTCCCGGCAGGTCCGGCGCGTCGAGCGTGGTGGGCACCTTGGCGCAGGAGAACTTCAACGTGTCCGGCACGGACGGCTGGCCCAGCCGCTGCCGGGTCGCGTCATCGCAGTCCTCCCATTTGATCGACGGCGACCGCGGTTCGGACAGCGGCGGCAGCGGCACCTGCTGCGGCGCCGTCGAGGAGCCGGGAGTGGTCTTGCCGTCGTTGTCGATCACCGCCGGGCGTACCGACGGCCCGGCCGTGCAGCCCGCGAGCACGGCCGCGACGGCCGTCATGAGGATCAGCCGTGGCCTGCGGCGGACGGTGCTGGCGGGGCGCACGGGCTGGTCCTCACTTTCCGGGCATGACAAAAGCTCGTGGTGAGCTTCGCAGGTGGGGTGTCAGGCGCCGGTTAACGGGTGCGTTTGACCTCGCCGCGGAACACCGCGTCCAGGTCGTACCTGGCGACCTCGTCGAGCTGGGCGTAGGTGCAGGACTCCGGCTCTCGGTCGGGACGCCAGCGTTTGAACTGCGCGGTGTGGCGGAACCGCGACGGATAGCCGCCTTCCGTGTGCTCGTAGCCGACCTCGACCACCTTTTCCAGCTTCAGCGGCACCCACGGGGCTTCCTTGGCCTTCCACCGGGTGATCCCGCCGGGGATCCGCTGCTTCTCCCGGACGTTGTCACCCAGCCAGGGGTGATCGGTCCCGTCGGTGATCAGCGGCGCCAGTTCCTCGGCCAGTTCACGCCGCCGGGTGACCGGGAACGACCCGACGACGCCGGGGTGGTGCAGCACGCCGTCCTCGTCGTAGAGCCCGAGCAGGAACGAGCCGACCAGCTCGCCCGGTTCGCCGTCGACGTGCCAGCGCAGTCCCGCCAGCACGCAGTCCGCGGTGCGCGAGTGCTTGTACTTCAGCAGCACGCGTTTTCCGGGGCTGTACGGCTCGTCGAGCGGTTTGCCGATGACGCCGTCGAGGCCCGCGCCCTCGAACAGCTCGAACCAGTGCCGCGCGATCGCCGGATCCGACGTGGCGGGCGTCAGGTGGATGCCGTCCGAGGCCAGTTTCTCCAGTCGTTCCCGCCGCTTCGACGTCGGTTCGTCCAGATAGGACTCGTCGCCGAGCGCCAGCAGGTCGAACGCGACGAACTCCGCCGGGGTCTGCTCCGCCAGCAGCTTGATCCGGCTTTCGGCGGGGTGGACCCGGTCGGTGAGCGCGTCGAAGTCCAGTTTTCCGTCCCGGCCGACCACCAGCTCGCCGTCGAGCACGATCCGTTCCGGCAGCGTCGCCTTCAGCCGCTCGACGACCTCGGGGAAGTACCGGTTGAGCGGCTTCTCCGACCGTGACTGCAAAGTCAGCTCGTCGCCGTCACGGAACACCAGGCAGCGGTAGCCGTCCCACTTCGGCTCGAACAGCAGGCCGCCGGAATCGGGGATGGCCTTCGCCGGTTTGGCGAGCATCGGTTTGATCGGTGGCGTCAAGGGCAGCGGCATGACGGCCATTCTTGCCGCATCGGTGTGGTCAGCGCACCCGTTGCGGTGCTCCCGTGTCGAGTTCGAGCCGGACGGCGGTGGGCAGGACCTCGACCCCGAGCGATTCCCGCGCACGGGCCAGCACGGTGCGGTCGAGCTCCTCCCAGACCCGTTTCAGGTTGGTGCCCTCGTTCAGCCAGAGCGTGATCCGCAGTGCCGGGTTCTCGCTGTCGCCGACCGCGCGGACCCGGGCCCGCGCGACGCCGTCGACCGTCTCGGCGTCGGCGCGGACGGCATCGGAGATGGCGGAGGAGGTCACCACGAGGTCGTCTTCGAGTTCGAGGTCCGGACGGCCTTCCGGGCGCAGTGACCGGAAGAACCACCACAACCCCAGCCACAGCAGGAGAACCCCGAGCACCAGCGCGCCGACGCGGGAGGGAAGGGCGTTCCGCGCGAGCCAGTCGAGCGCGATGGGGTCGGCGAGCGGCCGGCGGCCGCGGTAGGTGCCGAGCCAGCCGGCGCCGAGCACGAGCACCGCGGCGCCGCCGAGCAGTGCGAGGAGTCCGATGAGGACGGTCAGGGTCCGTTCCGTGCCGGTGGACCGGCCGAGTGCCTTGGCGGAGACCGAACGGCTCATCGGCGGTCCTTCGGGGAGTCGACGACGACGGACACCTTCGGCCGCCGCACCAGCGGGATTTCGTCGAGCAGGCCGGAAACCGTTCCCAGCAGCCGCGGCCGCAGCTCGCCTTCGGTCTCCAGCCTGCTGGTCGCGCGGACGCGGATCTTCTTGGCGGTGGCGGTGACCTTGGCGCCGGCGACGTTGTCCTGCGCGCGCACGGTCACCCCCACCAGCCTCGCCAGTGAACGCGGCGAGGTGGTCACGCTGACCTCGTTCGCCGGATCGGTCAGCCGGATGGCACGCCGCCCGGCCGAAGCCGCCGCGATGATCAGCAGGAGCCCGACCACCGCGACGACGATCGCGGTGAGCCGCACCGGTGAACTGTCCCAGGACAGTTCCGCGAGCCGGTCACGCCAGTCGTCCCAGGGGATGAACAGCGGTCCCCGCCCCGGCCGCCACCAGCCCCAGCCGACCTCCAACGTCAGCAGGACCCCGGCGGCGGCCAGCGCCAGCCCGATCAGGGCGGACAGCAGCCGGACGAACAAACGCATGCCTTTGGCTCCTTCTAGCGGACGCGGGGCGCGATGTCGGGCAGGAGCGCGGAGACCGTCACGGAGATGTCGCGGACCCGGTACGAGGTGATCCGCTCGACCTCCTCGGAGACCCTGGCGCGCAGATCGCCGACGATCCGCCGCACCGGCGCCGGATAGTTCAGCGCCACGTCGAGGACGAGGTCGACGTCGTTGCCCTCACCGCCGACCTTCGCGCTCGCGCCGTGCGTTCCCAGCCCGAGTCCGGCGATCCGCCGTTCCGCCGACGTGGTCCCGTCGACCTGGTCCGCGGCGTGCTGCGCGATCTTGCGGACCACGGCGGGCGCGATGGTGAGGGTGCCGCGATCCTCGGGTTCGGGTGGGACGGTCATTTGTCGCGGCCCCGGCCGAACAGATCGCCGAGGTCGAGTTCGCCGTCGAGGACGCGGCCGAGGACGAGGCCGATGACGCCGACGGCCAGTGTCACCAGGAACGCGGTGAAGCCCTGTGTCGCGGCGAGGCCGAGGATGAGCCCGGCGAGCAGGCCGGTCTGGGTGCCGTTCATCATTCGACCCGCGAGGTCTCGGTCTCGCCGCCGTTCTCGTCGGGCAGGTGGATGTCGTTGACCGCGATGTTGACCTCGATCACCTCGAGGCCGGTGATCTGCTCGACCTGGCCGATCACGTTGCGGCGCACCGCCCGTGCCACGTCGACGATGCGCGCGCCGTACTCGACGACGACGTCGAGGTCGATCGCCGCCTGCTTCTCGCCGACCTCGACCGAGACACCGGAGGTGGTGACCGTGCCGGAGCCGGGGATGCGCTCGCGGATCGCGCCGAAGGCCCGCGAGACCCCGCCGCCCAGCGCGTGGATCCCGGTCACCTCACGGGTGGCGAGCCCGGCCACCTTCTGGACCACCACCGACGAGATCGTGGTCTTGCCGGCGGCTCCTTCCTCGTTGAGGGTCGACCCTGTCCCGACACCCGCCAAGGCGGTCTCGGGCCTGCTCGCGCTCGGCTGCGCCATGAAGTTCGCTCCTTCTCGCACCTGCGCCGCGCGACCTGCGCGCGCGGCGTTCCCTACGCTCTCACCGACCAGGACACGCGCGCATGGCGAGTCGTCCCGCGATGTCCCCCGGATGGGGTAATCAGAACCGGGGTTCGTCCATCCGAACCGGCTCTCAGTCGGGATGGACGTCGACGACGTGGATGTTGATCGCGGGCGGAGCCGAGCCGAGCTGGCCGGTCAAGGCCTCGGTGACCCGGTGGCGCAACAGGTCCGCGGCCGCCGCTTCGACGCCGAACCGGACCGTCACCAGTACCTGGAGCACTTCGTCTTCGAGCGCGACGGCCGAGACGTGCACCCCGCCGAGGTCTCGCCCGATCTCCGCGGCGAGTCTCCTGGTCAGCAGGACGAGCGCCCGCTCCGACACCTGGGTCTTCCCGCCGGCGGACGGCAGATCGAGCGGCGGCGTGGTCCGCCCGCCGCGGACGCCGCCGACCGAGCGGAGCACCCGTTCGACGAGTCCCGGCGGCGTCGGCACCGGACGGCTCGCGGCGGCGCGCACCTGCTCCCACCGGGGGTCGTCGCGCGGATCCTCGCTCATCACCGTTCCCCGGGTCGGAAGTTGTCGCCGAGTTTCGCCAGCAGCGCCACCCTGGCGCGGTGCAGGCGGGCGCGCAAAGCGGGCACGCTGACTTCCAGAACCTCGGCCACCTCGTCGTAGGTCATCCCCTCGAATTCTCGCAGAATCAGCGGGATCCGCTGGCCGACGTCGAGTTCGGCGATCGCGCGCAGCACCACGCCGACCTGTTCGGCGCTCACCACATGACCCTCCGGGCCGGGCACGACACCCGCGTCGCCTTCGTCGAGCGGCACGGTCGGTTTCCGGCGCCGGACCTGGCCGAGCGCGCCGTTGGTGGTCACCCGGTACAGCCAGGTGGACACCGCGGATTCGTGCCGGAAGCCGGGCAGCGCGCGCCACGCGGAAAGCCAGGCCTCCTGGACGACGTCTTCCGCTTCCGAAGAGCTGCCGGTGATCCGCAGCGCCACCCGGTACATCCTGGCCGTGTGCCGCCGCACCAAGGTGTCGAAGGCACCGTGGTCCCCGGCGGCGGCCCTGGCCGCCAGTTCCTTGTCCGGAACCGGCGCGGACTCGCTCACCCGCCCTCCCGGCGGCGGTAACGCAGCATGGTGAAACCGTCCTCGAACAGCACTGACGCGAGGTCCATCCGGCGTGGTTCCGGGGTGGGCCCGCCATCGGAGATCCGGCGCGCGCCCGCGCCCGCCAGCAGCGGAGCGACCGTGAGACACAACTGGTCGACGAGATCGGCGGCGATCAGGTCACCGAACAGCGTCGGCCCGCCCTCGCAGTCGACGCGGTACAGCCCGCGTTTCCCGAGGAGTTCGAGCGCGTACCGCAGATCGACGTCGTCGGCCCCGGCCACGAGCACGTCGGCGCCCGCGCGTTCCAGCGCGGCGCGGCGGGCCCCGGGCGCCCGCTCGGTGGTGATGACGATCGGCGGCACCTTCGTGTCGGTGAACAGCGGGCCCTCGGGGTCGAGATCACCCGACCGGGTCACCACCGCGATCGGCGGGACCTCCGAGAGGCCGCGCGAAAGCCGGCGGGCGGCCCGTTCGGCGTTGATCCGCGCGCCGCGGTAGCCCTCCGCGCGCACCGTGCCCGCGCCGACCAGGATCACGTCGGAAAGCAGCCTTCCCAGCAGGAAGACGCGCTTGTCAGCAGGGTGCGAAAGCCCCTCGGACAGCTCGTCGACCGCGGCCGCGCCGTCGGCTGAGCTGACGAAGTTGACCTGGACCCAGGGACGGGTCAGGTCCTCGGGATACCCGTAGAGCCGCTCCAGGTCGGCGTCGGAGACGGGTTCCGCCGGTGTCGTTGGCCACAAAAGCTGCACACGGCTATCCCAACACGCGCCCGACGGCACCGCTGAGCGGGGGATACGCCCGTTCAGGGAGGGTGAACGGCCACCGCCGGTGCCGTTACTCTCGGCGAATGCCAGCCCGCCTGATCGATCGCCGTCCGGAGCTGTCCGCCGACGAGCTGATCACCGCGCTCGTCCCGCCGCCGCGGTTCGACGCGGTCCGGTTCTCCACCTACGTGCCCAATCCGGACGAGCCGAGCCAGGCCGCGGCCGTCGTCGACTGTGGCGCGTTCGCGAAGCGCGTGGCGGAGGCGTCGAACCGGAAGCCGAAGTCGAAGCTGCGCGCGTTGTTCGGCGGCGGGGACGAGGCGCCGTCCGGACCGATGGGCCTCTATCTCGATGGCGGCTTCGGCGTCGGCAAGACGCACCTGCTGGCCTCGACGTGGCACGAGACCCCGTCGCCCAAGGCGTACGGGACCTTCGTGGAGTTGACCCACCTCGTCGGCGCCCTGGGGTTCGCCGAGGCGGTGCGGCGGCTGTCCGAACACCGGTTCCTGGCGATCGACGAGTTCGAACTCGACGACCCCGGCGACACCATGCTCGTCACCCGGCTGCTGCAGGAACTGATCTCGGCGGGGGTCTTCGTGGCGGCGACCTCCAACACGCTGCCGGACAAACTCGGTGAGGGCCGGTTCGCCGCGGCGGACTTCCTGCGCGAGATCCAGTCGCTGTCCGCCCGGTTCGGCGTCTGCCGGGTCGACGGGCCGGACTACCGCCACCGCGGGCTCCCGGACGCGCCGCCGCCCGCGACCCCCGAGGAACTGGAGTCGTCCGCCGCCGCCCATCCAGAGTCCACTGTGGACGATTTCGACGCGCTGTGCGAGCACCTGGCGGGGTTGCACCCTTCGCGGTACGGCAGGCTTCTCGACGGCGTGACCCGCGTGCACCTGTGTGACATCCACCCGGTTCCCGACCAGAACGTCGGACTGCGTCTCGTCGCCTTCGCCGACCGGCTCTACGACCGCGCGATCCCGCTGGTGGTCTCCGGCGAACCGGTGCCGGACCTGTTCACCGAGGAGATGGTGAACGGCGGCTACCGCAAGAAGTACCTGCGCGCCGTCAGCCGTCTGACGGCACTGGCGCGTGACGCCGTGCAGCCCAGGTGAGCAGCACCCAGGTCGCGCAGACGGTCGCGATGGCGAACAGTGCGCCGCCCACGACGTCGGTCAGGTAGTGGTAGCCGAGGCCGATCATGCCGATCGTGACCCCGCCGAGCACCACCGCGCCCACCGTCGAGATGACGGCCGTCGCGACTCCGGGCCGGGCGAGCAGGACGAGCGCGGTCAGCACCGCGACCAGCGCGACGGTATGCCCGCTGGGATAGGCGAGATAGGTGTTCTTCCAGCGGTCGAAAAGCGGTTTGAGCACCCAGGTGTTGGCGGCGATGGCGACGAGCGGGCCCACGACGGTCAGCGCCGCTTCGGGCTTCCGCCGTCCGAACAGGCACAGGACGGCGGCGAGGAGCGCGACCGGGATCAGGACGTAGGCCTCGGTCGGCAGCACGAGTAGCCGCAGAAGGCCGGTGTCGGCGCCGAAGGTGCGTTCCACCCACTTGACGGCGAACTCGTCGGGGCCGGAAAGACCTTCGCCGGAGACCAGGAAGCCGAGTACGGCCATGATCGCGGCACAGGTCACCGCGACGAGCCCGTACGGCGCTCTTCCGCTCATCCGGCGAGATTACGTGACGGGTCATCAGTCACCATGCAGGGACGGCTCGCGAGGATGAAGGGGGCTTTCGATGCGGATCAGTGTGGTCGGCGGCGGCGTGATCGGGCTGAGCTGCGCGCACCGGCTGGCCGGGGCCGGGCACGACGTCACGGTGATCGCCGGCGCCGGACCGGGGGAGACGACGTCGGCGGTCGCCGGTGGCGTGCTCTTCCCGCCGCTGGCGGCGAACTCCCGCAGGGTCGATCGCTGGACCGCGGCGAGTGTGAAGAAATACCGCTCGCTCGGCGCGCCCGGCATCCGCTTGATGCGGGGGACGTACTTCATCCCGCGCGAGGCGCCGGTGCCGTCGTGGGCGTTCAGCATGCCGGACCTCGATCACGAACCCGGACGGCTCACCTTCACGACCGCGGTGGTCGACACCCCGGTGTACCTCGCCTGGCTCGCGGAACAGGTCGCCGCGCTGGGCGCGCGCACCGAGTACCGCACCGTCTCGCGGCTCGACGACCTCGACGCGGATCTCGTGGTGAACGCGGCCGGGCTCGGCGGCGGGCGGCTGGCGGGGGACAGCACCGTGGTGCCGGTCGGCGGCCACGTCGTCCATCTAGCCGATCCGGGGCTGACCGAATGGATCGTCGACGGGTCCTCGCCGGTGCTGCGGCACGTGATCCCGCACGGACGGCACGTCGTCTGCGGCGGAACGCAGGAACCCGGACGTGCCGACGTCACGCCGGACCCCGGGGTCACCGCGGACATCGTGCGGCGGTGCCGGGAACTCGTGCCCGAGCTGGTGGACGCGCCGGTTCTGGGCGCGAAGGTGGGTTTGCGGCCGTTCCGGCCCGCGGTCCGGCTGGACCGCGAGGGCGACGTCATCCATTGCTACGGACACGGGGGTGCCGGGATCACGCTGGCGTGGGGCTGCGCCGAAGACGTCTTGGACCTGGTGTGACCCCGCATTTAGAGGACTAAATGCGGGATCCCCAGCCCACCCGTCACCGGCAGCCTCAAGCGGGAAGTCCGTGAAGGCCTCCTTCCCTACCTTGAGAGTCTGGGTTCCGGCAAAGGCGCATGACTGATGGTCGACTCCACCTCTTTGGCGGGACAAGGCGAACGTGTCGTGGCGGGCCCGACGGGAGCGGGTTCACGCAAGGGGCCTCACCCGGCTCTTGACTGTCCATAACGGACACTTTTCGCGGCGAACGTGCCCGCTTTGGGCGAGTTGCACGGTTTCGCGAGGGGGTCGTGAGTGATTTGGGTCGTTCTATTGAGAGGTAACCCAAACGTGGCGTGCCCCGGCGTGGGTCCGGACCGGCTGACGGGAGCGGGGACGGCGACTGGTCTGTCCAC
>NZ_JBVKAE010000064.1:0-29267 GCF_055598845.1 Amycolatopsis sp. NPDC039088 | reverse complement strand
GGAAATAGGGACGTTGAGTGTCCCTATTTCCACACACCCCTCCCGGATCTGGTCGTCACAGCGCACCCGAACCAACGTCCTCCCGACTTTGCCGGGACCCTGACGCTCAAGGCAGGGTCCCGGCAAAGTCGGGACCGTGCAGGTCGGGGGCCTCTTCGTCATGGCGCAGGCCGACGTCTATCCCCGGTTGCGAAGCTTGATCAACAGAACTTCAGGGGGCATGCCCCTGAACCCGGTGCACTCGAGTGTGGAGGATTGGGGACCTTCACCGTCCCAAATCCTCCACACTCGGACCCCGCAGGCATCAGCGATGCCACATCCAGACCACCAAGAACAGCGCCGACCAGCAACTCTGCGACTTGCCGCGACCCTGACCTTGAAAATAGGGAAGGAGGCCTTCACGGACAGACCACAGCGGGCCTACTCCCCCGGCTGGATGCTCTTTTCGAAGTAGTCGGCCAGTTCGCCCGGCGTCGGGTTCTGCCCTTCGGCCGGGACCTGGTAGATGAAGCCCACCAGCGGCCGGTCGGTCACGGTGAACACCAGCACGGCCGCGTTCCGCCCGGCGGCCGAGGAGTACTGGCCTTCCAGGGCGTTGCCCGCCCACTTGGCCTCGGTGCGGTCACCGCCGGCGAAGGCGAGCAGCTGGTCGGTGTAGGCCTTGAGCTTCTCCGGGGAGTCGCTCTGCAGGTAGGTCACCTGGGTGCCGGCGCGGCCCGGCGCGGAGCAGGTCGACGTCACGCCCAGGTCTTCCGCCGGTTTCGCCGGTCCGTTGCCCATCCCGGGCTTGCAGTCACCGGTGTCGGCGATCTTGCCGGCGAGCTGGCGCAGGCAGCCGGTGAGGCCCTTGTCGTCGGCCGCGCCGGGCGCCTTGCACTCGTCGGCGGTGTAAGTGGTCACCGACGAAGAGGTCAGGAAGTACACGAGCCCGGCGGCGATCAGCACGACGACGGCCGCGATCGCGCCGATGACGAGGGGCTTCTTCTTGCTCGCGGTCGCCTTGTCGCCGGTGTCGCCGCTGGCCAGGGAGTACGTCGGGAAGTTCGTCGGTGCGGGCTGCTGCTGCACCTGCTGCGGGCCGCTGTTCGGATAGCCCGACTGCGGGAAGCCGCCGGACTGACCGGGGCCGGACTGGTAACCGGGGATCGACGCGACCTGCTGCGGAGGCGGCGCGTACGGACCCGAAACGCCGGGGTGTGCGCCGGTTCCGGCCGCGACCTGCCCTTCCACCCCCTGTGTCCGGGAGCTGATGCCGTCGGAGGCGACATGCTGGGCGCCGAGGGCGACCGCGGTCTCGGGCTGGTCGAGGCTGCCGGGTACGACGCCGAGCTTCTCCGCGATCAGGCTGCCGACCAGCGGAAGCCTGCTCGAACCGCCGACTAGGTAGATACCCGCGAGCCGGTCCGGCGTCATCCCGGCCGAGCGGACCACCCGCGCCATCAGCTCGACACTGCGCAGCATCGACGGCCGCACCAGCGCCTCGAGCTCGCCGCGGGTGACGAGTACGTCCTCGAACGGCTCCGGCATCGGAACCTCGGTCTGCGGGTGCCGCGAAAGGGCCTCCTTCGCCGCCTTCACGTCCTCTTGCAGTGCGCGTCGCGTACGGCGGTCCGGAGTGGACTCGGGCCGCAGAACCCGCTGCCAGCGCTGGGGATCCTTGTGCGAGACCTCGCGGCCGACGTGCACCAGCAGCGCCTGGTCGACGTCGAGGCCGCCAAGGTCGGGAAGGCCGTCTTCGGCGACGACGGTGAAACCGCCGTTCGGGGTGGCGCCGACGATGGCGACGTCGAAGGTGCCGGCACCGAGGTCGTACACGGCGAGCGCCTGTCCGGGGGCGAGCGTCTTGCCGGGGAACGACGCGAAATGCGCCGCCGCGGCGACCGGCTCGGGGACGAGCACCAGATTGCCGCCCATCCCGGCGAGCCGGGCGGCGGACAGCAGCACGGTGCGGCGGGTCTGGCCCCACTGCGCGGGATGGGTGAGGCGGACCTCGTCGGGCAGTTCGCCGCCGAGCTGGCGGGTGGTCTCGTCGAGGACGCGGCGCAGGATCGCGGCCAGCACCTCGGTGACCGGGATGACATCGGTGCCGAGCAGCAGCGTCTGCTCGTCGATGCGGCGTTTGGGGTTGGGCTCGAACCGGGTCGGGTCGAGCCGGGCACGGCGTTCGGCGTCGCGGCCGACCATGATCGTGCCGTCTTCGGTGGCGAACACCGCGGAAGGCATGTTGGCCGAACCGTCGACCTCGACCACCCGCGGCGGCCTCCCGTGCGCCGAAAGGACGGCCACGGTGTTGGACGTCCCGAGGTCCACCGACAGGATCCGCACAGCTCTTTCCCTTCACAGACGAACGGCGACCGCCCCAGCACTGATCCGGTCGCGCTGGCCGTGATGCTCCCATGAGCGAGGTCACCGTACGTGCGGAACCCGCCGAACTCGTCCCCGAGCGGGTGCCTTGTCACAGGCCTCGGTGTCTGTCGGTGAACCCGCTTCCGCGATCGACGTCGGCAGGACGCGGCCTGGTGATCAAGGTGGAGCTGGTCTCCTCGGGCGCCCTGCCACCGCGATAGCGGGGCCTTCGGCCGTGGCGGGTTCACGCGTTCGGTCCTGTTCGCAGGTCCATCTCAGCTCCGCCGACAAGCCTCGGAGCGAAACTGTCGGGGGTCCGGCGCACTATGGAGGGCGTGGCAGACGTACTCGACCTCTTCTCCCCCGCGACCAGGGACTGGTTCACCGGGGCCTTCGCCGCGCCCACCCGCGCGCAGGAAGGGGCTTGGCGAGCCGCGCACGCCGGGGAACACGCGCTGGTCGTGGCCCCCACAGGGTCCGGTAAGACACTGTCGGCGTTCCTCTGGGCCCTGGACAGGCTGTCGGTCGAACCGCCGCCCGCCGAGCCTCGGAAACGCTGCCGGGTCCTCTATGTCTCCCCGCTGAAGGCGCTGGCCGTCGACGTGCAGCGCAACCTGCGGGCTCCGCTGGCCGGTATTTCCCAGGCGTCGCGGCGGCTGGGACTGCCGGTGCCGGACATCGGTGTCGGCATGCGCACCGGCGACACCACGGCCGCCGAACGACGCTCCTTCGGCAAGACACCGCCGGATGTGCTGGTCACCACACCGGAGTCGCTGTTCCTCATCCTCACCTCCTCCGCCCGCGACTCGCTGCGCGGCGTGGAGACGGTGATCGTCGACGAGGTGCACGCGGTCGCCGGCGGCAAACGCGGCGCGCATCTGGCTCTTTCACTCGAACGGCTCGATGCGCTGCTGGAAAAGCCTGCCCAGCGGATCGGCCTGTCGGCGACGGTCCGCCCGATCGACGAGGTCGCTTCGTTCCTCGCCGGTGGCAAGCCGGTCACCGTCGTCCAGCCGAAGCTCGCGAAGACGATCGAGGTCCGCGTCGAAGTCCCGGTCGAGGACATGTCCAATCTCGACAGTCCTCAGGGTCCGAAGCAGAACGAAGACCTCGACGCGGGTCTCGCCCGGCTGCCCGGTTCGCTGGAGGAGATCGACGGCGCACCGCGAAGGCCGTCCATCTGGCCCGCGGTGGAGGAGCGGGTCCTCGAACTGATCCAGTCCCACCGGTCGACGATCGTGTTCGCCAATTCGCGGCGGCTGACCGAGCGGATGACGGCCCGGCTCAACGAACTCGTCGCGGAACAATCCGAACTGGAGCCCGACCAGCGGTACCCGGCCGAAGCGATCGGCCAGTCCGGGCTCACCACGGGCGCGGCGCCGGTGATCGCGCGGGCGCACCACGGCTCGATGTCGCGGGAGCAGCGCACCCACGTCGAAGAGGAACTCAAGACGGGCCGTCTCGCCTGTGTCGTGGCGACGTCCTCGTTGGAACTGGGCATCGACATGGGCGCGGTGGATCTCGTCGTGCAGATCGAGGCGCCGCCGACGGTCGCTTCGGGACTGCAGCGGGTCGGCCGGGCCGGGCACCAGGTCGGCGCGGTGTCGAGCGGGGTGATGTTCCCGAAGTTCCGGGGCGACCTCGTCTCCTGCGCGGTGGTCGCGGAACGGATGGCGTCCGGATCGATCGAGGCGGTGCGGTACCCGCGCAACCCGCTGGACGTGCTCGCGCAGCAGATCGTGGCGATGGTGGCTTTGGAATCGTGGACGGTCGACGACGTGGCCGCCCTCGTTCGCCGCGCGGCACCGTTCGCCTCCCTTCCGGACGACGCGTTGCTGGCGGTCCTCGACATGCTCGCCGGCCGGTATCCGAGCGAAGAGTTCGGTGAACTGCGCGCCCGGATCACCTGGGACAGGGTCAGCGGCGAACTGCACGGCCGCCCCGGTTCGCAGCGGCTCGCGGTGACCTCCGGCGGCACGATCCCCGATCGCGGCCTGTTCACGGTGATGACGCCGGGCGCCGACGACAAACCCGGGTCGCGGGTGGGTGAACTCGACGAGGAGATGGTCTACGAATCCCGCGTCGGGGACACGATCCTGCTCGGCACCTCCTCCTGGCGGGTCACCGACATCACCCACGACCGCGTGATCGTCGTGCCCGCGCCGGGTGAGCCCGCGCGGATGCCGTTCTGGAAGGGCGACGCCCCCGGCCGCCCGCTGGAACTGGGGCGGGCGCTGGGCGCGTTCGTCCGCGAACTGTCCACTTCGGAACCGTCGGTGGCCAGGGAGCGCGCCGCCGTCGCCGGGCTGGACGAGTACGCGTGCGACAATTTGCTGGCGTACCTGGAAGAACAGAAGTCGGCGACCCGGCACGTCCCGAACGACAAGACCGTCCTGCTGGAACGGTTCCGCGACGAACTCGGCGACTGGCGGGTCATCCTGCACTCCCCGTTCGGTGCTCAGGTCAACGCACCGTGGGCGCTCGCGATCGCGGCCCGGCTGCGGGAGAACCGCGGGGTCGACGCGCAGGTGGCGCATTCCGACGACGGCATCGTGCTGCGCCTGCCCGAAGCCTTGGACTCCGAGGGCTCGGAAATCACCATCGGCGTCGAAGACGTACTGCTCGATCCGGAAGAGGTCGAGCAGCTGATCGTGGCCGAGGTCGGTGGTTCGGCGGTGTTCGCCGCGCGATTCCGGGAGTGCGCGGCACGATCGCTGCTGCTCCCCCGCCGGGATCCCCGCCGCCGCACCCCGCTGTGGCAGCAGCGGCAGCGCGCGTCGCAACTGCTTTCGGTCGCGGCGAAGTACGAGCGGTTCCCTGTGGTGCTGGAAGCGATGCGGGAAGTCCTGCAGGACGTGTACGACGTCGGCGGGCTGCGCGAACTGATGGCCGACGTCCGGTCGCGGAAGGTCAAGCTGGTCGAGGTCGAGACGCCGTCCGCGTCGCCGTTCGCGCGCAGCCTGCTCTTCGGCTACGTCGGGATGTTCCTGTACGAGACCGACGCCCCGCTCGCGGAACGGCGCGCGGCGGCGCTGGCATTGGATTCGACACTGCTGGCCGAGCTGCTCGGCACCGAGGCGATCCGGGAACTGCTGGACGCCGAGGTCGTCGCCGAAGTCGAGCGGTCCCTGCAGCGGCTCGATCCCGACAGGCATGCCCGCAACGCCGAGGAGGCCGCGGATCTGTTGCGGTTCCTCGGCGATCTCTCGATCGAGGAGGCGGCCGCACGCGGTATCCAGCGGGAATGGCTGGAGGAGCTGGAAGCCGCGCGGCGGGTGCTCCGGGTCCGCATCGGCGGCGGTGAACGCTTCATCGCGATCGAGGACGCGGGCCGGGTGCGGGACGCGCTGGGTACCGCGTTGCCGGTCGGGGTACCGGAGGCGTTCACCGAGCCGGTCGAGGATCCCGTCGGAGACCTGCTGTCGCGGTATTCGCGCAGTCGCGGCCCGTTCAGCGCGCGGCAGGCCGCCGAGCGGTTCGGACTCGGGACGGCCGTGGTCACCGGCGTACTGGACAGGCTGACCGCACAAGGCAGGCTGGTCCGGGGTGAACTGAGCCCGGTCGGGCATCCGGAGACCCACGGCGTCGGGGTGGAATTCTGCGACGCGTCGGTGCTGCGCAGGCTACGGAGGGCGTCACTGGCGCGGCTGCGTGCCGAGGTCGAACCGGTCGAACCGGCGGCCTTGGGCCGGTTCCTGCCGTCGTGGCACGGCATCGGCGCGCGAGTGCGTTCGGCGCCGACGGCGGACGACGTGCTGTCCGTGGTCGAGCAACTGGCCGGGGCCCCGCTGCCGGCGAGTGCGGTCGAGTCACTGATCCTGCCGAGCAGGCTGCCCGGGTACACGCCGTCGCTGCTCGACGAACTGACCACGGCGGGCGAGGTCACCTGGTGCGGATGCGGTTCCCTGTCCGGCGGGGACGGCTGGCTGGCGCTCGCGCCGACGGACGTCGCCGATCTGCTGCTGCCCGACCTCGACGACGATCTGCCCTCCGGCCCGCTCCACGAGGCCATTCTGTCCACTTTGGAGGGTGGGGCGCAGTTCTTCCGCCAGCTCGTGGACCGGGCGTCACCGCTGGTCGAAACCCCGCCCAACGACGGTGAAGTCGTTGCCGCGCTGTGGGATCTGGTGTGGGCCGGACTGGTCACCGGCGACACGCTCGGCCCGTTGCGGGCGCAGGTCTCCGGTTCGGGCGCGGCGCACAAGCCACGACGGCAGGCTCCTCGCGGCCGGTACGCGCGGCTTCGGGCCGGACGACCGGCGATGCCGTCGCGCACCGGTCCACCGACGGTCGCCGGACGCTGGGCGCTGACCCCGGAACGCGCGCCGGACCCGACCAGGCGAGCGCTCGCGCGGACGGAGGCGTTCTTGGAACGGCACGGCGTCCTCACCCGCGGCGCGCTCGACACCGAGCGGGTGACCGGCGGGTTTTCCGGGATCTACAAGGTTTTGCGTGGGATGGAGGACTCGGGCCAGGTCGTCCGGGGCTACGTCGTCGAGGGACTCGGAGCCGCGCAGTTCGCGGCGAAGGGCGCCGTCGACAGGCTGCGCGCGCAGTCCGGGAACCAGCGCACCACCCGGGAGGGTGCGGTCGTGCTCGCCGCCGCCGACCCGGCCCAGCCTTACGGCGCCGCGTTGCCGTGGCCTGCCGCGACGGGTGACACGAAGCACCGTCCCGCAAGGAAAGCGGGGGCGCTGGCGGTGCTCGTGGACGGTGTCCCGGCGATGTACGTCGAACGCGGCGGACGGTCGCTGCTGAGTTTCACCGAGGATCAGGAGACCTTGCGGTCGGCCGCGCGGGCACTGTCCACAGCGGTACGGGAAGGCTGGCTGGGGCAGCTCGCGGTGCAGAAGGCCGACGGTGAGGTGGCGCTCACCTCCGAGCTGTCTGCGGTGCTCCAGGAGGCGGGATTCCGGGCGACTCCGAAGGGCCTGCGCCTGCGGGCCTAGAATTGCCGCTCAGGCCGGCGGAAAAAGGACGTTCGAACATGGTGATGCGCGACCTGCGCTACTTCGGGGATCCCGTGCTCAAGACCGTATGCGACCCGGTCACGAAATTCGACAAGAAGATCGAGGCGCTGGTCACCGACCTGATGGACGGGGTGAAACCGGCCGGGCGCGCAGGTCTCGCGGCGCCGCAGATCGGGGTCGGCCTGCGCGTGTTCAGCTACGACGTCGGCGGGCTGACCGGGTATGTGATCAACCCGGAGCTCGTCGAGCTCTCCGAGGAGACGCACGAGATCGGCGAGGGCTGCCTTTCCGTGCCGGAACTGTGGTTCCCGGTCGTCCGCGCGAAACGGGCCGTCGTGCGCGGGGTCAACCTGCGCAACGAACCGGTCGAGGTCGAAGGTTTCGACGTGCTCGCGCAGTGCCTGCAGCACGAGACCGACCACCTCGACGGCAAGCTGTACCTGGACCGCCTCACCTCCGAGCGCAAGAAGCGAGCGCTGAGCGAGGCTCGCGGCAAAGACTGGTTCTGGAACCGCTGACCTCCCCTCACATTTAGTCCTCTAAATGCGCTGGTTCGTAGGGCGAACTACCGCGTTCAGAGGACTAAACGCGGGGGTTGGGGAGTGTGAAGCGCAGGGTGCCGGACTCGCCGGGGAGGCGTTCGGGGCGGAGTCCCGCCCTGGCCGCGGTGCGGTAGAGGGAGTCGTCGCCGGGCAGGCAGACGGCGGCGAGTTCGCGCTCCCCCTTGGCCGTGGCGAGAACGGCGAGCCGGGAGAGCAAGGCCGTGCCGATGCCCTGCCGCTGCCAGGAATCCTCGACCAGGAGCGAGACTTCGGCCGCCCCGCCGCCGATGGCCGGGATCAGCTGACCGAGACCGATCACGTCGCGGCCGCAGACCGCGAGCAGGCTCACTCCGCGTGGCGGCATCAGGAGCCGGTGCAGCCAGCGACGCGGTACGGCGCGCATTCCGGTGTGGTAGCGGTGGAACAACGTCGTCATCGAGCATCTCTGGTGCAGCGCGGACACCGCCTCCGCGTCACCGGGGACCCCCTTCCGCAGGACGATCGCGGCGCCGTCGGGCCGGTCGAGCACGATCGGCCCGGTCACGTTGTCGCGGACGGCGGTCATCAGGCCGATCAGCGCGACGGCCCGGCTCAGTTCCAGTTCGACGAACGGCGACCACCGGCGCCGAGCGACGAACGCGGTTCCGTCCCCGGCGGGGAAGACCGCCCGGTGCCCGCCCTCCGTCCGTGCGGGGTTGGCCTCGATGGAGGGGACCTTCGTGACGACGTCGGCCGCGAGGACGCCGCGAAGCACCTCCGCGAGTCCGCCTGGATCCTCGACGGCCTGTTTGGCCGCGGTGAACGTCGCGGTGGCCGGATCGACCAGTTCGGCCAGGTCGGCGTCGATGACGGCGGAGCATTCGCAGCCTTCGTCACGGATCGCGTCGATGAGCAGTTGCCGGGGCAGACCCGCGGCAGGCCGCAGGACGATCTCGTCCAGCACGCCGCCGGGGACCGGCAGCACCGAGAGCCCGAGGATGTTGCACTCGAGGTCGGCCAGCCTGATCGCGATCCTGGCGAGGGTGCCCGGCCGGTCGTCCACGCGGATCCGGACCCGCCACGCCGACGCGGCCGCCGTGTCTGCACCGGGATGGACCTGAGTGGGCCGGATTCGATAGGTCTCCATGGCCTCAACGGTCCCCGCCGGTTGTTGCCTGCCCACGGCGCCGGTGTTTCGCTCAGGTCAGCGTTCGGCGCCGCCACGCAACCCCGGCGAAACACTCAGCGCGGTGAAAGCACGCTGAACTCGTTGCCCTCCGGGTCCACCATGGCGACGACGCCCTGTCTCGCCGAACCCTGGCCCGTCGCGCCGAGCTCCCGCAGGCGCCGGACCTCGGCGGCCCGGCTTCCGCCTCGCCGTGGCGCGATCTCGAACCGCAGGCGGTTCCCGTGCTGCTTCTCCTCCTGGGTGGCGAGGAATTCGAGCCAGGGGCCGCGGCCACCTCGCGGTCGCAGGCCCACGATCGACTTTTCCCGGACACCGATCTCCCGGCCGAGCGCCGCCGCCCAGAACCGCGCGAGCCGCTCCGGGTCCCTGGCATCGGCGACGACCGAGGCGATCGCCCCGGTGCCCGCGTACTGCTCGCGGGGTTCGAGGACACAGAACTCGTTGCCCTGGGGATCCGCCAGCACCACCCACGGCACCCGTTTCTCCTCCGGCGGGCCCTGGCCGATGTCGATGTGCCGTGCGCCGAGGGACAGCGCACGGTCCACCAGTTCGGCCTGGTGTTCCGGCGAACGGCTCGCCAGATCCAGATGCAGCCGGTTCTTGCCCCGTTTGGGCCCGGCCTCGGAACGGAAGGCCGGGTCGAACGGGGCGTCCCAACTGAACAGCCCTTCCCAGAAACCCGCCAGATCTCTGGGAAGGGCCGAGTCGAAGACCAGGTTCACCAGGTGTGATGCCACCCAGGTGAACCTAGACGAGACCACCGACATTTCTGGATGCCCGCCGCCGCGACAGCGAGACCTGCTGACCGGTTTGGCTTCCCCACCGACCGGTCATCGGGTCGCGAGCCGCAGAAGGGCCCAGAGTTGTCCCGCCATGTCCTGGTCTCCGCTGACCGTCACCGCCGTCGGACCCGCCCGGCCCCAGAGCCAGCGGTAGATCTTGTCCGGATGGCCGGTGACCAGGTCGTCCGCGCGCTGGGCGTCCTCGGCCGAGCATCGCCAGGCGATCGTTTCCGTCGGCCCGGCTCTGGCGATCCAGTGATGGCCCGCGGTGCGCACACCGACCGATCCGGTCTTCGTCCCGGACAGTCCCAGCAACGGCAGCCGCTGGCCGAACCAGAGCGCCAGCGCCTCGTCGATCCCGTCGAGTGCCACGTCTTCGGGGATCTCCGACACGTCCCGCCCGGCCGCGCTCTCCGCGTCGATACGGTGGATCGTCGCCTCGTGCGCCATCCGCCGCCGCCAGAACCCGTAGCTGCGGTCCGCCGGCCACCAGGTCGGCGCCGGTTCGTCCGCGTCGTGCGCGGACAGTTCGGCGACGAGTTCGTCCCGACCCTGGCGGAAGTACTCGTCCAGGGTCTGGCCCGGCCCCGGTTTGCGCTGCCAGTGCTCGGGACGACGCCCGTCGGTGATCCACCGGCGGGTGACCCGGTACACGCTGCCCACGTGCCGGAGCACCTCGCCGAGTGTCCAGCCGGGGCAGGTCGGGACCGGCGCGTCGGCGGACGCGTTGTGCGCCACCTGGGCCATCAGCTCGGTTTCGGCGCCGATCACCTCCAGGAACCTGCCCTGGTCGATCATGGCCTGCCCGGCCATCGGCCTCCCCCTCTCCGTGGCGCGCTAGGCCACATGCGCCGAATCACCCATCGGCAGCCCGTGCACCACCCGCCGGACCAGTTCCAGGAACACCGCGGCGGCCTTCGTCAGCCCGTCCGCCAGCTCGACGGTGACCTTGCCCGTGATACCCGCCTGCGCGGCGGCCCGCGTCGCGGAGTTGGCCGCGAAGAACGCCGCCCACTCCTTCAGCTCGGGCGCGACGGATTCGAGCAACACCCAGCCGCTCGCCGGCCGGGCACGGCCCCGGTGCGGACGGCCACGGGCCTCCAGCACCGCCGCCGCACCCCGCAACGCGGCGAGGTACGCGCCGATGAATCGCTCCGCGGGATCGCTCTCCCGCTCTGCTTCGCCAAGGCCACGCCTTGCCTGTGCGTACAAGGAGACCGCCGCGGGTGGTGCCGGCGGGCGCAACGACATCGGCAGGGCGGGCTGCGCGGAGCCCCCCGGCCTCTCGGCTTCGTCAGGGGACACGACCGAAACGGACATGACGACCCTCCTCCTGTACGTGAGCGCCGGCCGGTGCCCGGCGCCGAGGCGCTTCCCCCGCCCCCGCGCCGGGCACCTACCGGTGCGCGCTCACCGAATGTCGAACGTCTGTTCGAACAAGACCAATGTAACCCTGAAGTGCCCCTTTCTTCAACCCCGGCGACCTCGACTCCGTAACCGGGTGATCGCCGCATGTGGTGCGGGACACGGGATGGGGCTCGTGATCTCATAGGGCCATGAGCACCATCGACCAGTCCGGCCATCCCTCGGTGGCCAAGGTCGCGGCCGCACTCGCCGAGGCGGGTCAGCAGGCCGCCGCGGACGGGATCCGGATCCTCCCCGCCGAAGTCCGCACGGCCGCGCAAGCCGCCGAAGCCCTCGGCGTCGAGGTCGGCGCGATCGCGAACAGCCTCGTGTTCCGCAGCCGCACCGGCGACGTGGAGACGGCCTTGCTCGCACTGACCTCCGGCGCGCACCGCGCCGACACCGGGCTGCTGGCCACGCTGACCGGCGCCGACGAGATCGGCAAGGCGGACGCGGATTTCGTCCGCGCGCACACCGGGCAGCCGATCGGCGGTGTCGCCCCGATCGGTCACCCGAAGGCGTTGACGACCCTCGTCGACACCGCGCTGCGCGCCCACGACGTCGTCTGGGCCGCCGCCGGGCATCCGAAGTCCGTGTTCCCCACGACGTTCGAGGAGCTGGTCGCGCTGACCGGGGGCACTCCCGCGGCCGTCGCGGGCGGCGGGCAGGATGGACGCCCGTGACCGCGATGTCCTCGGAACGCACCCGCTACGTCCAGTTGTCCGCGGACGAGTTCCGCGCCCGGCTCCCCGAGGCGCTGACCATCTACGTCAACGCCATGCGCTACCCCGAAGGCACGGCGGAGCAACGCGCGCCGATGTGGCTCACGCACGCGCTGCGCGAAGGCTGGCGCTGTATGGCCGCGCTCGACGCGGACGGCGTCCTGCTCGGGCTCGCCTACGGCTACAAGGGCCGCGGCGGCCAGTGGTGGCATGAGCAGGTCCGTCACGGCCTGACCCGCCGCGAGGGACAGGCCGCCGCCGAGCACTGGATGTCCGACTACTTCGAGCTCACCGAGATCCACGTCAGCCCCGAAAGCCAGGGAAAGCGGATCGGCGAGGACCTCCTGCGACGGCTGCTCGACGGCGTGCCCAACGCCCACGTCCTCCTTTCCACGCCGGAAGGCACCAGCCGGGCCTGGAACCTGTACCGGCGCGTCGGGTTCGTCGATGTGTTGCGGGACTACCACTTCGCCGGGGATCCCCGGGCGTTCGCGATCCTCGGCCGGACGCTGCCCCTTTAAGGCTTCGTATAGGCGACGGCGAGCGCGGCGATGAGCACCACCGCGCCACACCAGCCCACCGCGCCCAGCCGCTCCCCGAGCACGGCCATGGACAGCAGCGCGGCCGTCAGCGGTTCGAGCAGGGCGGACAACGCGGCCGGCACGGGATGCGCGCTTTCCAGACCGCGGAAGTACGCGGCGTACGCCAGCGCCGTGGGCACGACACCGAAGTACAGGACGAGCGCGAGAACATCAGCGTGCGGCGGCACCGCCATCCCGAACCACGCCGCGGCGGGGGCGAGCACGGCGCCGCCGATCAGGCAGCCGAAAGCCGTGGTGGGCAAGGGATCCAGCCCCTCGACGCGGGTCGCGGTCACCAGGGTCAGCGCGGCGAACCCGGCCGCGGCGAGCAAGGCGAACAGCACTCCGGCGACGTCGACTTTCTCGCCGGGTGTCCACTGCAGCAGCGCGAGTCCGGTGAGGGAACCGGCCAGGGACACCAAGGTCCAGTGCGTGGGGAGTTCCTTGGTCCTGACGACCGTCACGACGGCGAGCAGCACGGGCGCGCTGCCGATGGTGGTCATCGTCGCGACGCTCACCGAACTCAGCGAGACAGCGGCGAAGTAGCTGGTCTGGAAGAGGGCGAACAGGCCGCCGACCATCAGGAGGCGACGGCGGACCTCTCGCGTGCGCGGAAGGCCGCGGAGACCGCCGGTGAGCCAGAGGTAGCCGGTGGCGATCACGCCGCCGATCAGCAGGCGGTAGGCCGCGACACTCAGCGGATGGAGTCCCGCGCGGGACGCCAGCAGGGATCCGGCGAGGCCGCCGGTCCCCCAGAGGACACCGGCGAGGACGAGCGCGACCGACGATCGGGCGCGCGTGGGTACGGCAACGGACATGGGGAAACGCTCCTGCGTCTGTGTCTGTCGGAAAGGACGTCGACGACGCGGGGTGCTTCAGTGCAGCACGGATCGGCCGGGCGGCTGGAACGCCGCGCGGCCGGAGACACCCCGCTCAGGAGGCGGGGGGTGGGGTGACGAGAAAGATCCGGTGCACGGGCCGAACGTATCAAGGGGGCGGCGGTGGGCGCACGTGAATTGAGGCACGGCGGTGCGGCCTGCAATGAAAGGTCCTTTCCTTGCGAATTTCGCAAGGAAAGGACCTTTCATGGCACTGCCGGGCGGCGAGACTGCGTCAGTCCAGCGCCGCCAACATCTCCCGCAAAGTGTCCAGCCCCATCCCGCCGAGCGCCAGCGCCCGCGTGTGGAACTGCTTGATGTCGAACGCGTCGCCCTGCCGGGCGCGGGCTTCCTCACGCGCGGCGAGCCACAGGCGTTCGCCGAGTTTGTACGACGGCGCCTGCCCTGGCCAGCCCAGGTAGCGGTCGATCTCGTCGTGCACGTGGGCCGGGTCGGTGACCGTCCGGGTGAGCATGAACTCCAGGCCGAGTTCGGGCGTCCACCGCTCGCCCTCGTGGAATCCGGTCCCGACCGGGATCTCCAGCTCCAGGTGCATGCCGATGTCGACGATCACCCGCGCGGCGCGGAACAGCTGCTCGGACAGCATGCCGAACAGTTCGCCGTCGTCGTCGAGGAACCCGAGGTCCTGCATCAGCCGCTCGGAGTACAGCGCCCAGCCCTCGGCGTGCCCGGAGGTGAACGCCAGCAGCCGCTGGTACTTGTCGAGCGACTCCGACTGGTCGACGGCGGTCGCGATCTGCAGGTGGTGGCCCGGCGCGCCCTCGTGGTAGACGGTGCTGACCTCGCGCCAGGTGGTGAACTCGTCCCGGCCTTGCGGCAGCGACCACCACATGCGGCCGGGGCGGGTGAAGTCCTCGCTCGGGCCGGTGTAGTACGCGCCGACGGTGCCACCGGGCGGGGCGATCTTGCACTCCAGCGCCATCACCCGGTCGGAGATGTCGAAGTGCTTGCCGCGCAACGACTTCAGCGCGTTGTCCGACAGGTTCTGCATCCAGGCCTGGAATTCCGCCCGGCCGCGCACTACGTACTTGGGGTCGGCGTCGAGGACGGCTGCTGCTTCGGCGAGGGTCGCGCCGGGTTTGATCCGGCCGGCGACCTCGATCATCTCCGCTTCGATACGGGTGAACTCGGCCCAGCCCCAGGCGTAGGCCTCGTCCAGATCGAAGGTGGCTCCGGTGAACAACCGGGACCAAAGCCGGTAGACCTCGGCGCCGACGGCGTCCTTGACCGGCGCCAGCGGGGCGAGTTCGGCGCGGAGGAAGCCCGCAAACTCCGCGTACGCCTCCTGCGCGGCGTGCGCGGCCTGGCCGAGCTCGGCGCGCAGCTTCTCGTCGACGTCCTTCGCCCCCGAGGCCAGCGTCTCGAAGAAACCGGTCTCGTCCTTCAGCCCCGCCCAGGTTTCGGCCTGTTCGGCGACCTTGCCGACCTGCCGCAACGCCGACACCCGACCGGCGCCCGCCGCCGCGAGCAGCGAGGCACGGAGGCCGTCGAGCGCCTCGGGCACCCTCGCCATCCGGGCGGCGATCGTCGCCCAGTCCTCCGCGGTGTCGGTGGGCATGAAGTCGAAGACCATGCGCAGTTCCTGGACCGGGCTTTCGATCACGTTCAGCGCCGCGATGTCGAGACCCGCCTCGTGGATCTCCAGCTGCAACCCGATCCGCTCGACGAAGACCGCCTTGGCCGCGCGTTCGCCGTCGTCACCCGGTTCGACCGCTTCGATCTCGGCCAAGGCGCGCGCGGCGATCGCGGCCCTGGCCGCGTGCCCGGCGGGCGAGTAGTCGGTCAGTTGGTCGTCGTATCCGGAGATGCCGAACGTCGTCGCCGCGACCGGGTCGGCCGCGGCGTACTCGTCGACGTACCGGTCACAGATGTCGTGCACACCGTGCGCAGTTGAAGCCATGCCCGGCACGCTACCGGGATGACGGGCTACTTCGGTACGGAGTTACGCCCGGGCCGGGACCAGGCCGAGCCTGCTGACCACCTCACGGGTGGCCTTGGACCGGTTGAACGTGTAGAAGTGCAGGTCGGGGACGCCTTCGGCGATGAGCCGCTCGCAGAGTTCGGTCACCGTGTCGATACCCGCCGCGCGGAAGGCCTTCGGGTCGTCGGCCAGCGGTTCGAGCCGGTCCAGCAGCCGCCGCGGCGCGGGCGCGCCGGACAGCTTGATCGACGTGTGCAGGGTCCGCAGCGTGGTCAGCGGCATGATGCCGGGGATGACCAGCGCCTCGCAGCCGGTGGCCGCGACCCTGTCCCGCAGGCGGAGGAAGTCTTCGGGCTCGAAGAACAGCTGCGCGATCGCGAAATCCGCGCCGGCGCGAAGCTTCCGGACGAGGTATTCGGTGTCGGCTTCGAGGTTCGCCGACCTCGGGTGACCATAGGGGAACGCCGAGACGCCGACGCAGAAGTCGCCGAGCGAACGCACCAGTTCGACGAGTTCCTCGGCGTAGTTGAGCCCCTCCGGATGCGGGACCCAGTCGCCGTAGACGTCGCCCGGCGGGTCGCCGCGCAGCGCGAGGATGTTCCGCACACCGACGGCGGCGTACCAGCCGATGACGTTGCGCAGCTCCGCGACGGAGTGGTTCACGGCGGTGAGGTGCGCCATCGGCACCAGCGTGGTCTCGGTGGCGACGCGGGCGATGCTGCGGATCGTGCCGTCGCGGCTGGACCCGCCCGCCCCGTAGGTGATCGACATGTACGCCGGGTCCAGCGGCTCGAGTTCCCGGATCGATTTCCACAGCACGGCCTCGTCGGCCGCGTCGCGAGGCGGGAAGAACTCGATGGAGAACACGGGTCCATCACCCTGCAACCGCTCGACCACCGACGTCATACCGCCATGTTAAGGGGGAAAGTCCGCTGGCTGGGAGCCCCCTCTCAGGCAATGGACATGCGACTTCAGCCACTCGCGCGGTTGCCGAGTGGCGTGAGCGTGGGGAGACTCGGGGGCGAGCACAGGGAGCCGCCATGAGCGCCGAAACCGACACCAGCTGGGACGAGGACGTCCGCGTCGCGGTCTACCGCGCGTTCGCCGAGCACGGGAGGCCGCCGACGGCACCGGAACTGGCCGACGCCGCCCACGGGTCGCTCGCGGTGGCGAAACAGGCGCTGCACCGGCTCGCCGAGCAGCGGCATCTGGTGCTCGACACCCGTGAGCACGTCGTGATGGCGCATCCGTTCGCGGCGATTCCGCTGGGGTTCTCCGTGATGGGCGAGCGGACGCTGTGGTGGGGCGGCTGCGCGTGGGACGCGTTCGCGATCCCGCATCTGGTCAAGGCCGAACCCGAGGTGCTGGTGTCCACGCGCTGCCGCGGTTGCGGTGAACCGCAGGCGTTGATGGTGAACGATCAGGCACCACCGAAGGGTGACCTGGTCGCGCATTTCCTGGTGCCGGTGGCGCGGATGTGGGACGACGTCGTGCACACCTGCGGCAACCAGCGGCTGTTCTGCGCTGAGTCCTGTGTGGACGAATGGCTGACGGAAACGGGGCAGGACAAGGGATATGTGCTTGACCTCGCGACGCTCTGGCGGCTCGCGGCAGGCTGGTACGAGGGCAGGCTCGAGCACGGGTACACCCGCCGGGACCCGGCCTCCGCGGCGGCGTACTTCGCGCAGGCCGGGCTGAGCGGACCCTTCTGGGCCTAGACCAGGAATCGCAAGGCGGCGGTGACGACGACGCCGCAGAGGATCGCGCCGAGCACCGGCACGCGCAGGACGTAGGTCACCGCGATCGCGGCCAGTCCGGCGCAGAGCGTCCAGTCGACCCCGGACCAGGCCGGACCGGTCACGTCGGTGAGCACGAGACCGGCCAGGAGCGCGGGTGCGAGCAGCGCGATGACCCCGGCCAGCCGCGGCGGCAGTTGCCGGTCGCCGAGCAGGACCGGGCCCGCCGCCTTGAACCCGATGCTGACCAGCGCGACGGCGACGATGGCGATCCAGAGTGTCATCGCCGGGCCCCCAATCCCACCAGCGCCGCCGCCGAAGCGCCGATCAGCGCGAGTCCCACCGGAACGAACAGCACCAGGACGCCGGCGAGACAGGCGGCGAGCGCCGCCGTCCAGACCGCCTCACGCGAGCGGCGGAGCTCGTCGATGAGCAGGACCAGGAAGAAGCCGGGGAACACGACGTCGAACCCGAAGCGCGCGACGATGTCCGGTGACGGGGCGGCGAGAACGCCCAGCACGGTGCCCAGGACCCACGCGGGTAGCTGGACGAGCGTGCAGCCGATGAGCTTCTCGCGGTCGAAGCGCCCGCCGCCGAGGTGGGCGGCGACCCACGAGCCGTCGACGACGGCCTGGCCCTCCCACGCGCGGCGCAGTCGCCCGCCGCGCAGGTCCGCGGCGACGGCGGCGCCCATCGGCAGGAAACGGGCGTTGATCAGGGCCGCGGCGCCGACCGCGACGGCGATGTTCCCGCCGCCCGCGAGCGCGGTGGCCATCGCGAACTGGGCCGAACCGGAGAACACGAGGATCGACGCGGCGATCGGGGCCGCGATCCCCCAGGCGAGAGTCTGGCTGTAGGCGCCGAAGGTGACACCGAGGACGAACGTCGCGACGCCCAGCCCGAGTCCGACTCGGGCGCCGGACAGATAGTGCTGCCGGAGCGTGGTCATACGACCAAGCCTAACAAGCTAAACTGAGTTTGACCATTAGGAGGACCTGTGGACGACCACTGGGACGGCTACGACAGCATCGGCGGGAGTGTGCCGTTGGACCTGGTCAACACCGTTTCCTGGCGGCGCGATCCGGCCAGGCGGGAAGACCGGCTTTCGGACCCGGCGCGACTGTCCGAATGGGTCGTCCTGGTCGGCGCGGGTAGCGAACGGCTGGAGATCTCCGAAGCCGTCATGAAGACGGTGAAGACGTTCCGCGAGACGCTCTACCGCGTGCTCGTCTCGGATCCACCGGAGGTCGCGGCGCTGCGAAAGCCCCTGATCGAGGCGTACCGGCACGCGTCGCTGCCGTCGTCCTTGCCACTGCGATGGGTGGTGCCGCTGGAGAACGGCGACGCGCTGCCGCACTTCCTCGCGCTCGCGACCGAGGACCTGCTCAGGTCCGGGGAGCTGGAGCGGATCCGGGAGTGCGAGGGGCCGGGCTGCGGCTGGGTCTTCACCGATCACACGCGCAACCGGTCGCGGCGCTGGTGCAGTTCGGCGGACTGCGGGAACCGGGCACGGGCGAAGCGGCACTACGCCAAAACCCGCGTTTAGTCCTCTGAATGCGGTAGTTGCGCGTGCAAGGACCGCATTGAGAGGACTGAACGCGGCGAGTTCCGCCACATTCGACGGCACCCGACTGGGTCACGAGGACGTCCTTCCCGGAGGATGTGGGCATGGACACGTCCGCCTACGACGCCGATCTGCCCGCCAACGTCGAGCGGGCGCTGGCGGGGTTCCTCGAGCGCGCCGGTGCCGAAATCCGCCGCACCGAACCGAGTGTCGGCGTCGGGATCGACGCACTGGCCGGGTTCGTGCTGGGCGGCGGCAAACGCCTGCGCCCCACGTTCGCCTGGTGGGGCTGGCGCGGCGCGGGCGGCGATCCGGCGGGGCCGGACGTCGAAGGTGTGCTGCAGGCGGTGGCGAGCCTGGAGCTGATCCAGGCGTGCGCGCTGATCCACGACGACCTCATCGATTCCTCCGATTCGCGCCGCGGTTCGCCGACGGTGCACATCGCGGGCGCGAAGCTCCACGCCGACAGCGGCTGGCTGGGTTCGCCGAGCACGTTCGGGCTCGCGACCGCCGTCCTCGTCGGCGACCTCGCGCTGGCCTGGGCCGACGACATGTTCGGCGAGGCCCCGCTGCCGCCCGCGGCACTGGCCGCCGCGCGGCCGGCGTGGCGCGCGATGCGCACCGAGGTGCTCGCCGGGCAGTACCTCGACGTCCGCACGCAAGCCACCGGCGACGCCTCCCCCGAGGCCGCGCTGCACATCTGCAAGCTCAAGACGGCCGCGTACACCGTCCAGCGCCCGCTCCACCTCGGTGCCGCGCTCGGCGGGGCCGACGACGCCCTGATCGCGACGCTGCGCGAGTTCGGTGACGAGGTCGGCGTGGCGTTCCAGCTGCGGGATGACCTGCTCGGCGTCTTCGGCGACCCCTCGGTCACCGGGAAACCGGCAGGCGACGACCTGCGTGAGGGCAAGCGCACCCTGCTGGTCGCGCTGGGTCTGCAGCGCGCGGCCGAACAGGGCAAGGACGCCGCCGCACGGGTCATCTCCGACGCCATCGGCGACGCGCAGCTGTCCGAGGACGCCGTCGAGACCGTGCGCGAGGCGCTGCAGGACGTCGGCGCGGTCGACGCGGTGGAACGCCGGATCGACGAGCTCACCGAGTCCGCGATGGCGGCGCTGGACCGCGCGCACCTGGCCGAACCGGCCCCCGCCGCGCTGACCGGGCTGGTCGTCAAGGCGACCCAGCGGACCTACTGATGCGCACTGTCACCGGTCCGAGTGACCACGTGGTGGTGATCGGTGGCGGGCTCGCCGGGTTGACGGCGACGCTGCACCTGCTCGGCGCCGGACGCCGGGTGACGCTGCTGGAACAGGACAAAGCCCCCGGCGGCCGCGCCGGGCAGGCGAACTTCGGCGGCAACACCGTCGACACCGGGGCCAGCGTGCTGACCATGCCGGAGCTGCTCGACGAGGCCTTCGCGGCGGTCGGCGAATCACTGGCGGGCAACCTGACGCTGACCCGGCTCGACCCGGCCTATCGCGCCCGGTTCGCCGACGGCAGCACGATCGCCGTGCACACCGACGCGGCGGCCATGGAGGCCGAGATCCGCGCGGCCGCCGGTCCGGCCGAAGCCGAGGGTTACCGTCGGCTGCGGCGCTGGCTGACCGAGTTGTACGCGGCGCAGAAGGACCACTTCATCGGCGCGAACTTCGACTCCCCACTCGATCTCGTGCGCCCGGAACTGGCGAAGCTGGCCGCGCTGGGCGGATTCGGACGGCTCGGCCCGAAGATCGGCGGCTTCCTCCGCGACGACCGGGTGCGCCGCCTGTTCTCCTTTCAGGCCCTCTACGCGGGTCTCGACCCCGCCCGCGCGATCGGCGCGTACGGCGTCATCTCCTTCATGGACACCGTCGGCGGTGTCTACTACCCGTCGGGCGGGATGGGCGAGATCGCACGGGCACTGGCGGCCGCGGCCGAACGGGCCGGCGCGGAGGTGCGGTTCGGCACCGAAGCCGCTTGGCTGGAAAGGGTTTCCTCGCGGGTGCGCGCGGTGCGGACCCGCTCGGGCGAGCGGATCCCTTGCGACACCGTGGTTCTCGCGACCGAACTCGGCACATCGTACCGGCTTCTCGGCGCCCGCCCCCGGCGTCCGTTGCCGCTGCGGTACTCGCCGTCGGCCGTCGTACTGCACGGGCACGCGCCGAGGCCGTGGCCGGATTTGGGGCACCACACCATCTTCTTCGGTCACGCCTGGGAACAGACCTTCTCGGAGATCATCCGCGAAGGCAAGCTGATGAGCGACCCTTCGCTGCTGGTGACCCGGCCGACCGCGACCGAACCGGGCCTCGCCCCCAGTGGCGACCAGGTGATCTCGGTGCTGGCCCCGGCACCGAACCTGCGCCGCGGCAAGATCGACTGGGACCGGGTCGGACCCGCTTATCGCGCGGAACTCCTGCGCACACTGGAAAAGCGCGGCCTCACCGGCTTCGCGGACGAATTCGTCATCGACGAGATGATCACTCCCGCCGACTGGGCGGAGCGCGGGCTCACCGCGGGCACTCCGTTCTCCCTCGCGCACACTTTCGCCCAGACCGGCCCGTTCCGGCCGGGGAATCTGGTGCGGGCGGCGGAAAACGTCGTACTCGCCGGATGCGGGACCACACCGGGCGTCGGCATCCCGCCGGTGGTGATCTCCGGCAGGCTCGCGGCGGAAAGGGTCACCGGGCGATGAACGAGCTCGACGCCGCGGGTATCACCGAACCGGCGTTGCGGGCGGCGTACACCGCGTGCCGCCGGATCAACGCGCGCCATGGCCGCACCTTCTTCCTCGCGACCCGGCTGCTGCCGCCGCGGGCGCGGCCGTTCGCGCACGCGCTGTACGGCTTCGCGCGGATGGCGGACGACCTGGTCGACAATCCCGCGCCCGGCACCGATCCCGCGGCCGCGCTGGACGAGATCGCCGGTTCGGCAGGGCGGGTCTTCGACGGCGCCACACCCGCCGATCCGGTGCTGGCCGCGTTCGCCGACACCGTCCGCCGCCACGACCTGGACCGCGGCCTGTTCGACGCGTTCCTGCGGTCCATGGCGATGGACCTCAAGATCACCGAGTACGCGACCTACGCCGATCTGCGGGAGTACATCCACGGTTCGGCCGAGGTGATCGGCCTGCAGATGCTGCCGGTTCTGGGCACCGTCGTCCCGGTCGCCGACGCCGAGCCCGCCGCTGCCGCGCTGGGCGAGGCGTTCCAGCTGACCAATTTCCTGCGTGACGTCGGCGAGGATCTCGACCGGGGACGGCTTTACCTGCCCACCGAGGAACTGGCCGCGTTCGGCGTCGACCGCGAACTGCTCGAGTGGTCGCGTTCCCGAGGGCTGCCGGACCGGCGGGTGCGGCGCGCGCTCGCCGTGGCGGTGGCGCGCAACCGGGCGGTGTACCGCCGCGCGGAAGCGGGAATCCCGTTGCTGCGCGAGGAATCCCGGTACTGCGTGCGGACCGCGCTCGTACTGTACGAAGGCATCCTCGACGAGATTGTGACGCTCGATTACGACGTGCTGAACACCCGCGCGGTCGTGCCGCGCCGCCGCCGGGCGGGGGTCGCCTTGCCGGGTCTGCTGGCGAGCGCGTGGAGCAACTCCAGGCTTAGGGTGCGGTCATGACCACTGCTGCGAACAGGAAGATCCGGATCGGCGTCCAGCTGCAGCCGCAGCACGCCGAGTACAAGGCGATCCGCCGGGCGGCCTCGGAGGCCGAAGACCTCGGTGTGGACATCGTGTTCAACTGGGACCACTTCTACCCGCTGTTCGGCGATCCCGACGGCCTGCACTACGAGTGCTGGACGATGCTGGGCGCCTGGGCGGAGTCGACGTCGCGGGTCGAGATCGGCGCGCTGGTGACGTGCAACAGCTACCGCAACCCCGAACTGCTGGCCGACATGGCCCGCACCGTCGACCACATCTCCGACGGTCGGCTCATCCTCGGCATCGGCTCCGGCTGGTTCGAGAAGGACTACGACGAGTACGGCTACGAGTTCGGCACCGCGGGCGGGCGGCTCGACAACCTCGCCGAGGCGCTCCCCCGGATCGAGAGCAGGCTCGGCAAACTGAACCCGGCGCCGACCCGCAAGATCCCGGTGCTGATCGGTGGCGGCGGCGAGAAGAAGACGCTGCGCCTGGTCGCGAAGCACGCCGACATCTGGCACGGCTTCGGCGACCCGGAGGTCGTCGAGCGCAAGGTCAAGATCCTCGACCAGCACTGCGCCGACGTCGGCCGCGACCCGAAGGAGATCGAGCGTTCGGTCGCCGTCGACGGTGACCCCGAGGAACTGGGCCCGAAGCTGCTGGAGCTGGGTGTCTCGCTGTTCACCGTGGCGACCGGCGGACCGGACTACAACCTCGACAAGCTGCGCGCCTGGACCCAGTGGCGCGACAAGCAGCAGTCCTGACCCGCTTTCGCGCGCCATGAAAGGTCCTTTCCTCGCGAAATTTGCGAGGAAAGGACCTTTCATGGCGTCTCGGGTGGCTTACGCCGGTGAGCCGCCACCCGCTCCCGGGTAGCGCACCGCGTCGAGCAGTACCGGCGCGGGCTCCCGCCGCCCAAGTGCGCGAAGGGTTTCCCGCAGCCCGAAGCGGCACACAGCCCGCCCGGCGGCGCCTGACGGTCCGCCAGCAGTACCGCGAGCGCCAGCGCGGACGACGTCACCAGCCAGGCACCCCACGGTCCGTCATCGTCGGCGTCCACGTGCAGATGCCAGCCGAACCCGTCGGCGTGCTCGGTCAGCCGCGGCGGATGCGCGTACCGGGCCAGCAGCCGGTTGAGCACCCCGGCCGCCTCCGCGGCATCCCGCGCCGCGAAGACCTCTCGCAGTTCGAGAGCCGCTTCACGCAGCGAAGCCACATCCGACGACGTCAGGCGAACGTCGGTTTCGCCGTGAGCCTCCAGGACCGCCTGGACATCCGAAGCCGAAGGCGATCCGAGCAGCACCTCCAGAAGTTCCACCGCTCGCTGCGCCGCCGCCCGGGCGGACCGGCCCGGCAGGAAATCCCGCTGCGCTGAAGTCATATCCCACTGTAACGTCTTTTTCATGAGAGGCCGTTACAGACTCGCCGTCTACCTCACCGGAGCGACGATCGCCAGGACCGGTGACGAACTGTCCGGACCCGCGTTGCTGCTGCTCGGTCTCAGCATCGACGGCTCGGCCGCCACCGGATCCGCGCTGCTCGCGGGCCTGACGATCGCCGCGGCGGCGGGCGGGCCGCTGCTCGGCGCGCTGCTCGACCGCAGTCCCCGGCCGGGACGGCTGCTGGCGTGGGCGCTGCTCGCCTACGCGGGCGGGCTCGGCGCGGTCCTCGCGCTCGTCGAAGTCCCCGCCGCGATCGCGGTCGCCGTCGCGGCAGGACTGCTCAACCCGGCGCTGGCAGGCGGCTGGACGGCTCAGCTGCCCCACGTCCGCGGCGGGACATCGCTGCCGAGGGCGAGCGCGCTGGACGCGATGACGTTCACCGCGGCGAGCCTCATCGGGCCGGGCCTGGCCGGGCTCGTGACCGCCTACGCAGGCGCCCCGGCCGCGGTCGCCGCCGCGATCACCCTGGTCGCCGCGGCCTTCCCGGCCGCGTGGTCGCTACCCGCCGCCGAAGCCCAGCCCGCGAAACCGATCCGCCGACGGCTCGCCGAGGGGTTCTCCGTCCTCTTCCGCAATCGCTCGCTGCTGCGGGCGACCGCGACGTCCACGGTGTCCTTCGTCGGCATCGGGATCGCCGTGGTCTGCTACCCGCTGCTCGGCGCCCAACGGCTGGGGAACGCGGGATTCGGCGCGCTCCTGCTCACCGTGCTGGCCGCCGCGTCACTGGTCGCGAACGCCGTGCTGGCCCGCAAGCCGCCACCACCGGATCGCACCGTGCTCGCCAGTACCGTCCTGCTGGCCGCCAGCCTTCTGCTCGCGGCGGCCGGGCATGACGTGGCGACCCTGCTTGCCGCCGCCGTGCTCGCCGGATTCGCCGAAGGACCGCAGCTTTCGGCGTTGTTCGCCATCCGGCATCGTGAAGCGCCCGCGGGGGTGCGGGCACAGGTTTTCACGACGGCGGCGAGCGTGAAGATCACCGGACTCGCGGCGGGCGCCGCGGCCGCGGGACCGTTGAGCGCACTCTCCGTAACCGCCGGGCTGTGCGCCGCGGCGGGCTGCCAGCTGCTCGCGGCTGCGACATATGCCCTGGTCAGAACGTCCGGACGGATTAGAACGCCATCGCCTGCGCGCGCCGTTTGACCTCGGTGCCATGGCTGGTCCGGAGCGCGTTGACCGGAGTCGCCCCCGGCAGGGTGTCGTCCTCGGCGAAGAGCCAGCGCAGCATCTCGGTCCGGGTGAAACCGGAGTCCGCGAGCACGGTGATGGTGCCGGCCAGCCCCTTGACCACGCCGTCCTTCACCAGGAACGCACCGGGGACGTACAGCTCACCCTTGCGCCGGACGGCGATCAGATGACCGTCACGCAACATCTGGCGGACCTTGTTGGCCGAAACGTTCAGCGCGGTCGCGACCTCCGAAATCGGAAGAACGGCCACATCTGCACCGAGAACGTCGTCGGCGACGGGAATACCACTCACAGGTGACACTGTGCCACATTCCGTCTCGTGTCCCGTTACTGCGCACGGGTGACGACCTCCGGCATGACGGAAAGTGCCCGTTCGGTGACGCATACCGACGTTTCGACGAAATGACGGAAATCGTGATCCCTGCCGGGCCAGGTCCCGTACACCAGAACATGGGCACTTCCGTACGATCCATAGCCGTGACACGCACGGACCCCACTCTGGTGGGCACTCTGCTCGAGGGCCGTTACCGGGTGGACAAGCTGCTCGCGCGCGGCGGAATGTCGTCGGTGTACCGCGGCGTCGACACCCGCCTGGACCGCCAGGTCGCCATCAAGATCATGGACCCGCGCTTCGCCGACGACAGGTCGTTCGTCGAGCGCTTCGAACGGGAGGCCCGCTCGGCGGCCCGGCTGCACCATCCGCACGTGGTGGCGGTGCACGACCAGGGCTTCGACACCCCCGGCGGGGAGGAGTCCGGTCGCGCGTTCCTGGTCATGGAACTCGTCGACGGCGGGACCCTGCGCGAACTGCTCGCCGAACGCGGCCCGCTCGACGTCGCGCTCGCGCTGAGCATCGCCGAACCGGTGCTGTCCGCACTCGCCGCGGCCCACGCGGCCGGACTGGTGCACCGCGACGTCAAACCGGAGAACGTGCTCATCGGCCGCGGCGGCACGGCGCTTTCGGGCGGCGTGGTCAAGGTCGGCGACTTCGGCCTGGTCCGCGCGATCGCGAGCGCGGGGACCACGAGTTCGAGCGTCATCCTCGGCACCGTCGCCTACGTCTCGCCCGAACAGGTCGCCACCGGTGCGACCAATTCCAGCGGCGACGTCTACTCCGCCGGGATCCTGCTGTACGAAATGCTCACCGGGCAGGCGCCCTACACCGGCGACACCGCCATCTCGGTGGCGTACCGGCACGTCAACGACGACGTCCCGCGGCCGAGCGAACTGCGGCCGGGCATCCCGCCCGCGCTGGACGAGCTGATCCTGCGCGCCACCCGCCGCGACCCCGAGCAGCGCCCGTCCGACGCGGCGGTGTTCCTCGCCGAGCTGAACCATCTGCGCACCGTCCTCGGCATCCCGGCGGTCCCGGTACCCGTGCCGCTGCCGCCCGACGCCGACCGGGAGACCGACGCCGAACGCACCACCCCCGGCATCCCGGCCGTCCCGGCGATGAACGCCGCCACGGCGACCACGGTGCTGGCCCCGGTCGCCGAAGCGACCTTGCCGGTCACCGGCCCGCGCGGGACGCAGGCACTGCACCGGGAACCGCAGTTCCCGCCCACCCCGCCGCCCGGCACCCAGCCGCCGCGAACGCCTCCCCCTCGGCCCAAACCGCCCGCGGACGACGAAGACCGGCCGCGGTCCCGCAAACGCCTCTACGTGATGATCGCGGCCGCGGTCCTGGTCCTCGGTGGCCTGATCGGCGCGTTCGCGTTCATCCTCAACGACTCCGGCCCGACGTCGTCCTCGGTGCCGAAGCTTGCCGGGATGAACCAGGCCGCCGCCGGCGACGCGCTCCGATCGGCGAAGCTGACCCCGGCCTACACCGAGGAGTACAGCGACACCGCGGCGCAGCATACGGTGATCCGGTCCGATCCGGCGGCGGGCACGGCGCTCGCGCCGGGCTCGACGGTCAACGTGGTGCTGTCCAAGGGCCGCCCGATCGTGCCGGACATCCAGGCCGGGACCAGTCAGCAGGACGCCGAGACGGCGATCAAGGCCGCACAGCTGACCCCGGTGCAGGGTGAGCAGGAATTCAGCGACGTCGCCAAGAACAAGGTGCTCCGTGTCGACCCGAGCCCCGGTTCGCAGCTGAACATCGGCGGGCAGGTCACGATCATCCTGTCGAAGGGCCCCGAGCCGCTGCCGCCGGTTCCCGACGTCACGGGCCAGAGCAAGGACGCCGCGTTCGTGATCCTCCAGCAGGCCGGTTTCCAGCCGTTCCAGGCAGGCGAGGAGTTCTCCGACCAGTTCGCCGCCGGCCAGGTGGTCCGCACCGATCCGAAGGGCGGCGGCAAGGCGAGCAACCGCCGTATCGGGGTGTTCGTTTCGAACGCCGTCGAAGTACCGAACGTGACCTTCAAGCGGATGGAGGAGGCTATCCAGATCCTGCGGCAGGCAGGTCTGGAGCCCGACCGTCAGGGACGCGGAAACGGCAACGGTCACGGCGGCGGAAACGGTGGTTTCGACTTCGTCCTGGAGCAGGATCCGCAGCCGGGCACCAAGGTCCCGAAGGGGTCAAAAGTGCGGATCAGGGGCTTCGGGTGACGCGAAAGGTGCGGTGAAACCGTTCAGTAGCGGCATGGTCATCGGATACCGTGAACCACATGGTGGTCTTTGACGGCGTGAGCGGCGTGTCAGCCAGGTGCGCCCCACCGAGTCCGCGATGAGCTTCTTCACGGACGGTCCGCGCGGCCGTCCCCTGTTCCCGGTGCCGGAACAGGAGCTGTTCGGCTACAACGGCCGCCCTTGGGTGGACCCACCGCGCGAGTACATCGTCCCGGCGATCCTGCCCTGGTCGATGCCGCTGGGCCGCGCCGAGCGGACCATCGTCGCGCTGCGCGGTATCGAAGTGTGGCCGGAGTCGGTGACCTTCCAGCTGTCGGTGTACTCGCGCGACCTGCTGCTGGACGAACCCGCCGAAGGCCTGATCGACCACCGCCGCGTGCCGGACTACAACGCGTTGCTCGTCGGGGTGCTCTTCCCCGACGGCCGCCGGGCCAGCTCGGAGACCATCTCCGTACCGTCGGCGTCGAAACCGGACCAGCCGGTGCTGCGCGCGCAGGGCCTCGGCGGTACGTCGTTCCACGTCGACCACGAGATCTTCCTGTGGCCACTGCCGCCCGCCGGGCCGCTGGAGTTCGTCGTCCAGTGGCTCGACCGCGACATCGAAGAGTCGCGGACCGCGCTCGACGGCACCGCGATCCGCGACGCCGCCAAGGAGGCGGGCGAGATCTGGCCCGGCCTGCCCGCCCGCGAGGCGCACGGACTGCCGGTCCGCCGGGTCGGGGCGCAGGCGATGATCACCCCCGCCTGGCCCCGCGACTCGCAGGCCCCGCCTCCGCTGCCGCAGCCTCAGCGGCTGTCCCAGTCGGCCCCGCCTGCCCCGCCACCTGCTCAGACGCCCGCTGAGGTGACGGCGGACCGGCCACGGCGTGGTGCGCCGCTGCCGACCCGCCTCCCCCGCCGGGCTCGCTGAACCGTCGCCGCTCAAGCTGGTCGAGGCCGCGCCCGCTCACTTCGCCGTGAAAGCCTCCTTCCCTACCCTCAGAGTCAGGGTTCCGGCAAAGTCGGGATCTTGCAGGTCAGACGACTATTCCTGCACTGTCACGGGCCGCGCACCAGGGGCGGAGCTTGATCAACGGAAGATCAGGGACACTCGATGTCCCCGATCTTCCGTTGATCAAGGGCGAGCCGGGGTAGGGCAGGCCTGATTCTGGACGCCAGTCGGGCTTCAATGTCCACAAGGGACACCGCCAGCCGATCGAGTGTCCGATTGATGCCGCTATATACGTTTCCGTGCGGGGTCGTGAGTGTTAATGAGGGTTAGAACGACCCACATCACTCACGACCCGCTCGCAAAACCCCGCAACTCGCCCAAATCAGGCACGTTTGTCCCGAGAAGTGTCCCTTATGGACAGTCAGGAGCCAGGTGAGGCCCCTTTTGCGTGAATCCGCTCCCGCCGGGTCCGCCACGACACGTTCGCCTTGAGCCGCGCTAGCAATGGAGCCGACCAGCGATTATGCGACTTTGCCGGGGCCCTGCCCTCAGAGTCAGGGTCCGGGCAAAGTCGAGATCGTGCAGGTCGGGGACCTCTTCGTCATGGCACAGGCCGACGTCTATGAAGGAATTGGGACGTTGAGTGTCCCAATTCCTTCATAGACACGGGGTCGCACCCCGGTTGCGAAGCTTGATCAACAGAGTTTCAGGGGCATGCCCCTGAACGTGGTGCACCTCGAGTGTGAAGGAGGCCTTCACCACCCGCGAACCGTGACGCCCCCACGGACCTGTGAATCGCCCCGGGTTCGGTAGAGACTCGTTGTTGGGGTCAGGCGACCAGGCTGATCAGGTCGCCGTCCGCGTACAGGGTCTCGAACTCGACGG
>NZ_JBVKAE010000063.1:0-31395 GCF_055598845.1 Amycolatopsis sp. NPDC039088 | reverse complement strand
GAACCAACCCGACCACGTGAAAGCCTTCTTCGGCAAGGAAGAAGTCCGCTACGCCGCAGACTGACCACGCCACATTTGCCTTACGGATCAATAAGACTACCGCGACCTGGCTCGAAGGCCCAACTCCCGGATCTGCCCTATCGAGTTGGCGTTTCGCAGGACAGGCGCGCCGCGAAGAGCTAGCTTCACCCCGTGGCCACCCCGAACGACTACCGCGCCATCGCGCGCAAGACCGACCGTCCGATGTGGATATGGGCGGGCTGCGCGCTGACGAGTGTCCTCTTGCTGTTCGGCGTGGGGATCTTCGTCGCGATCAGCGTCCTGAACGAAGACGACGCGACCGAGGCCGAGGCGGAGCTGCCCGCGGTCTGGCCGTCCAAGTCCGGGCTGGCGCTCCGCCCGGTGCCGATGCCGACGGGTGAGATGGTCGCCGCGCTGACGGACGAAACCGGCGCGCAGGTGCTGTGTCAGGCGCTCCCGGAGCAGCGCTGGGAGGAGATCCTCGGCGGACGGACGCTTCGGGAGGCGGGAACGGCCTGCCGCGCGGTCACCACGAAACTCGACGTCAGCGTGCAGATGGTGCCGGCGTTACCCAAGGACTCGAGCCGGGGCCTGCCCACGGAGACCACGGTCGCCGGCAAGCCCGCGGTCGTCGCCACGGACAAGGGCGGCACCAACCTGAGCGTCGAACTCGTCGAGGTCGCGCCGCACCACGGCGCTTCGCCGGTGCTGCACGTTTCGCTCCGCGGCAGGATCGTCAAGGTCTCCGAACCCGAGAAGACGGCGAGGGCGCTCGCCGAAGCGCTCATCGCCGTCGTGACACCGCCGGGACCGAAGTTGCCGGAAATCGGCAAAGACGGCGAGATCCCATTGGAGAAAACCGAGCCGGGACCGATCAAGGACCGGCCGCTCCCGGTGATCTCGTGGCTGCTGTGCGGAGAACTCGGCCGCGCGCTCGGGGTGCCACCGGACGAAGCGAAACCGACCTTCTTCGCCGGCTGCGAGCTGAACGGCGTGACCGCGGATTACAGCGAACGGTCCTCCGTCGTCACCCCGACCACGACGATCGCCGGGTTGCCGGCGCAGGTTGCCGACAAGACCGTCGTCGTACAGCTCACCGCCGATCCGGCCGGGGAGACGCTGAAGTTCAAGGGCGCCGGCGATCTGAGCGCCCTCGCCGAGAAGATGGTGCCGCCGCTGCTCGGCCGTTAGGCGCGGTAGTCCGCCTGGAGGTCGCCGAGCAGCTTCTCGTACGCCTTCCGCTCGAACCTGGCCCCGGTGAACGGGACCTCCTGGTCAGGATCGAACGGCTCGTAGTCGTACTGCCAGCCGAAGGCCCGCCACTCGACCTCGTCGTCACCGAAGACGACCTCGACGCTGTACCCACCACAGCCGAGGTCGCCGCACAGCGGGCAGAAGAGCAGCGCGACCCGCCCGTCGTCGAAATCACCCGGCAGGTGGCCCAGCAACCGCGACAGGTTCTCGACAGCCGACTCACGCCACCGATCGTCGTCCAGGAACAGCGGGGTCCGATGTTGTGTGGGCTCGAGCGTGCGCAGCGCGACCCCGTCGATCGTCCAGTCCAGGAACCGGGCCTCGCCGTCGTTCCACCTCGTCACCGCGGGGGTGACCCCGAGCGTGTTCACACCCGCTCCCGCTTCAGCACACGCAGTCCGTTGCCGAACCGCCGCACCGGCAGGCGTACTCCGCCGCGCCGGATCAGCACGACAGCGCAGACCACGGCGGCGAGCGCCGAGATCGCGCCGCCGATGTAGAACGGCGAGCGCCCACCGAAGGCGTCGGCCATCCAGCCGGTCATCGGCCCTCCAACGGGGTTGCCACCGATCAGCACCAGGACGTACAGACCCATCACGCGGCCGCGCATCTCCGGGCTGACCGCGGTCTGCACCAGCGCGTTCGCCGTGTTCAAGAACGTGATCGTAGCGAAGCCCAGCGGGATCAGCGCGAGACCGAAGGTCAGGTAGGTCGGCATGAACGCGGTGACCACTTCGAACGCCCCGAGCAGGAACGCCGAGATCAGCAGCAGCCGCACGCTCGGGCCACCGCGGGTGTTGCGGCGGGCGGACATCAGCGCGCCGGTGAAGGTACCGACGGCGACCAGTGTCGACAGGAGGCCGTAGCCGTCGGCGTTGGTGTGGAAGACGTTCGCCGCGACGATCGGCAGCGAGGTGAAGTAGGTGATGCCGAAGGTGCTCACGAAGAACACCAGCACCATCACGGTCATCAGGTCGCTACGCCGCCGGACGTACCGGAGCCCTTCGACCAGTTGCCCCTTCTCACGCGGGATGGCCGGGCCGCGGAAGAGCTTGTCGGGGTTCATCATCGCCAGCGCGGCGATGACGGCGCCCGTGCTCAGGGCGTTCGCGATGAACAGCCAGCCGGTCCCGACCCAGGTGATCGCGAAGCCCGCGATGGCCGGACCGACGATGCGGGCCATGTTGAAGATCGACGAGTTGAGCGCGACGGCGTTGGTGACCTTGTCCCTGCCGACCATCTCGGCGACGAACGACTGCCGCGCGGGCACTTCCAGCGACGCCGTGCAGCCGAGCGTGAAGCAGAGGACGTAGACCTGCCAGAGCGTCGCGATACCGCTCAGGTCGAGCACGCCGAGGATGACGGCCTGCGCCAGCACGGCGATCTGGATGCCGATCAGCAGCCGCCGCTTGTCGACGCGGTCGGCCAGCACCCCCGCCCACAGCGAGAGGAACAGCGTCGGCAGGAACTGCAGCGCGACCGCGATGCCGAGCGCGATCGGGTTGTTGCCGCTGAGGGTGAACACCAGCCAGTCCTGCGCGATGCGCTGCATCCAGGTGCCGATGTTCGAGATGACCTGGCCGGTGAAGAAGAGCCGGTAGTTGCGCACCTTCAGCGAGGAGAACATGCTCCCGCGCGGCTTGTCCTTACCGGACGTGGGTGGTGGTGGAGCGGGTTCGCGAGTAGCGGTGGTCTTCGAAGGACACTGTGTTTCGCTACCCGTGGTCGTCACCGCTGCTAGTTCCCCGCCATCCTGTCGATGATCTCGGCGGCGCGAGAGAGCACTTCACGTTCCCCCGCGCTCAACTCCGCCAATTGTTTGTCCAGCCAGATCTCCCGCGCGGTGATCTGCTCGATCACGTAGGCCCGGCCACGGTCCGACAACTCGACGATGGCCTGGCGGCCGTCCGTCGGATGCGGCCTGCGCTCGACGTAGTCCATCTCCTCGAGCGCGGCTATCACCCTCGTCATCGACGGGGGTTGAACGCCTTCCTTCGCGGCCAGCTGGCCGGGGGTCAGCGCACCGCATTTGTGCAGCGTGGACAGTGCGGACACCTGTGTCAGCGAGATGCCGTCACCGGCGCGCTGTGCCCGTAGCCGTCGATTGAGCCGTACCACCGCGAGACGCAGGCGGCTCGCCAGTGAGCGCTCGTGCGTGTCTCCGGACATATAGTTAGCATACCTCACGATCGGGTTCCCGGCCCGTGAGATCGACCACGGGTGACAAAAGCGCTGGTACGGTCTCACAAAGGGCGCTCAGCGCCCGACTGAGACTTCACCGATCGCGCCTCTTTCGGCCGAAGGCCACGCGAATGCGGCAGCGGGGCGCTTGATCGCGAAGGTGACATCCCTTCGAACGGCCCCGTTGACGTATTCGCGTCAGCGCGATCAGGAAAACACAGCCTGGATGGGGCCAACCGCGAAGTAGGCGACGAACATCACCGCGATGGCCCACATCAGCGGATGAACACCCTTCGCCTTGCCCGTGACCGCGCGGATGACGACGTAGCTGACGAAGCCCGCGCCGATGCCGTTCGCGATCGAGTAGGTGAACGGCATGACCACGATGGTCAAGAAGGCGGGCAGCGCGATGGTGAAGTCGGAGAAGTCGATCTCCTTGACCTGGCTCATCATCAGCGCGCCGACGACGACCAGCGCCGGAGCCGCGGCCTCGACCGGGACGACCTGGTAGAGCGGGGTCAGGAACATCGCCGCGATGAAGAGCACGCCGGTGACGACGTTCGCGAGGCCGGTCCTGGCCCCTTCGGCGATACCGGACGCGGATTCGACGTAGACGGTGTTCGAGCTCGACGACGCGAAGCCGCCCGCCGCGCCCGCGAGGCCGTCGACGAACAGGGCCTTGCCGACGTTCGGGAGTTTGCCGTCCGGCGGCAGGAGGTCGGCCTCCTTGGCCAGTCCCGTCATCGAGCCCATGGTGTCGAAGAAGTCCGCCAGCACCAGGGTGAACACCAGCAGTACGACGGTGATGATCGGCAGCCGGGTCCACGCGCCGAAGGAGATGTCGCCGACCAGCGAGAGGTCCGGCAGGCCGAGGACCTGATCGGGCAGCGCCGGGTAGCCGAGGTTCCAGCCCTGCGGGTTGACACCCTTGGACGGGCCGACCTTCGTGATCGACTCGACGACGATCGCCAGCACGGTCGAGGCGAGGACACCGATCAGGATCGCGCCTTTGACCCGTTTCGCGACCAGGATGCCGGTGACCAGCAGGCCGACGACGAACACCAGCGTCGGCCACGAGGCGATCGAGCCGTTGATGCCGAGCCCGACCGGGACGGTGGTCTTCGCGTCGTCCGGGACGCGGCGGACGAAGCCGGCGTCGACCAGGCCGATCAGCGTGATGAACAGGCCGATGCCGACGGCGATCGCGGATTTGAGCTGCGGTGGCACGGCGTTGAACACCGCCGTGCGGATCCCGGCGAAGACCAGCAGGACGATGACCAGGCCCTCGATCACCACGAGGCCCATCGCCTCGGGCCAGGTCATCTGCGAGGCGAGGGTGACCGCGACCAGGCTGTTGATGCCGAGGCCGGTGGCGATGGCGAACGGGTAGTTCGCGACCAGCCCCATGATGATGGTCAGCACACCGGCGACCAGCGCGGTCACCGCGGCGACCTGCGGGACCGGAAGGATGTTCCCGACGACGTCCTTGTGCGCGCCGGCGTCGGAAGCGGAGAAGCTGCCGATGATCAGCGGGTTGAGGACCACGATGTAGGCCATCGTGAAGAAGGTGACGATCCCGCCGCGGATCTCACGGCCCGGTGTCGAGCCGCGCTCACTGATCTTGAAGTATCGGTCCAGTGTGGACCGGGTGCGCTGCTCCGCCATCGCGTACCAACCCTTCGCCCGTTGCCGGGTACCCTTCCCCACGTGGGCGAATCGATCAATTCCGGGGAAGTAAACGGTTCATTGCGGCATACGCCGGAGCTGCCGAAGCGGCTGACCGATCTGACGCCGGTCGTGATCGTAGGTACCTCGCTCTGGGCCGTCGCGACCGTGGTCCTGTTCTTTGTGACCGACGGCATCTGGGTGCAGACGTCGCTCGCCGGCGTCGTGCTCGGCTTCATCGGTCTCGCGATCATCGCCTGGCAGCGCGCCGCCGCCCGTCGCGGCTCCCGCGGGGCCCAGCGCTTCTGACGCGTTTGGTCCTCTGAATGCGTCAGTTCAGGAGGGCGGCGGGTGAGGGGTCTTCCAGCAGGGCTGTGAGGACGTGCCGGTCGGCCCACCGGTCCGTGGCCCAGGCGAACGCCCGCGCGAGGCCTTCCGGGGTGTCGGCGGCGTGCAGCCTGCCATCCGACCACCAGGCGACGTCGCGTTCGGCGTCCTCGAAGGCCACCGTCAGCGTCTCATGCAGCAGCACCCCGCCGTCGGGTAGTTCGACGCCCAGCTGATCGGCGGCCAGCCGCAACGCGGAAAGCTCGGTCCACGGCACGTACTCGCCGTCGTCGGTGACCTTGGCGTCGAGGCCGCTCGCCACCGGCAGATCCAGCAACTCCGCCAGCGCACCGGCACCGCTCGCAGTGACGACCATCCGGTCCGGCGCCAGTACGGCGGCGAACCACGGGATGTCGAGTACGACGGCGTTCCGGGCGTCGACGGCCGAACCGTCCGCGACCCGGACGCGATCCGGCGCGTCGACGTCCACTTCGGCCTCGGCGAGCGCCGCGTGCGCCCGTGAAGCGAGACCAGGGCTCACCGTGCGCTCGGGGTCTCCCAGTCGCTCAAGGAGATCTTCGACGTCCTCGGCGGTGTCGACCGTCAGAGCGGTCCGCACTCCCGCGGCGAGCAGGATCTCCTTGCTCAGCCCCGAATCCGGGACGACGTCGTAGAGTCCGGCCAGCCCGGCGGCCTCGGGCATCCGCCAGTCGAGCGGCGCGTGCCCGGCCAGAAGCGCGTACCGCGCGAGCCACCAGCCAGTGTGCCCACCGGGCTCGGTGAGGGCACGCCAGGTTTCCGGGCGGGCCGCGAGCAGCCGCAGTGCCTCGGGCCAGGCGTCGTCGGCGACGAGGTCGAGATCGCGGACGGCGAGCACTCGTGACGGCGGCTTCTCCCGTGCGTCCCACCAGTCGTGTTCGTCGGGCAGGCCGTGCTCGGGTTCCAGCGGATCGTCGTCGGAAACGATCGCGAACGAATCGAGGACGCCGACCGCGACAAGCGTGGCCACCGGCCAATCCTCGGCGAATTCCTCGTCCAAAATGGACAAAGGTCCATCTTCTTCGAAGACCTCGGGGTCGAAAACGTCGCCGAGGGGCGAAGTCGGCAGCACGAGTTCGTCCGCGCGCCGCCAGCCGTCTTCGCCGGGCAAGGCCAACGCACCCGCCCATTCGGGGGCGTCGTCGCCGACTTCGGCGATCAGGCGGAGCACAGCACCCGCGAGCGCCATACCGTCCAAACCGGACTGGACGTCTTCGACACTGCGCTCGACGGCGGCGCTCAGCGCGTCGGCTTCGAGCAGGTCTCCCGCCTCGGCGTGTTTGGCGCCCAAGCGTTCCAGCAACGGATGCGCGGCGACCGGGTGCACGAGCCTCAGCCCGAGAATGTCCACATCGGACAGCAATTCGAGCAGCTCCGCCGAACCGCCGACGAGCAGTGCGTCACGCACGCCGGGCAACGTTCGGCCGTCCGACATCGGCACCGGCAAGGCGCCAAGGTCGTCCTTGGTGAGATCGTGCGCTTCGAGGGCCGGGAGCAGGACGTCGTAGAGCGAGTGCCACCACGAGGGCTCGCGCTGGATCCCGGTCAGCAGTTCGATGGCTTCGACAGGCGAAAGCGACCGCGCACCAACGGCGCGAAGGTCCACACCGGACAGGGAAACCAGTCCGGGCACGAGATCGGCCAACAAGGGCGCCAATCCCGGAACGTCGACCGACAAGACCCGTGCCTGCCGCCCTGGCAGATCGTCCCCCTCTTGCGCGGGCAGCCAGGGCGAGTCGGTGAGGTTCTCCAGAATGGCTTCGCGCAGCGTTCCGTCCACAGTGGAACGCGGAAAGCCTCCGCCGGGTACGAGCGCCAGCCGTTCCTTGGCGGGTAAGGAACGCACGAGTTCGATGTACTCACGCGCGGCGTTCTTCAATGCCGCCGTCAGCTCCGGCCCCGGCAGCGCACGACGGCGCGACGGCTCGATCGGCAGCGTCGCGATCAGCCGCGCGGGCAGGGAAAGTTCGTCGTCGGTGGGGGTCGGCGCGTGCAGGACGTCTTCGCCGAGCGGCCGCGGCGAACCGGATCCGTCCAGCGGGACCGCCCAGACGACGTCACCGCGGTGGACCTGCCAATGGTCGGCGGACCCGTCCGGCGACGAGAGTTCGACGACGCCGTCGCCGAGATCGGTCCGGCGCCAGACACCGCCTTCGATCTCGATGCTCTCCAGCCAGGACAAGGTGAGCAGGAGATCACCGACGGTGCTCGCCAGCTCCGCCAGCACGGCGGGGAGATCGACGCCGTCGCGTACCGGCAGCCGGACCTCGGTGGTGAAACCTTCCGGCACGGGAGGTTCGTCGGCCGAGACCGGCCACGGCAGCCGGAGTACCGGAACGTCACCGGCGCGGGCTGCCTCGGTTCGCGTGCGGGTCGCGGAGAACGCGACGCCGCCGGTCGTCGAAACGATCCGCGGTTCGGCGGAAACCGTGAGCACGGCGGCGAAACCGACACCGAAGCGGCCGACCGTATCGTCGCCCTTGCCGGAAGCGCGCAGCGAGGCAAGGGATTCGACACCGCGGGCGTCCAGCGGCGCACCCGTGTTGGCGAACCTCAGTTCACCGTCCACAACGGACACCCGAAGCCTGCCGCGCTCGCCGTCGGCCAGGGCGGCGTCGGCGGCGTTCTGCGCGAGTTCGACGAACAGCCGGTCACGGTAGCCGCCGACGCGGAGATCGTTCTCGGTGTTGGTGTCCTCGGTGAACCGCGTCGGCGAATCCGCCCACGCGCGCAGGACGGCGGCGCGTAACCGCTCGGTGCCGAACGGGTCAGTGCTCACTGGCGCTTTCGGCTTCGACCTGCGCCTCGTCGGCGGTGGCCTCGGTGGTGTCAGTGGTCTCGGTGACCTCGGGTTCGACTTCGGGCTGGACCTCGGCGGTTTCGGGCACCTCGGCAACCGGCGCCTCGGCCTCGTCGACCACGGGTGCCTCGGCGACCTCGGGCTCGGCAGGGGCTTCCGGCGCGGCCTCGTAGTCGATCAGCGAGTCGTCGTAGACCAGTTCCGCCACCGGAACCGACGAGGTCACCTCGACCTCGATCTCGGAATGCGCGCCGCAGCCGTACTCGACGTCGACGACGTGGCCGTCCGCCGGGGAGATGTCATTGGTGCACGCGCCGAAGGCCGCGCTGAGCGACCCCGCGAGCGGCACGAAGAACCCGCAGCTGCCGCAGACGTCCGGCGCGCTGCGCGCCATATCCGACCGCGGGCCGAATTCACCGCCGTGCCAGCGGGCGGCGGCGTCGAGCCTGCCGTACCGGGAGAGCACGTGGACGCGGCCGAGCCCGGTCTCCATGGCGACCGCTTCGACCGCCGGGTCGTCGGACGCCAGGTACGCCGGGGCGAGCCGCGGGTCGTCCTTCTCCGTCGGGAAGATGTCGCCGACGCCGAGATCGCCCGCCTGCACCCGGCGGTCCCACGGAACCCACGCCGGGGCGACGCGCGCGTCCGGACCGGGGATGAGCACGACCTCGCTGATCGTGATCGGCTGGTCCTCACCGGCCAGCGCGACCGTCACCGACCAGCGCCAACCCCGATAACCCGACACGGTCGCCTCGAACAGGTGACTGGCGGAAACCGCGTCCTCACGTTCGACGCCGACGTGCGCGCCGACCTGATCGGGACCGGCGTCCGCCAGCACCGCGTCGCGGGCGAGATCGACCGCCTCGGCGAGTTTGCGCTGGATAGAGCCGTCGTCCAGGGTCAACAGCAGGGTCATACCCCCATTCTGCCGCACGCCTTCTCGCCGTCCATGTCAGGCTGTCCGCGTGCGCACGCTGCTGACCACATCGCTCCTCCTCGCCGCCGTTCTCGGTGGTTGCGCCGCCGCGCCGGTGAACCAGGCGCGCCCGGCCGCGCCCGAAAAGCTCAAGGTGCGGGTGCTCTCGTCACTGCCGCACGACCCGGCCGCCTTCACCCAAGGGCTCGAGTTCTCCGGCGAGACGCTGTTCGAGGGGACCGGCCTGGTCGGGAAGTCGTCGATGCGGGCCGGGCCCGCGGGTGCGGCGCCGTCGGTCCGGCAGGAACTTCCCGGTCTGTTCGGGGAGGGCATCACCGTGCTCGGGCCGACGGTCTGGCAGATCACCTGGCAGGACGGCGTCGCGATCGAACGCGACGCCAAGACGCTGGCCGAACGCCGTCGCGTGCCCTACACCGGTGAGGGCTGGGGCCTCTGCCACCGCGAGGGCACCGGGCAACTGGTGATGAGCGACGGCTCGTCGAAGCTCACTTTCCGCGATCCGGTGTCGTTCGCGCCGACGGGCAGCGTCGACGTCGGGCGTGATCAGCTGAACGAACTGGAGTGCGTCGGCGACGCCGTGTACGCGAACGTCTGGCAGACGGACCGGATCCTGCGGATCGACGCCGCGTCCGGGCGCGTCACCGGCGAAATCGACGCGTCGGGATTGCTGGAGCCGGGCGAGCGGAGTTCCGCCGACGTCCTCAACGGCATCGCGGCGGTGCCGGGGACCGACGAATTCCTGATCACCGGCAAGCTCTGGCCCAAGATGTTCCGGGTGAAGTTCGTCCCTGTCCCCTAGAAAGCAGTGGTGAACGCGCGAAGCGGTCCCTGCGTAAGGCAGGATTGAAGGGTGGGAATCTTCGGCACGAACTCTGGACCCGACGGCACGCGTTCCGGCCGGTCGGGCAAGGAGCGTGGCCGCAAGAGCAAGCGCAAGTGGACGCCGGAGCCCGGCGCCGCCCAAGCGCGCGACTGGTCGACGCCGCCGCCGACCCGCGTCGAGCAGCAGCCGGTCCCGCCACGCGCGGCCCGTCCCCAACCGAATCACCAGCCCCACTACCAGCCACATCCGGCCGGGCCGACCGCCGACGAGGCACGCACCAGCGCGATCCCGATGGGGCACCACCAGCCACCGCCGCCACCGCCTCGCACTCCGCCGCCACCACCGCAGACGCCGCCCCGCGGCGCTCGGCCGTATCCCGATCCTTCGCAGCGGCAGACGGAACCCGTCCGGCGTCGTCCGGGCGGGTTCTACGACGAGCACCCGCCCGGCAGCGGCGAATACGAGCACTACGACACCGGTGGTTACGCGGGTGAACCGCGGGTCGCCGAGGAATTCCCGCAGGAGCACCCGACGACCGCCGTCCCGCCGCGGGCCGGGCCCCTGCCGAGGATGCCGAAGAAGATCACGGTCACCCGGGTCGCGGCGATGCGCAGCCGTCAGCTCACCGGACAGGCCGTCGGCGCGTTCCAGCGGGCGACCAAGGCGGACGGCGCCGACAAATCGGGCCTGACTTCACTGACGTACGCGGTGATGCTGAACTACGCCAGCGACGCCGCGATGGCGATCGCGCTGGCCAACACGCTGTTCTTCGCCGCGACCAGCGGGGAGAGCAAGGGCAAGGTCGCGCTCTACCTGCTCATCACGATCGCCCCGTTCGCGCTGGTCGCGCCGGTGATCGGCCCGGCGCTGGACAAGATCCAGCGCGGCCGCAGGCTCGCGATGTGCGTGTCTTCGGCCGGTCAGGCGCTGATGGCCATCGTGATGGCACTGCACTTCGACGACTGGCTCCTGTACCCGGCGGCGCTGGGCATGATGGTGCTGTCGAAGTCGTTCACCGTCCTCAAAGCGGCGGTGACACCGCGGGTGCTGCCACCCGAGATCACCCTTTCGAAGACGAACGCCCGGCTCACCGTGTTCGGCCTCGTCGCCGCCGGCGCGTTCGGCGCGCTGGCGAGCGGGATCAACGCGATCTGGGGTTCACAGGGCGCGCTGTGGTTCACGATGCTGATCTGTGTCGCCGCCGCGGTGCAGTCGATGCGCATCCCGTCGTGGGTCGAAAAGACCGAGGGCGAGGTGCCCGCTTCGCTGTCGGCCCACCCCGAGCGGCGGGTCAAAAAGCAGCGGCAGCCGATGGGGCGGCAGATCGTGGTCTCGTTGTGGGGCAACGGCACCGTCCGCGTGCTGACCGGGTTCCTGATGATGTTCTCCGCGTTCGCGGTGAAGGCGCAGGCCGAGGGCAGCGGGCAGAGCCCGTTCGACCAGTTGCTGCTGCTCGGCATCATCGGCGCCGCGGCCGGTGTCGGTGGTTTCCTGGGGAACGCGCTCGGTTCGCGGCTGCACTTCGGCAAACCGGATCAGGTGATCCTGGCCTGTGTCGGCGCCTGTCTGGGCATCGCGATCATCGCCACCGTGGCGGCCGGGCTGGCGACGGCGGCGATCGTCGCGCTCGTCGGCGCCACCGCGAGCGCGCTGGCGAAGATCAGCCTCGACGCCGTCATCCAGGAAGACCTGCCGGAGGAGTCGCGCGCGTCGGCGTTCGGGCGGTCGGAGACCGTGCTGCAGATGTCCTGGTGCTTCGGCGGTGCCGTCGGCCTGCTGCTGCCGCCGACGTACTGGATCGGGTTCCTCGTGCTGTCGATCCTGCTGGCCGTCGGGTTCACCCAGACCCTCCTGGTCCGGCGCGGGACTTCGCTGATCCCGGGTCTCGGCGGCGACCGGCCGCTGCGCCCGCAGCCGACCAGCGAAACACCGGTCCCGTCGGAGGCCGGTGACTCCCGGTGGCGGCCGGGCTCGTAATCTTCACCGTATGCGGCGACTTCGTATCTTGGCCCTGCTCGCGGCGGGTGGTTTCGTGGTGGCCGGTTGCTCGGCCCCCGGCCCCGAAGAGGTGACCTTCTTCGCCGACGGGAAGACGGTGAACGTCACCCCGCTGGCGTCCTGCGACGTCGCGACCGCCCAGTGCACGACCAGGCCCGACGCCGCGGGCAAGCTGCGCGTCCGGCCGGGGAAGCCGGTGCAGATCTCGGTGCCGAGCGGGATCGCGGAAACGCCGTGGAAGGTCACGGTGCAGTACGTGAACGGCAAGGGCGAGCCGCAGGAACTGAAGCAGGACATCATCACGTCGCTGGACCGCTTCGCCTACACCGTGACGACGCCCAAGCCCGACGACCAGATCCTCGTCGTCGAGGTCGCGCAGGCTTCGGTGATCAGCCAGACCGGCCGTCCGGAGGACGCCGAGGCGATCACCACCGCGATCTGGTCGCTGCAGGTCGAACCGCCCACCGCCTGAGCAGCAAGGGACCTTTGCTATCGCGCGTGCTCACCCCACAAGCCGATGCGCGTGCCAGGAACTCAAGGGGCGGCACCCTAAATCGTGGTCCGTGAAGGCCTCCTTCCCTACCTTCAAAGCAGGGCCCCGGCAAAGTCGCATAAGTGCTGGTCGGCACTTGTTCTTGGTGGGCCGGATGTGGCATCGCTGATGCCTGCGGGGTCCGAGTGTGGAGGATTTGGGACGGTGAAGGTCCCAAATCCTCCACACTCGAGGTGTACCGGGTTCAGGGGCATGCCCCTGAAGTTCTGTTGATCAAGCTTCGCAACCGGGTGCGACCCCGTGTCTATGAAGGAATTGGGACACTCAACGTCCCAATTCCTTCATAGACGTCGGCCTGCGCCATGACCAAGAGGTCACCGACCAGCAAGATTTCGACTTTGCCGGGACCCTGCCTTGAGAGTAGGGAAGGAGGCCTTCACGGACTTCCAACACTTTCAGCGACGGCCGACCACCACGGGGGTCGCAACGATGCCGCCGGGAAAGCCCTCCAAGCTGGGCAAACACACCCGAACAAGACCAAGCCGCCGGTCTTGAGCTCCCGGCATTGCCACCGAAGCGCTGCCGATCAGGGATCGAGGTCCCGGGCGACGGCGCGCATGATCTCGGCGATCTGCTTGGTGTTCTTGCGGTCCGGGTAGCGGTTGCGCCGCAGGTCCGGCTGCGCCTTGAGCTCGAGCAGCTTGATCATGTCCTCGATGAGCCCGTGCAGCTCTTCGGCGGGACGACGACGTGCCTCGGCGACCGAGGGCGGCGGATCCAACAGCCTGACGGAGAGCGCTTGCGGGCCGCGGCGACCGTCGGCGACACCGAACTCGAGGCGCTGACCCGCCTTGAGCCCTTCGACGCCCTGCGGCAGCGCGGCTTTGCGGATGTAGACGTCGGCGCCCCCATCCTGGGTGACGAAACCGAAACCCTTCTCCGCGTCGTACCACTTGACCTTGCCGGTCGGCACTTCCCTCACCAGTCCTTTGCTGTCCCGCTCACAACGAACGCGCCCGGGGGCGTACCCAGGGCGCGCGTCCCATAAGCCTATCTCGCCACATGCCCTGTGGAGAAGCGGATACCGGCGGATACCCTCTGCTTCATGGAGACCGCAGGAAAGGAGGCCGCTGTGGCCGTCCCCGGAAAGCCGGGCAAACCGATCCTCATGCGCGTGGGCATCGGCCTGTTCGCGATCGGCATGATCGCCGTCACAGCCGTGTTCATCCTGTTCGCCCTCGGGCTGGACAACCTGCCGGTGTGGCTTTCCGCCGCGGCCGGCGTGATCACCCCGCTGGGTCTGGCGCTCGGTCTGATCGCCCTGGTTCGCGAGGCTCGCCGAAAGAGCTGAACCAGCCGGGGAACTCGGTCAGCGAGTCGAGGACCACGTCGGCTCCTTCCGCGAGCAGTTCGGCCTTGCCGCACGGGCCCGTCGTGACCCCGACGGGCACCGCGCCCGCCGCGAGCGCGCCGCGGACGTCACCGAGGTGGTCTCCGACGTAGACACGGGCGCCGTGCTCGGTGAGCGCGGCGGCCTTCTCCGTCGACCACAGCTCCCCGACCAGCACGTCGACCTCGAGGCCGAGCGCGTCGAGGTGGAGTTTCGCGTTGGGTGCGAACTTGCCGGTGACGACGACCGTGCGCCCGCCCGCCTCGCGGACGGCGTGGAGCGCTTCGGCCGCGCCGGGCAGCGCGACCGTCACCGGCACGACGACCTCCGGGTACATCGCGCGGAACCGCGTGACCAGTTCCGGGATGCGCTCCTCCGGCGCCCCGAACCCACGCAGGCTGTCGTCGAGGGGCGGGCCGAGGTTGGCCGCGAAATACTCGCCGTCCAGCGGCAGGCCCGATTCCACGCCGAGCGCGTTCATCACCGCGACCATGCCAGGCCGCGGATCGATCAGTGTCATGTCGAGGTCGAACCCCACGGTGATGCCCACGCAGCCACGGTAGCCGCCACCACCGACTGATTTACACAGGACGGGTCGTCGTCAACTCCTTTGACATGGGCTTGATCTGTGTCAAGCTGGAGATGTGGGCGAGATCACCAGCTTCTCCGATCGGACCAAGGCCTCTCTGCGGGAGGCGCTGCTCGACGCCGCCACCGAACTGCTCCCGGAGCGCGGCTACACGGCGCTGCGCATGGCGGACGTCGCCGCGCACGCCGGAGTGAGCAGGCAGACCGTCTACAACGAGTTCGGGAACAAGGCGGCGCTCGCACAGGCCGTCGTGCTCCGGACGACGTCGGAGTTCCTGGAGGGCATCCGGCTGCGGGTCGAGCACGCGGAGGACCTCCTCACCGGGATCCGCGAGGCCGTCGTCTACACGATCGAGCACGCCCGCGAGAACCGGCTCGTCGCGACCACGCTGGGCACCGAAGCCGGCGAGGACCTCCTTCCGTTGCTCACCACCAAGGGCGAACCGATCCTGACCGCCGCCACCGAGGTCGCGGCCGGGCAGTACCGCGAGTTCGAGCCGTCACTCTCGCCGGAATCCGCCGAACTGCTGGCGGAAACCGTCGTGCGGCTCTCCCTGTCCCATCTCGTCATGCCGACGCATCCGGCCGACGAGGCGGCGGCCGCGGTCGTCGCCGTGCTGGCGCCGTCCATCCGGGCGCTGACCACCGATTCGTCCACAATGGAGTGACACGAAGGGGTACGTCATGACCGATACGCTTTCCGAGCTGCGGACCGGTTTTTCCTCCTTGCGCAAGGGCGGGCTGAACTGGGACTCGTTCCCGCTACGGCTGTTCGTCAAGGGGAACAAGAAGTTCTGGAATCCCGCCGACATCGACTTCTCCCGTGAACGCGAAGGCTGGGACTCCCTCAACCCGGAACAGCAGCGTTCGACGACGTATCTGGTGGCACAGTTCATCGCTGGGGAAGAGGCGGTCACCGAAGACATCCAGCCGTTCATGCGGGCGATGTCCGCGACCGGCCGCTTCGGCGACGAGATGTACCTGACGCAGTTCTGTTTCGAAGAGGCCAAACACACCGAAGTGTTCCGCCGCTGGATGGACGCGGTCGGGTTGACCGAAGACCTGCATCCGTATGTCGCGGAGAATCCGCACTACCGCAAGCTTTTCTACGAAGAGCTGCCGCAATCCCTGCGCGCACTGGAGGACGATCCCAGTCCGCTCAACCAGATCCGCGCGAGCGTCACCTACAACCACGTCATCGAAGGCAGTCTCGCGCTGACCGGCTACTACTCGTGGCAACTGATCTGCACCCAGCACGACATCCTGCCCGGGATGCAGGAACTGGTACGCCGCATCGGCGACGACGAACGCCGCCACATGGCCTGGGGCACCTTCACCTGCCGCCGCCACGTGGCCGCGGACGACTCGCTGTGGGACGCGGTGCAGCAGCGGATGGGTGAGCTGCTTCCCCACGCGCTCAACATGATCCAGTGGGTGCAGGACCAGTTCGAGGAGATCCCGTTCGACAACGATCCGCAGGAGATCATCCAGTACGCCGCAGACCGCGCGCAGCGTCGGCTCGGCGCCATCGAGTCCGCGCGCGGGATGCCGGTCGAACAGATCGACCTCGACTACTCGCCCGAAAACCTCGAAGAGACCTTCGGTGAGGAAGACGCGAAGGCGATCGCTGAGGCGGCTGCCGCTGTGACGGCTTAGCGCGCGAAGGTCGCGGGGGTCGTGAGTGGCGATTGGGGTTCTGGCGAACGGTGTTTTGGGTACCTACGGTGGGTGAGCCGGGTAGCGGCCGGTCCGTGAAGGACTCCTTGAGGGACCCTGGGTCCCTCAAGGAGTCCTTCACGGACGCGAGAAACGCCCCGCACTTCGCCGCGCCGGATCGCGATCAGGGGGCGAAACGCAAGTGCGCCCGGAGCGCGTTTAGCGGGCTAAACGCGAGCAGTCGGTCCACGCGTCCGGTACATGGCGTCACGTTCATCCCGACGGGTAGTGAAGGGCCCCTTCACTACCCTGAGGGTAGGCAAGGAGGCCTTCACAGCGCGATGACTCATACGCCACGTTTGACTTACCTCTCAACTCACGACCCAGCGCACCTTCACGGACCTACCTGGCGGGCCAGTAGACGGCGTGCCAGCCACCGCCCGCGGCGACCGCACCGCCCGCGATGGTCCCGTCGAGACCGATCAGCTGCGCGCGACTGAAACCGCCGCCCGGCAGGGTTCCGAGGTCGGTCTTCACACCGTTCACGTCCCAGAGCGCGGCATTCCCCGCCCTGCCGACGATCCTGCCCCCCGCATCGATGTCCTCCGCCTGACCGTCGAGATCGGACAGCCGGGTCATCGTCCCGTCCGCGGCCCAGCGCACCGCGACGTCCTTGGAGCCGGTCGGGGTGTCGACGTACCCCCTGCCGACCGAGACCCCGTAACCGTTGAGCGCCAACACACTCGTGCCGTAGGAGTCCGGCCCGCCGAGTTGGGTCATGGTGCCGTCGGCGGTCCACTTGACCGCCGTGTTGCGGTCGTTGAGCACGGTGTCACCGACGATCTCGCCGGAGGCGTTCAGGTCGCGAAACCAGCTCTGCACGCCCGCCGGGCCGAGCATCGTGACCGCTCCGGTGTCGTCCCAGCGCAGGACCCGGGTGCTGCCGTCCGCCCCGTCGAGCCGTCCGGCGATGAACCTGCCGTCGCGGGTGATCGCGCTCGCGTAATAGGCCCCTTCCAACGGCGGGGCCGCGAGCACCGTGACGTTTCCGGTCGAGTCCCAGCGCAAGCCGCGTTGACGGTTGTCGATCGAACCCGAACCGACGATTACGCCGGTCGAGCTGATCCCGGTCGCCTCGGAGGTCGAGCCGCCCGGTGGCGCGGGCAGTTCGGCGATCGAACCGTCCGGGGACCAGCGCACGGCCCGCAGGTTCGAGGCTCCGGCGATCACCCCGGTCGCGTTGACCGCTTTCGCCGACACCGCGAACGAACCGGGCAAGGTTCCCAGCTCGGAAACCCGGCCCGCCTTGTCCCATTTCACCGCGGCGCACCCGTGCGTGTGCGGCGCGTTGTAACAGGCTTCCCCGACGAGCTGCCCGCGGTCACCGATCGCCGTCACCGAAGTCTCGTTGGCCCAGGACAAGATGCCGAGTTCGATCGGGCCCGTCGCCGCGGTCGCCACCGCGGGGACGGACAGCGGAAGAGCCACGGCCACCGCGGCCATGGCGAAGAGCCGCTTTCCCCGTTCCATGAACATGTTCACCCCTGTGCGGCACCCCACTGTCCCGCGCTCTGCGGGAACTCTTTGCCGCACAGGGAACACGCCTAAGAGGTGTGACAGGTTGCCTCTAAGTGTCAACTTCACGAAGCCGGCCAGTAGACGGCGTGCCAGTTGCCGTCCGCGGCGACCGCGCCACCCGCGATCGTCCCGTCGAGACCGATCAGCTCAGCTCGGCTGAAACCGCCGCCCGGCAGCGTGCCGAGGTCGGTCCGCACACCGTTCGCGTCCCAGAGCGCGGCGTTGCCCGCGATGCCGACGACCCGCCCCCGTCCGTCGATGTCCATGGCGTTGCCGCCGGTGCCGACCGTGGAGAGCAGGGTCATCGTGCCGTCCGCGGCCCACCGCACCGGAGTGGAGAGGGATCCGTTCGGGGAGTCGACGTAGCCCATTCCGACCGAGACCCCGGAACCGTTGACCTTGTAGACGTCCGTGGCGTACGGGTTCGTCCAGCCGAGTTCGATCATGCGGCCGTCGGTGGTCCACTTCACGGCCGCGTACCGGCCGTTGATCGTGGTGCGGCCGACGATCTCGCCGGAGGCGTTCAGGCCGTGGAACGAGCTGTACTCGGTCACCGGCCCGAGCATGGTCACCGCCCCGGACGCGTCCCAGCGCAGGACCCGCATGCTGCCGTCGTCGCCGCGGAACTGCCCGCCGACGAACCGGCCGTCGCGGCTGATCGCGGACGCGGAGTAGCTTCCCGCCACCGGCGGGGCGGCGAGCATCGTGACGTTTCCGGACGCGTCCCAGCGCAGTCCGCGCTCGGTGCCCGTGGCGTCCGTCCCCGACCCCACGACGACGCCGAGGGTGCTGATCCCGCGTGCTTCCCAGGTCCGGCCGCCCGGCAACGCGGGCAGTTCCGTGACCGCGCCGTCCGGCCCCCAGCGCACGGCCCGGTTGTTCAGCCCATGGTCGAGTGAAGTGCCGACGGCCACCCCGCTCCCGTTGATCGCCTTCGGTGACCCGTAGCCGCCGCCCAGCGACGGCAGCACGGAAATCTTGCCGCTCCGGTCCCATCTCACCGCCGTGCACCAGTGCGTATGCGGCTCGGTGCTGCAGGACTCTCCGACGAGCTGACCGCGGTCCCCGACCGCGGTCACGTCGGTCCTCTCGTCACCGGGCAGGAGGCCGAGATCGATCGGCCCGGTCGCCGCGGCCGCCACCGCGGGGACGGACAACGGCAGTGCAACCGCCACCGCCGCGACCAAGGTGAGCAGACGTTTGCCTCGTTGGATGTTCATGCTTCCCCTAGGCGGCTCCCCATGGCCCCACGCTCTGCGGGACCTACTGCCGCACTGGGGCCACGCCTGGGAAAAGTGACAGGTTGCCCTTAAATGTCAACTTGTCAGGCGTGCTTCGTGGCGGCCGCCCCTTCCAGGCCCAGCAGGCTGATCGACTGTTCCCGCATCTCGACCTTGCGCACCTTCCCGGTCACGGTCATCGGGAACTCCTCGACGACGTGGACGTAGCGAGGGATCTTGTAGCGCGCCAGCTTCCCTTCGCAGAACTCGCGCACCGCCTCCGACGTCAGCGGCGTCGCGCCCTCGCGCATGCGCACCCACGCCATCAGTTCCTCGCCGTACTTCTCGTCCGGGACGCCGATGACCTGCGCGTCGAGGATGTCCGGGTGGGTGTACAGGAACTCCTCGATCTCGCGCGGATACAGGTTCTCCCCGCCGCGGATGACCATGTCCTTGATACGGCCGGTGATGTTGACGTACCCGTCGGCGTCCATGATCGCGAGGTCGCCGGTGTGCATCCACCGCGCCGCGTCGATCGCCTCGGCCGTCTTGTCCGCCTGCTCCCAGTAACCGAGCATCACCGAGTAGCCGCGTGTGCAGAATTCACCCGGCTCACCGCGCGGCACGGTCAGCCCGGTCTCCGGGTCGACGACCTTGACCTCCAGATGCGGCCCGACCCGGCCGACCGTCGACACCCGCCGCTCCACCGAATCGTCGGCGCGGGTCTGCGTGGACACCGGCGAGGTCTCGGTCATGCCGTAGCAGATCGACACCTCCGTCATGCCCATCCGCTCGATGACCTGCTTCATCACCTCGACCGGGCACGGCGAACCCGCCATGATCCCGGTCCGGAGCGAGGAAAGGTCGTACGAGCCGAAGTCCGGGTCGGCCAGTTCGGCGATGAACATCGTCGGAACCCCGTACAGGGACGTGCAGTTCTCGGCCGCGACGGCTTCGAGGGTGGCTTTCGGCTCGAACGCGGGCGCCGGGATCACCATGCACGCGCCGTGGCTCGTCGCCGCGAGATTGCCCATGACCATGCCGAAGCAGTGATAGAAGGGAACGGGAATGCAGATCTTGTCGGCTTCGGTGTAGTTGCAGAGTTCGCCGACGAAGTAGCCGTTGTTGAGGATGTTGTGATGGCTGAGCGTGGCGCCTTTGGGGAAGCCCGTGGTGCCTGAGGTGTACTGGATGTTGATGGGGTCGTCCGCGGAAAGCTCGCTCTGGCGCTTGGCCAGTGGCGCGGGGTCGGCTTTGCCGCCGATCTCCAGCAGTGACGGCCACGCGGGACTGTCGAGCAGCACGACGTGTTCCAATGCCGGGCATTTCGGCCCCGCCTCGGCGATCATGCCCGCGTAGTCCGAGGTCTTGAACGAGTTCGCGGCCACGATGAGCTTGATCCCGGCCTGGTTGAGCACGTATTCGAGTTCGTGCGAACGGTACGCCGGGTTGATGTTGACCAGGATCGCGCCGATCTTCGCGGTGGCGTACTGGACACAGGTCCATTCCCAGCGATTCGGCGACCAGATGCCGACGCGGTCGCCCTTCGCGATGCCGAGGTCCAGCAGCCCGAGCGCGAGCGCGTTCACTTCGGCGGCGAATTCGGTGTAGGTCCAGCGTTTTCCCGCCGCGCGGTCGACCAGCGCGGCACGATCACCGAAGGCGGCGACGGTCCGGTCCAAGTTGTCGCCGATGGTGTCCCCCAGCAGCGGGGCGTCCGAGATTCCCGATGCGTAGCTTGGCAAGGCGGGGGTGTCGGCCATGGAGACTCCTGCGTTCGGCGGTAGCGACGCGTCGAGTCTAGGAAGCGCGCGTGACCCCGGCCACCTGCAAGTGGAGAGGGCTCCTGCCGGGACCCGGCCGTCGGGTGACAGCGCTCGGCAATAGCCTGCGCTTCCGGGCGAAGCCCGACGAGAGACCGGAGGACGAATGCTCACGAAGAGGGTTCTGATCGGCGGGATGATCACCGGGGCCGCGATGCTCGCCGGCGGTCCTGTCGCCACCGCGACGGAAGTCACTCCCGCCGCGGATATGAAAGTGATGTCCGGCTGGGAGTACATCGACTGGTACTCACGACTGTCCTGGTGTCAGGACAGAGGTAAGGCCGAGGTCAATCGAAACGGCGCGCTGGGGTACAGCTGCTCGCCCTGGAACGGCGACATGTGGCAACTCTGGGTTCAACGGCCCTGAAGCCGTCGAACCCGGTCTCAGGGGAAACCCGGAGGCCGCGTTCACGCGCTACGGATATCGTCGAGGACATGCGCCTCTACATCGTCGACGCCTTCACCTCCGAGGCCTTCGCCGGCAACTCCGCCGGAGTCGTGCTCCTGGATTCGCCGGGCGACGCGGGCTGGATGCAGTCCGTCGCAGCCGAGTTGAAGCACGCCGAGACGGCCTTCGTCGAGGTCGGCGGCGAAGGCCCGAAGTCGCTTCGCTGGTTCACGCCGGAGACCGAAGTCGACCTGTGCGGACACGCGACGCTGGCCACCACGCACGTCCTGGGCGGCGAGCAGGTCTTCACGACGAGAAGCGGCGAATTGCACTGCCGGGCCGAGGACGGCTGGGTGTCGATGGACTTCCCGTCGGATCCGCCCCGCGAGTCGGACGACGAGCTGTCGTCGATCCTGCCCGGCCTGGAGTTCGAGTACGTCGGGCGGAGTCACCAGAACCTGTTCGCGGTGGTGGACAAGGCTTCCGTGGTGCGTTCGCTCGAACCGGATCTCGCCGCGCTGCGCGCGCACTGGACCGGACGGCTGATGGTCACCGCGCCGGGTGACGTCGACGGGATCGACTTCGTCTCCCGGTTCTTCGGGCCGGGCGTCGGTGTCGACGAAGACCCGGTCACCGGCTCCGCGCACTGCGTCCTCGCGCCGTACTGGGCGGCTCGCCTCGGCCGGGAAAAGCTCGTCGGCGAGCAGGCTTCGGCACGCGGTGGCATCGTCCGGATGAACCTCGACGGCGACCGCGTCCTGCTTTCGGGGCAGGCGGTCACCGTGGCCAGTGGGGAGCTGCACGTCTGATGCGCCTGATCCTGAACGTCATCTGGCTCGTGCTGTGCGGCCTGTGGATGGCACTCGGCTACATCGTCGCCGGCATTATCTGCTGCGTCCTGATCGTCACCATCCCGTTCGGACTGGCGTCGTTCCGGATCGCGGCCTACGCGCTGTGGCCGTTCGGCCGGACGGTGGTCGACCGCCGCGACGCCGGCGCGGCATCGACGATCGGAAACGTCATCTGGTTCATCTTCGCCGGGCTGTGGCTCGCGATCGGGCATGTGCTGACCGGTGTCGCGTTGTGCGTCACGATCATCGGGATCCCACTGGGCGTGGCGAACTTCAAGATGATCCCGGTCTCGCTGATGCCGCTCGGCAAGGAGATCGTCGAGTTGCCGTAACGGCTCAGTCCTCGGGCTCCCACGGCAGCGAAACGATGAGACACGGGCCGCCGACGAACAACCCGCCGTCGATTCCCAGCGCCTTCCCGCCCGCGTAGAGGTACGGTCCCTCGATCTGCGCCGGGTGGATACCGAGCTGGTCGGCGATGACGCTGTGCCCGTGCACGATCCGCTCGCCGCCGAGCCGGTCCATCAGCTGCTGCGCGACGTCGGCCCCTTCCGGCCCGCGGAAGGCGTACCGCGTGGTCATCCGCCGCCACACGTCCCACCACGCCTGGATGTCGCTGCCTTCGAGGATTTCGCGGCCGCGCCTGTTGATCTCTTCGATGTCGTCGCCCCAGCCGAGGTACTCGAGCGTGTCCGAGTGCATCAGCAGGTGGTTCGCGGCCAGCGTCAGCATCGGGCGGGAAGTCAGCCATTCGATATGTTGCGGCGTGAGTCTGTCCTGGTCGCCGAGCAGCCCGCCGTTGATCTCCCAGCTGCGGGCGAAGCTGCGCGGCCCGAAGTCGGACGGCACCTCCGTGTCGCCGAAGTGGTACATCCCGAGCAGCAGGATCTCGTGGTTGCCCAGCAGCGTCCCGCAGTGCCCGCCCGCTTTGGCCGCCTGGCGTTCCAGCCGCATCACGAGGTCGATGACGCCGACACCGTCCGGCCCTCGATCGACGAAGTCGCCGAGGAACCAGAGGGTGGCTTCGCCACCGGCCCAATCGTCGTCGGCGTCGAGCAGCCCCTTCTCCCGGAGCGCTTCGGCCAGCTCGTCCCGGTGTCCGTGCACGTCACCGACCACGTAGGTCGGGGACGCGGGCTGATCGTCGTGCATCTTGTGACGATAAGCCCTCCGCTCGCCCCCGCGCCCCTCAGCCTTCGCCGAACGGGTCGCCGGTGCGGCCGACGAGATCGGCGATCGAGTCGATGATCATGGTGGGCCGGTACGGATAGTGCTCGGCACTCTCCCGGCTGGAGATGCCGGTCAGCACCAGGATCGTCTGCAGCCCGGCCTCGATTCCCGAGTGGACGTCGGTGTCCATCCGGTCGCCGATCATCAGCGTCGACTCCGAATGCGCGCCGAGCCGCCGCAGCGCCGAGCGCATCATCAGCGGGTTCGGCTTGCCGACGTAGTACGGCGAACGGCCGGTCGCCTTTTCGATCAGCGCGGCGACCGAGCCGGTGGCGGGCATGGAACCCTCGACGCTGGGGCCGGTGGCGTCCGGGTTGGTGGCGATGAACTTCGCGCCGCCCTCGATCAGCCGGATCGCGCGGGTGATCGCGCTGAAACTGTACGTGCGCGTCTCGCCGAGGACGACGTAGTCCGGGTCGCGTTCGGTCAGCACGTAGCCGACTTCGTGCAGCGCGGTGGTGAGCCCGGCCTCGCCGATCACGAACGCCGAGCCGTTCGGCCGCTGCGACGCGAGGAACTTCGCGGTCGCCAGCGCGGAGGTCCAGATGGCCTCCTCGGGGATGTCCAGACCGGTCCGCTCGAGCCTCGCCCGCAGGTCACGCGGGGTGTAGATCGAGTTGTTGGTCAGCACCAGGAACCCGATGTCGTTGGCGCGCAGCTCCTTGAGGAACTCGTCCGCGCCGGGCACGAGGTGCTCCTCCTTGACCAGCACGCCATCCATGTCGCTGAGGTACGTCCAACGGCGCTCGTTCATGCCCCCCACCCTAATGATCGGGAGCCGCGTGGACAGCCACGGACGCCGCCTTGACCGAAAGATTGACCGGTGTCCCGGGTTCGAGCGCCAGTTCGGCCACCGCGGCGGGGGTCAGATCGGCGGCCAGTCCCGCCGCCCAGTCGTCACCGCGTGTCCGGACGCGGATCACCGGTCCGTGTGGTTCGAGCGCGTCGACGATTCCCTCGACGGTGTTGCGCGGGCTGCCCCGATGCTCACCGTCCTTCAGGTACACGGCGACGGCGCTGGGCGCGAACACCGCGACCGCCGTTCGGCCGCCTTCGACGTCCTCCGCCGGGATCCCGGCCAGCGACAACCCGCCTGACGTGCGCAGACCGCCTTCGACGGCAACGCCGGGGACCAGGTTCAGCCCGGCGATCCGTGCGGTGAACGCCGTCCGCGGCGCGGCGAGGACCTTGCGGGTCTCGCCGCGTTCGACGATCCGGCCGTCGTCGAGGACGGCGACGTGATCGGCCAGTGCGAGGGCATCGAGCGGGTCATGGGTGACCAGCACGGTCGGCGGTCCGGCGCGCAGCACCCGCCGGAGCAGCCCGCGGATGGCGGGCGCCGCGTCGACGTCGAGTGCGGCGAAAGGCTCGTCGAGCAGCAGAAGTCCCGGCTCGGCCGCCAGCGCCCGCGCGATCGCGACCCGCTGGGCCTGTCCGCCGGAGAGCTGCGCGGGCTTGCGGTCCGCGAGTTCGAGTGCGTCCACTTCGGTCAGCCACTCCCGCGCGCGCCTTCTCGACTCGGCGCGGCCCGCACCGGTCGATCGGGGCGCGAAGGCGACATTGTCCAAAGCGGACAGATGCGGGAAGAGCAGGGCGTCCTGGGAGAGCAGGCCGATGCCGCGCGCGTGCGGCGGCAGACCCGCCAGACCGCGTCCGTCCAGAGTGATCCACGCCCGGTCGGGCCGGAGCAGCCCGGCGAGGCAACCGAGCACACTGGACTTTCCCGAACCGTTCGGCCCGAGCAGCGCGAGCACACCGCCGTCGGGTACTTCGAACTCGACGGCCAGCTCGAACTCGCCGCGCCGGAGGCCGATCTCGGCCGAAAGGGTCACGACCGGACTCCTTCGAGCGCGCGCGGCCGGGCGAGCGCGATCACCGCGACGGCCACCAGGATCAGCAGCAGGGCCAGCGCGACGGCGCTGTCGACGTCGACCTCGGCCTGGGTGTAGACCTCCAGCGGGAGGGTCCGGGTGACGCCTTCCAGGCTGCCGGCGAAGGTGATCGTGGCGCCGAATTCGCCCAAGGCCCGCGCGAAACTGAGCACGATCCCCGAGCCCAGCGCGGGCATCAGCAGAGGCAGCGTGACCCGGCGGAAGACCGTCCATGGCTTCGCCCCGAGCGTCGAGGCGACCCGCTCGTAGCGGTCACCGGCGCCGCGCAGCGCGCCCTCGAGACTGACCACGAGGAACGGCATCGCGACGAACGTCTGCGCGATGACCACCGCGGCCGTGGTGAACGGCACCTGCTCGCCGGTCAGGGTGGTCACCAAGATGCCCAAGAAACCCTTGCGGCCCAGCAGGTACAGCAGTGCGAGCCCGCCGACCACCGGCGGCAGGACCAGTGGCAGCAGCACCACCGCGCGCAGCACGCGGACGCCACGCGTCCCCGAACGCGCGAGCACGACGGCGAGCGGGACGCCGAACAGCACACAGGCCACAGTGGACAGTCCGGCGGTGGTGAGCGAGAGCTTGAGCGCGTTCAGCGACGACGGCGAGGCGATGAGGCTCGGGAAGCGGGCGAGGTCCGAACGCACCAGCAGCCCGACGACCGGCAGCACCACCAGCGCCAGCGCGCATACCGCCGGCGGCCAGAGCACCCACGGCACCCTGGTCGCCGCGTTTCGTCCTCTGAACGCGGTACTTGCGCGTGCATTTACCGCGTTCAGAGGACGAAACGCGGGGTCAGGGCGCGCCAAAACCGGCCTTCGCCAACTCCTGCTTGCCCTCCGCGCTGAGGACGAAGTCCCTGAACAGCCGGGCGAGCTGGGTCTCGGGAGCGTCCTTCACCACCGCGATCGGATAGCTGTTGACCGCGCCCGCCGACTCCGGGAAGTCCACCTTGTCGACCTGCGCGGCGGCCGACGTCGCGTCGGTGACGTAGACGAGTCCGGCGTCGGCGTCGCCGGAGCGCACCTTCGCGAGCACCGACTTGACGTCCTGCTCCTCGCTCGCGGGCTTGAGCGTGACCCCGGAGGTCTGCTGGACCTTCTTCGCCGCCGCCCCGCACGGCACCTGCGGCGCGCAGACGACCACGGTCTGGCCGTCCTTGGCGAGATCCGCCAGCCCCTTGATGCCCTTGGGGTTGCCCTTGCCGACGGCGATGGCGAGCCGGTTGGTGGCGAACACCGACGGCTGCCCGTCGATCACCTCGCCCTTGGTGGCCTTGTCCATAGTGGCCTGGTCGGCGGAGGCGAATACGTCGGCCTTCGCGCCCTGGGTCAGCTTCTGGACCAGCGCCGAAGAACCCTCGAAGCTGAACTTCACGATCACGCCGGAGTTCTGCGCCTCGAACCGCTTGCCCAGCGCCCCGAACGACTCGGTCAGCGACGCCGCCGCGAACACGGTGAGCGTCTTTCCCGCTTCCTGGGGTGCGTCCTCCGAACCACAGGCCGTCGCGGCCAGCGCCAGCGCGAGCAGGGCGGGGACGAGTCTCCTCATCGGCTTCCCTCCGGGGTTTCGACCACGACGGTGGTCGCCTTGACGACGGCGACCGCGAGCACCCCCGGCCGCAGCCCGAGTTCGCGGACGGCCTCGGCGCTCATCAGTGAGACCACGCGATGCGAGCCGCACTGGAGTTCGACCTGTGCCATCACCTTGTCCGTGACGACCTCGGTGACCAGGCCGACGAACCGGTTGCGCGCGGAACGGCCGACGCCGGAGGGATCTTCGGGCTGTTCGGCCTGCGCCTTGGCGAACGCGGCGAGTTCGGCGCCGTCGACGACCTTGCGGCCCGCCGAGTCGTCGAAAGCGGTCAACTGGCCCGCGCGAACCCAGCGGCGGACGGTGTCGTCACTGACGCCGAGCAGACGAGCGGCCTCGGACAACCGGAATTGCGGCATGCTTGCGAGATTACTTCCGCAGATGCGGAAAAGCTATGGACGCGAGGAATCGCCGAGCAGTTCATCGCGGAGCTCGTCGAGCATCGCGCTCTGGAATCGTTCGAGCACTTTCCGCTCGTCCGGAGAGAACTGTTCGAGGAGCGCCTTCATGCTCGTGTACGCGGATTCGAAGAGCGGCGCGTGCCGTTCCATGGCACCGGGAACGACCTCGATCAGCACTTTCCGGCGATCGACGGTGTCGCGGACGCGGCGAGCGAGACCCGCCTTCTCGAGTCTGTCCATGACGCCGGTCACAGCGCCTGTCGACAGCCCGGTCAATTCCGCGATCCTGCCCGCCGTCAACGGCCCCGGCGCCTGCCCGATGAGTTCGAGTGCTTTGTGGTCGGTGGCCGACAAGCCCATCCGCTCGGCGATGCGCGTGTGCCGGAGGACGGTCAGCGTGCTGCCTTCGCGGCCGAGGTGGGCGAACCTGGCCAATTCCTCCGCCGAGAGCGGATATTTCGCCATCCGGAAAACCCTTCGGGGAAGAAACCAGGCCAAGCGGCGATCCGGTACGAAATGCATTCTAGACAGTAGGTTTCTCCCGCTTCGGGGTTAGTCTGGTGGTAATGACAGCAGTCGATCTCGGGTTTCCCCGTGTCCCCGGTACACGCGGTGGCCCAACCGTGCCCAGGCCGGACAATCCCGCCCTGATCGACACCTTCGGCCGGGTCGCGACCGATCTGCGGGTGTCGCTCACCGACAAGTGCAATCTGCGCTGCACCTACTGCATGCCCGCCGAGGGGCTCGAGTGGATGCCGAGCGCGGACGTGCTCTCCGACGACGAACTCGTGTTCCTGCTGCGGATCGCCGTCGAACGGCTTGGCGTCACCGACATCCGGCTCACCGGCGGCGAACCGCTGCTGCGACAGGGCCTGGAGCACATCGTCGAGCGCGTCGCCGCACTCGAACCGCGGCCGCGGCTTTCCATGACCACCAACGGGATCGGGCTCGCGAAGCGCGCGAAATCCCTCGCCGACGCCGGGCTGGACCGGATCAACGTCTCGCTGGACACCGTCGATCGCGCGCTGTTCGAGACGATCACCCGGCGCGACAGGCTTTCGCACGTGCTCGCCGGGATGGCCGCCGCACGCGAGGCCGGGCTGGATCCGGTGAAGGTCAACGCGGTGCTGATGCGCGGGCTGAACGAGGACCAGGCCGTGCCGCTGCTGCGATTCTGCCTCGCCGAGGGCTACCACCTGCGGTTCATCGAGCAGATGCCGCTGGACGCGCAGCACGGCTGGAGCAGGCGCGACATGATCACCGCCGAGGAGATCCTCGGGATGCTTGGCGAGGAGTTCTCGCTGTCGCCGTACCCCGCCGCCCGCGGTGGGGCGCCCGCCGAACGCTGGCTGGTCGACGGCGGTCCCGGCGACGTCGGCGTGATCGCGTCGGTGACACGGCCGTTCTGCGGCGCCTGCGAACGGACGAGGCTGACCGCCGACGGTGCGGTGCGCTCGTGCCTGTTCAGCAACGACGAAACCGACCTACGCGCCCTCGTGCGCGCGGGCGCGCGCGAAGAAGAGGTGGCGGACGCGTGGCGGGCGACCATGTGGGGCAAGCTCGCCGGGCACGAGATCAACGAGGCCGGCTTCGCGCAGCCGATCCGGCCGATGAGCGCGATCGGCGGCTGACATGGTGACCATCGTGGTGCGGTACTTCGCCTCGGCTCGCGCGGCCGTCGGCATCGACGAGGAGAAGATCACCCTGCCGGACGGCGCCCGCGTCGCCGACGCCGTCACCCGACTCCGTGAACTTCACCCCGAGAAGCTGCCGAAGCTGCTCGAAGCCGTCTCGTACCTGCTGGACGGCGTCGCCGTGCGAGATCTCACGCGGCCGCTGACCGAGGCCGCCGAACTGGACGTCCTGCCCCCGTTCGCGGGCGGCTGACCTGCGGAAACGCGGGAAAGCGAGAGCAAAGGTCCCTTGCTCCCCCGCGAGTCGTTCCAGGGCCTTTGACCTGCGGTCCGCCCGGAATTCACCGGCCGGACGCCGAAGCCGCCGAGGATACGCAAGTGATCACTCCCCGCCGTGTCCTCGCCGCACTGCTCGCGGCCGTCGCCGCCACGAGTCTGGCGACCGCCCCGGCCTCCGCCCAGGGACACGGACACGGCGTCCGGCCGCTGACGCAGGCGCACAGCCACAACGACTACGAGCACGTCCGTCCGCTGCACGACGCGCTCGATCAGGGCTTCACCAGCGTCGAGGCCGACATCTATCTCGTGGACGGGCAGCTGCTGGTCGCGCACGATCTCGCGGACACGCGCCCGGAGCGCACCCTGGAGTCGCTCTACCTGGAGCCGTTGCGCGCACGCGTCCTGGCCAACCACGGCGTGGGCGTCTACCAGCGGCACCTCGAATTCCAGCTGCTGATCGACGTCAAGGGGGACGCGAACAGCACCTACGCGGCCCTGGAGAAGCGGCTGTACAACCCCCGCTACTCCTTCCTCTTCTCTCTGTACGCGTTCGGGCACGTTCAGAAGCGGGCGGTCACCGCGGTGATCTCCGGTGGACGGCCGAAGGACGTCATGCTCGGGCAGCGGGTCCGGCTCGCCTTCTACGACGGCCGGATCAAGGACGAGAACGACCTGAACATCGGCTCGGACCCCCGCGTGGCCCCGCTGGTCTCCGATTCCTGGACCGGACTGTTCACCTGGACCGGCGAAGGCCCCTTCCCGGCAACAGAGCGGGCAAAACTGCACGAAATGGTCAAAAGGGCCCACGCTGCGGGCCAGCGAGTGCGCTTCTGGGCGACGCCGGACGCCGCCGGTCCCGCACGCGCGGCGTTGTGGAAAGAGCTGGTCGCCGCCGGGGTCGACCACCTGAATACGGACGATCTGGCAGGACTGGCGAACTTCTTGAGGGCTCGCTAAAGTGCGCGGCCCAATAGCGCGCGAAGGCGCACGAATGGGCCAGTCATCCCTTAATCCACGTGATGCAAGCCTCACGATCCGTGAATTATCTCGACTAGGAAACGGCCAGATAACGGCCCGCTGACCTGCATAAACGGCCGAATCGTTATGGGTTGCGTGCTGTTACTGTGATGTAGGTCACGCCTCGAATAATTTCCGATCAGGCCGTTCGTTACGTACCGTCGCTTTTCGGTTGGCCCCGACCGACCACGCAACACCGGGAACCCGTAGCGCCGAGCCCTGTCCAACGGATTCCCGGACCCAACCCCGAGCGAAAGCATTTCCGGACAGGGACGAGGGGACCGAGCCGACGCGGCGTGCGTCAGGCGAAGTCAGCCGGCCTGAGACGGCCGGCCAGGCCCACACGGGTCTTTCCCTCAGCACAGACTCGTAGGCGCAGGGAGCGAGATTTACTCACATGTCGTACCGAGGCAAGCACCGCAAGATGTCCGCCGCCACCCGCCACATCGCCCGCGTTGCCATTGCGGGCGTCGCGGTCGGCGCCCCCCTCGCCATCGCCGCGACCCCCGCGTCGGCGACCAACTGGGACGCCATCGCGCAGTGCGAGAGCAGCGGCAACTGGAACACCAACACCGGTAACGGCTACTACGGTGGTCTGCAGTTCTCGCAGAGCACCTGGCGTGCCTACGGTGGCACCGGCAGCGCCGCCAACGCGTCGCGTGAGCAGCAGATCGCCGTCGCCGAGCGGGTCCTGCAGGGCCAGGGCATCGGCGCGTGGCCGCACTGTGGCAAGAAGGGCGGCTCCGCCAGCCCCGCCAAGGCCAAGTCGACCGCCCCGAAGGCCACCAAGAAGGTGACCCCGAAGAAGTCGACCGCCCCGGTGACCAAGCAGCAGGCTCCGGCCCCGGTCGCGACCACCGTCGCGAACTCCAACCCGGCGGGTGACTACACCGTCGTGGCCGGCGACACGCTGTCCAAGATCGCTTCCAAGTTCAACGTCCAGGGCGGCTTCCAGAAGCTGCAGGAGCTGAACAAGGAATACGTGCCGAACGCCGACTTCATCGTCGTCGGTCAGAAGCTCGCCACCAAGTGAGCTCATGAGCACCAGTAAGTCGTGATGCCCGCGGGATTCCCCGCGTGGCCAGGTCACGACTGACAGAGCCCCACCGCGCCATTCCCCCGGCGGTGGGGCTCTGTCGCGTCCGGGGCACTCGATCAAGGAGCCCAAGGCGCGGCGGCGTGAAACCGTGTGATGAAGGGGCCTTTCATCCGGAGGTTTCGAGCGAGGTCGTGAGTGGCGAGTGACGTTAGAACGAACCCTCTCTCAGGTACCTACTCGTGGCCTGCGGGCTTGCTCGCGTGAAGTACATGATGGCCTCCTTG
>NZ_JBVKAE010000062.1:0-33407 GCF_055598845.1 Amycolatopsis sp. NPDC039088 | reverse complement strand
CATCAACATCTCCATGATCACTATGATGACCAGGCGCCTGACCCGCCCAAAAAGCGGGCCAGGACCACCTAGACAGGTTCAAAGACAGGCTCTAACACTCCCGACCCTCACCGCGGGTCAGTCGATGCGCAGCGCGCGTATCCGGTTGTAGAGCGTCGAGCGGCTGACCCCGAGCGCGGTCGCCGCTTTCTGTTTGTTCCCGCCCGCGGCCTGGATCGCGGCCACGATGACTTCGCGTTCGGCTTCGCGCAGCGGGGAATCGGGCGACGGTCTCCCGCGATACGACTCGGGAAGATCCGCGGGGAGGATGTCGCCCGCGGAGCGCACCTCGGCGATCGCCTGCACGACCCGCCGCAATTCGGACAGGTTTCCGGGCCAGGGTTGCGCGGTCAGCACGCTCAAGGTGTCGGTGGTGAGACGGGTACGGCCCTTCCCCACGGCGTCGTCCAGCATCCGCTGCGCAAGCCGGGGGATCTCGTGTCGGCGCCGCCGCAGGGGCAGCAGATTCCGGCGCGCCGCACACAGCCCGGCCAGCGGCGCGCGCAGGCCGTCCGGAGTCGAGACCACCACGACCTCGCGCAGGGTATCGCGCAGTCGCTGGATCAGCAGCGCGGTCATCCGCTCGGAAAGCAGTTGGGCGTTCTCCACGATCACGGCCTGTCCCGGGGTTCCGAGTACGTCGTCCATCGCGGTGGCCCATGCTTGCTCGCCCTGCCGCACGATTTCGGCGGCGTCCAGCGTCGTCGGCTCGTGACTGGTGGCCTCCTTCGCGGCAGTGGTACGCCCGCTGCCCACCTCGCCGACCACGAGAAGTGGCCAGCCTGGTTCGTGATCGCGGTCGCGCCGGTGTGCCGGGGCATCGGCGAGGATGTCCACCAGCACACCGTGACCCCCGTCGATGGGGGCACAGCGCACCGCGACGGCGCGGCCGGAAGCCAGGTCGAGGCGCTGTGTCTCGCCGGGACGCGACGGTGCCTGTTCGGCGCAGGCCCGGACGGCCACGTGATCAGCGGGTTGCAGCAGGTCCAATGCTGCTGGGGTGGCCAGCACCAGACCCTCGCCGAGCACGATCACCGGGCGGTCGCGCCGGCGCGCGGCCCGTTGGAACGCGGTCAGTAGCAGGCGCTGGGCATTGGGGGAGGCCAATTGCAGGCGGTCCTCGATATCGCGGACCATCCGCTGGACGAGTGGTGGGAAGAGCCGGTCGTCCTGTCCGGACGGCCTGCCGATCCCGAGCACCCCTTCGAGCCTGCGGGTGATCGGATGGACGATCGGGTGTCCGTAACAAGTGAACGTGTGGAAGGACGCCAGTGAATGCTCGGGGCCGCGGACGAGCAGTCCACGCCTCGTCTCCACCGGTGTGCCCACCGCGTTGACCCCGATCTCGTCCTCGCCGAAGGAGACGCCCGGCGTGATTCCGAGTTCCTCGATGGTCCGATGAAACGACCGGTTCGCCGAGCGCACGCCGACGACCTTGGCCGTGTGATCGGCCAGGACCAGCGCGAGGGGGGAACCGTCGAGTTCGGCGGCGAAGCGCTCGAGGACCGGTTCTGCCGCGCGGCTCAGCGGGGTGGTGTCGCGCGGTACCGTCCGGTCTGTCATCGCGACTCCTTCGGCACGGTCGACAGAAAAAGCGAGCGTTAAATATATAATGCCTCTAAGTTACGGAAGTAACCACGATCGAGGGAGGGACAAACCCGTCCCTCCCGGACGCGGTCGCGCTTTGTCACACTGGCCTGAACGGACTCGACAGGTGTCGTTCCCCGTCCAGGTGAGGAGTTCTCCCATGAGCGCCCGCTGGGTGGACTTGCGACCATCGCGTCCTCTCAGGCGGTCTCGGCTCTGTCTTCTCTGCCTCGGAATCCTTGCCCTGTGGTCGTCCAGAGGGCGCTGCCTTCCGGCAGACGAATGCGGCCCACCGTCCGTAGTGGACGGTGGGCCGCCGTGTTTTCCCGGAAGGGCTACTGAGCGGTGACGCTCGCGGTCGCCCGCGGTCCGCCGTTGCAGCTGACGGTCTGTCCGGTGAAGACCGCCTTCGTCGAGCAGCCTTCGTCGTCGGTCACGGTGACGTTAACGGTCCGCGGACCGTCGTCGGCGAACGTGTGCGCGACCTCGGGCTCCGTCGTCGTCAAGATCTGCCCGTCACCGAAGTCCCAGTCGTACCGCACGATCCTTCCGTCAGGATCGGACGACGCCGCCGCGGAGAAGAAGCCGGTGCCGCCCTGAGCGGACACCACGCGCACCGCCGCGGTCGGCCCTTGATCCGGGGTGAGCACGGCGGACGGGCCGTCGTTCATCAGCACGCCCGTGTTCGTGGCGGGCTGCCCTGTCGGTGCCAGGCCGCCGTTCTCGCCGACGTTGTAGCTGTGCACCCGCGAAGTCACCCCGGGGGAGAAGACGTCGGCCAGGAACAGCACCTTCCCATCCGGGCTCAGGATCGTGCGGCCCGGCATGCCGTCCGGAGCGTCGTACGGCGAACCGGGCAAAGGAGTGAGCGCGCCGTCCGCACCGATCCGGAATCCTTCGACCGCGCCACTGCCCGCGGTGGGCACGTACAGACGGCCGCTGTCGGCGGTGATCGCCGCGCCGTGCGGGAGATCCCCGGTCGGGTACGGGCCACCCGGTGTCGGGGTGAGTGTGCCGTCCCCGCCGATGGCGTACCCGATCATGCTGGCGCCTTGTTCGTTGCTGACGTAGAGGAACCGGCCGTCGGGAGTGACCGCGGGCAGCGCCGGGACGTTGCCCGTGGGGTACTGGCCGATCAGCGTGAGACGGCCGTCCGGTGCGACCGCGAAACTGGTCACCTTGGACAGCAGGGTGCTGGTGACGAACAGGAACCGGCCGTCCGGGGTGAGGGCGGGCAGACTGAGCGCGCTGCCACCGGGAACCGCCGCCGGGGGTGCGGTGGTCTTGGTGATGGCGCCGGACGCGGCGACGTCGTAGGACCGGACCTCGTTCTCCCCGCCGCCCATGGTCGCGAACAGTCGTGAGCCGTCGGGGGTGAGGGCGAGGCCGACGACGGCCGCGCCGGTACCGATCTTGCCGCCGGGAATCGCGGTGAGCTTGCCGTCGGCGCCGATCCGGTACCCGGTGATCGATGAGCCGGTCAGGCTGGCGACGTAGGCCTTCTTGCCGTCGGGGGTGACGACGATCGAAAAGCCGGCGGACGCGGAGAACGGCGATCCGGAGACCTTGGAAAGCGTGCCGTCCTTGGCGACACCGTGTACCGCGACATTCTGGGAGAGCAGACCACCCACGAGCAGGAACCTGCCCGGGGTGGCGGTGGCGGCGTTCGCCGGTGACGACGCCAGGAGGCCTCCGGCGAGGAGCGACAGGACGGCCGTGAGACCGGCCGCCGCGCGACGGGGGCGGAAAAGAGGATTTCTGGACATGAGCGCGTGAAACCTCCGTGTTGTGAACTTCTCGACGTTGAGCCAGATCAGCGGAGCGGGGCTCGCTTCGAAGTAAAGGAGCTTTGACCGGTGGTGACTGTCCAAGAAGTTGGACAGCCGGTGACGGGGCGGCTCCTTACCGTCGTAACGGGAAAGCGCCGCCTGACTCGATGAAGAGTGGAGTGGAAATGGGAATCTGCCGCCCGGATGACCAAACACTCCACTGTGGACGGACGAGGTCCGTGCTCGCGCTGATCGTCACGGTCGCCTTCCTGGTCGCGGTGGACAACACGATCGTCGCGGCGGCTGCCGGATCCGTCGTCGCGGATCTCGGCGCCGGCATCGGGTTGGTGCCGTGGCTGGGACTGGGCTACGCGCTGCCCTTCGCCACGCTGCTGGTGTTCACCGGACCGGTGATCGATCGGTTCGGCGCGCGGGTGGTATTGCGGTGGGGCGGCGCCGGGTTCGCGCTCGGGGCTCTTCTCGCTGCGACCGCTTGCGGGACTGCCCCGCTGCTGGTGGGCCGGGTGGTGCAGGGTGTGGCGGCCGCGGCGATCGTGCCCGCCACGTTGACCCTCCTGCAGTCAGCCCTTCCACCCGTTCACCGGACGACCGGGGTGGCCGCATGGCTGGCGGCGCTGGCCTGCGGCCTGGCCGGCGGGCCGGTCCTCGGCGGGGCACTGAGTGAGTACCGACACTGGCGGTGGGTGTTCTGGGTGGTGCTGGCGTGTGCCGTGGTCGTGCTGCTGCTCGCCGGAGCGGCGCCGGCCGAGTCGGGAGAGAGGACTCCGCGGCTCCGCCGGGCGTTGCCGGAGCTGGTGCGACACCGGACTTTGACCGGATCCCTGCTGCTACAGGCACTCTGGGGGATCGGCATCACCGGCGTCGCGTTTTTCACGCCGCTGGCATACGGGGAGTTGTTCGGTGTTGGGCCAGTGGCCGCCGCCCTGCCGTTGGTGATCGTGGCGCTGGCGGTGATCGCGGTGACACCCCTCGTCGGACGAGTGGTGAGCGTGCTGGGCGCCGGCGTGGCGGTCGCGGGTGGGCTCGTCACGGTGACCGCCGGCCTGGGGACGCTCGCGGTCTTCGGGAACGAGCCCGCGATCGTTCCGAGACTCGCCGCGCTCGCGCTGATCGGGTTCGGCTCCGCTTTCACCGCTCCGCTGACCACGCGGGTGCTGGAGGACGTCCCGTCCCGGCTGGCGGGCACCGCCGCCGGGCTACTGTCCGCGTCACGTGAGCTGTCGGGCGCCGTTGGTGTCGGCTTGGCCGGGGCGCTGGTCGCGATCGGCCCGCTCGTCGACGGCTACACCCGCGCACTAGCCCTTTCCGCGGTTCTGACCGCCGTGGCCGCGTTGCTGGCCACGCGCCTGATCCTTCCCCCGCACACCGACGAAGTGAGGAAGATTCGATGATCTCGGTCGCACCTGTTTCGACGGCCATCGCGCCGTTGCCAGGGCAGCTCGCGGCGTGTGCCGCCTTGGACGGCGACGCCGTGGCCCTCACGTTCCTGGACCACCGGCGGCATCCCGCCGGGCGCGCGATCTCGCTGACCTGGCGTCGGCTCGACGACCGGGCCACCGACATCGCGGTCTGGCTGCGGTCGAGGGTGAACGCTGGGGAACCGGTGGTGATCATGGCGGATCAGAGTCCCGAGTACATCACGGCTTTCCTCGGGATCCTGCGTGCGGGCGCGGTGGCGGTGCCGCTCTTCGGCCCGGATCTGCCGGGCCATGGGGACAGGCTCGCCGCTGTGCTCGCCGACTGCGCACCCCGCCTGGTGCTGACCGGAGCGGACGAGAGCGGGCAGGTTCGGGCCTTTCTCGACGAGCGGGGGATGAGCGACGTCGTCGTCCACGCGGTGGAGGAGGTTCCGGACGCGCGTGGGGAAACCGCGGCGGTCGCCTTGACATCCGACGACGTCGCGTACCTGCAATACACGTCGGGTTCCACCGGCACCCCGCGCGGTGTGGTCATCACGCACGGGAACGTCGTGGCCAACGCACGGCAGGCCTGCGCGGCCTACGGGGTCAGCCGCGGGCAAGGAATCACGGTGAGCTGGCTGCCGCTCTTCCACGACATGGGGCTGATGCTGTCGGTCGCCGGGCCGCTGGTGAGCGGGGTCCGCACCGTCCTGATGCGGCCACTGGCGTTCCTGGAACAGCCGCTGCGATGGCTGCAGGCGCTGTCGGACAACCCCGGTGCGGTGACCGCGGCACCCGGCTTCGCCTATGCCTACGCCGCCGCGCGGGTCCGCGGGCCGGAGAAAGCGTTGTTGCGATTGGACACCGTTCTCGCCCTCGTCGACGGCAGTGAGCCCGTTCGATCGTCCGCGATCGAGCGCTTCCGGGAGGCATTCGCGGAATGCGGGCTCAGACCCGAGGCACACCGTCCGTCCTATGGGCTGGCCGAGGCCACGGTGTACGTCTCGGCCAGCACGGCGGGTTCCGTCGCGAGAGGACGGCGATTCGACCGGGCGGCGCTCGCGGACGGACAACTCACCGAAGCGGCGGACGACGGTGTCGAACTTGTCTCCTGTGGACGGTCGATAGACCAGCGGGTGCTGGTGGTCGACCCGGGCACCGAGCGCGAGGTGCCCGACGGAACGGTGGGCGAGATCTGGGTGAACGGTCCCAACGTCGGGCGTGGCTACTGGAACCGGCCGGTGGAGACCGCCGCCGTGTTCGGCGCGCGCCTGGCCGACCGGCCCGGCCTCGGCCGCTGGCTGCGCACCGGTGACCTGGGCGCACGGCACAAGGGGGAGTTGTACGTGACCGGACGGATCAAGGATCTGATCATCGTGGACGGACGCAACCATTACCCGCAGGACGTCGAAGACACTGTCGAGGGTGCGCACGACGCCGTCCGGCCTCGCAACAGCGTCGCGTTCGCCGTGAACACCCCGGGCGGTGAACGCGCGGTCGTCCTCGCCGAGCGCAACCGCCGGATCGAGCCGGGTGACGTGGACACGTTGCGGTTCGCGGCGACCGTGCGTGCCGCGGTCGCCCGGCGGCACGGGCTCGCCTTGCAGGACGTGCGGCTCGTCGAACCGGACACGTTGCCCCGCACCTCCAGCGGGAAGATCGCCCGGTCGGCTTGCCGTGACCGGTACCTGGCGGAGTTCGCGTGACCCCCGCCGAGCTCACCGCCTGGCTGGTCACCCGCCTGTCGGAACTGACGTCGTTGCCGCCCGGCCTGATCGAGGTGGACCGGCCGCTGCGCGACCTGGGCGTCTCGTCGCGTGACGCCATCGGCGTCGCAGGCGAACTCGGTGACGTGCTGGGCAGGCCTGTCACCCCGGATCTGGTCTACCGGCACCCGAGTGTCACCGAACTGGTCGCCGCGCTGCTCGCACCCGATCCCCAGGGCACCACGACCGGTCCCGCCGTCGAGGCGGAGCCGATCGCGGTGATCGGGCTCGGCTGCCGGCTGCCGGGCGGGATCGACTCGCCCGCCGGGTTCTGGGAGTTGCTGACCGACGGACGAGACGTCATCGGTCCTCGGCCTTCCGGCCGTGAAGGACCCGACGAAACCGGCGGCTATCTCGACGACGTCGCTGGCTTCGACGCGGAATTCTTCGGTGTCACCGCCCACGAGGCCGAGGCGATGGATCCGCAGCAGCGGATCATGGCGGAGGTCGCCTGGGCGGCTCTGGAGCACGCGGGTATCGCCCCGGGTGGGCTTCGGGGCAGCCGGACGGGGGTCTTCGCGGGTGTCTCGGCCGCCGAATACGGGGCGTTGAGCATGGCCGATCCCGGCCGGGTCGACGCCTGGTCGGGCACCGGGGCGTCGACCGCGATCGTGGCCAACCGGCTGTCGTACCTGCTGGACCTGAGAGGCCCCTCGGTGGTCGTGGACACGGCGTGCTCCTCGTCGCTGGTCGCGGTGCACCAGGCCTTGGTGAGCCTGCAACGGGGAGAGTGTGACCTCGCGTTGGCCGGTGGGGTGAACCTCTTGCTCAGCGAAGGTCCCTTCATCACTTTCCGGCGTGCCGGGCTGCTCGCCGCCGACTCACGCTGCAAGGCCTTCGACGCCGCTGCCGACGGGATCGTACGCGGCGAGGGATGCGGGGTCGTCGTCCTGCGGCGGCTGGCGGACGCCCGGTCAGCGGGCGACCGGATCCTCGCGGTCCTGCGCGGCAGCGCGGTCAACTCCGACGGCCGGTCCAACGGGTTGATGGCGCCCAATCCCGCGGCGCAGGCCGATCTCTTGCGCGAAGCCTACGACGCCGCCCGGGTCGACGCGTCCACTGTGGACTACGTGGAGGCGCACGGCACCGGAACCCTGCTGGGCGACCCGATCGAAGCGGGCGCGCTCCGGACGGCACTCGGCTCCGGGAGGACGTCGGAAAACCCGCTACTGCTGGGATCGGTGAAGACCAACCTGGGGCATCTGGAAGGGGCGGCTGGGATCGCGGGGCTGATCAAGGTCGTCCTCGCCCTCGACCACGGCGCCGTCCCGCGCAGCCTGCACTTCCGGGAACCCAATCCGCACATCGCTTTCGACAGTCTGAGTGTGGTGCGCAACCCCGCGCCGTGGCCGCGCTATTCAGGCCGTGCTCGCGCCGGCGTCTCGGCGTTCGGCTTCGGAGGCACCAACGCCCACGTCGTGGTGGAGGAATGGCCCAAGGCACCGGCTCCCGCGCCTGACGGCGAACACCGGACCGAACTTTTCGCCGTGTCCGGTGCGGATTCCGACCGGCTCGCCACCCAGGCCGCCGATCTCGCGGACTGGCTCGAAGAACGATCCGACACACCTCTGCCGTCGGTGGCCGCGGCCTTGGCGCGGCGGCGTGACCACGGCCGTGTCCGTGGCGTCGTGCGCGCGGCCGACCGTGCCGCCGCCGTCGCCGGGCTGCGGGCGATCGCGCGCGGTGACACCGCGCCGGAGGTGACCACGGGTCTCGTCCGTGCCGAAGCGGCCGCGCCCGTGTTCGTCTTCTCCGGGTTCGGGGCGTCCTGGACCGGCGTGGGGACACGGCTGGCCGCCGCCGAACCCGATTTCGCCGCCGCCGTGGCCGACCTGGACCCCGTGTTCGCCGAGGTATGCGGTTTCTCTTTGCGCGACGCGCTGGAAGGTGACGACGGCGATCTCCGGGTGGCGCAACCGGCGCTGTTCGGTGTGCAGGTCGCTCTCGCGCGGTACTGGGAAAGCCGTGGGGTACCCCCGGCCGCCGTGGTGGGGCATTCGGTGGGGGAGGTCGCCGCCGCGGTCGTCGCGGGAGCGCTGGAGGTCCGGCAGGGGCTGCTGGTGGTCCTGGAGCGGGCGCGGCTTCTCGCCGGGCTGGACATCGCGAACGCGGGCGCGATGGCGGTGGTCGAACTGTCGGCGTCCGAAGTGGACACTCGGTTTCCCGGCCTGGAGGTCGCGGTGTACGCGTCGCCCGGCCAGTGCACCGTCGCCGGGCCCGCTCCGGCCGTCGACCGCCTTGTGGCCTGGGTGTCGGCTGAAGGACGGTTCGCCCGTCTCCTGCCCATCGGGGCGGCCGCGCATACCGCGGCCGTCGAGCCGGGGTTACGGCGATTCCGCGACGCTGTCGGGACGGTGACGTCGTCGGCGCCTTCGGTCCGGGTGTTCTCGAGCGTGCCCGAAGACCCGCTGACGGAACCGAAATTCGACCTAGACCACTGGACGGCCAACCTGCGGCGCCCGGTGCGCTTCGTGCAGGCTTTGCAGGCCGCCAGGGAACGCGGGCACTCGATCTTCCTGGAGATCGCGCCGCATCCGGTGACCTTGACCGCCATCGAGGACACCTGCGGCCCGGACACTCTGGCGTTGGCGAGCACCAGCCGCGACGCCGACGGCTTCATGCCCGCGCTCGCGGGACTGCACGCCGCCGGGTATCCCGGCGCGCTGCATGGGCACTATCCGGAGGCGCCGGTCCTGGACCTACCCGGGCCACGCTGGCGGCACACCCGGTACTGGCGCGCCACGACGGCGTTTCCGGCCAGGCATCCGCTGCTCGGCGAATACGTCGAGGTACCGGAGGACGGCCGTCACCTGTGGCAGGCGGAGATCTCGGCCGAACGTCTCCCGTGGCTCGCCGACCACGCCCTGGAGGACATCCCTGTCTTCCCGGCCACCGGCTACCTGGAATTGGCACTGGCCGCAGGCGGCAAGGCCGTCCGCGAGCTGACCCTGGAGGCCCTCCTGCACCTGTCGGCACCGGTCACGGTCACCTCGAGCCTGACCGGTGACGAGTTCACGGTGCTGGCACGTTCGGCGGGCGAATGGGTCACCCACGCCCGGGCCACGGTCGTGGACGACGGCACGGCCGCCCCGCCACCGCTGTCACGGGTCGAGGGGCCGGATATCGACCTGTACAGCCGTTTCGCCGACGCCGGCCACGCGTATGGACCGGCTTTCCGCGCACTCCACGGGGTGCACGCGGCGAACGGAGCCGCGTCCGCCCGCCTGACGCTGCCCGAGGAGGCGACACACCACCCGGCGTATTCCTTGCATCCCGCGCTCGCCGACGCCTGCCTCCACGTCCTCGCCGCGGCCGCGGCGAGTTCCGGGACCTCCCCCGGACGGTACGTGCCCACCGTCCTCGGCTCGGTCCGGCTGCTCGGCGATCCCTCGCGCGGCACCTGGTGCGCGGCCGAGGTCACCGGGTCCACCCCGGAGGGCATCACCGGCACCGTCCAGTTGCTGGCCGACGACGACACCGTTCTGGTCGAATTCGCGCGAGTCCGTGCTTCGCGATTGAAGAAACCGGTCACCGTACTGGAACCATGCTGGGAGCCCGTTCCGTTGCCACCGGCGACATCCGGCCCGAGAACCTGGGCGCTGGTGTCCGAAGTGGACGAACCTGAGCTTGCCGCCGCTCTCACCGAAGTGGGGGACTGGGTGCACACTGACCCCTCCCGCCCGGCCGACGCGGTGGTGCTGGTCGCCGGAGAGGCCGCCGACCCCGGCGCCGCCCAGCGAGAGGTGCTGCGGGTGGCCACTCTGGTGCGGGGACTGGCCGACCGGCCTGAACCACCACGTCTGTGGCTCGTCACGAGGGGAGCGCGCGCCGTGCTACCGGGGGAGGGTGGTCAGCCCGGTCTCGCTTCGCTCCGCGCGGTGATCCGGGTGCTCGCCTTCGAACATCCCGGGCTGCGCGCGACACAGGTGGACCTGGATCGGATGGATTCGTTGGTTGCGGAACTCCGCGCGGACCAGCCGGAGGACGAGGTCGCCTGGCGCGAAGGTCGCCGCTTCGCCGCGAAACTGACTCGAACCGTCCCGGCGGCAGGCCCGGTCCCGGTCGGGCCGGGTGCCTACGTGATCACCGGCGGTCTGGGCGAACTCGGCCTGCTGACCGGGCGGTGGCTGGTGGATCACGGCGCGACCCGGCTGGTCCTCAACGGCAGGACCGGACCGGCCCCCGGTGTGCTCGACGGTCTGCGTGCTCGAGGGGCGCACGTCGACGTCGTGCTCGGCGACCTGGCCGAATCCGGGGTGGCCGAGCGGCTCGTCGAACGTGCGCAGGAGGGCGGCGTTCGCCTGCGGGGAGTCGTGCACGGTGCCGGCCTGCTCGCGGATCGCGTCCTGACCGAGCTGGACGCGGACGACCTGGCCCGCGCCTGGCGGCCCAAGGTCATCGGTGGCCTGCGGCTGCACGAAGCCACGAAGGACGTCGAACTGGACTGGTGGCTCGCGCAGTCCTCGCTGGCCGGTCTGGTCGGTTCGCCCGGCCAGGCCGCGCACGCCACCGCCAACGCCTGGCTGGACGCGCTGGTGGCCGCCCGGCGGGCCGCCGGACTGCCCGCGACCACCGTCAACTGGGCCGCGTGGACCCGTGACGGTGCCGAAGAGCGGCTCAACGCGGGACTGGCCTCGATCGATCCCACCTCCGCCCTGGACGCGCTCGGCGCGGTCCTCGCCGATGGCCGTCCGGCGTTCGGCCTGCTGGACAGCGACCTGAACGCCGCTGCCGACGCCTTCCCGGCCTTGGTGGACCGGCCGTTCCTGGCCGGCCTCGTCACCCGCGCCACGCAGGCAGGGAGAAGTGGCACCGTCCAAGAACGCCTGCTCGTCTGCGTCACCGACGTCTTGGGGATCTCTCCACCGGATCCACGGACACCGCTGCTCGAACTGGGCCTGGACTCATTGACTGCCTTACGGTTGCGCACGGCGGTGCTGCGGGAGTTCGGCACCCAGCCGTCCACCGCCCTGCTCCTGCGAGGGGCGGGAACGTCCGAGATCGCCGCCGCCATCGCCGCGGACCTTGGCATCGAGGCCGGCGCCGCTCCTGTCGTCGTCGGAGCCCGCGACCACGCGGAACGCTGGATCTCGTCGCTGTGGTGCGAGATCCTGGACGTGCCCGAAGTCGGTGTACATGACGATTTCGCGGGCACGACCGCGGCCTCCGGGCGGTTGCGCGAGGCCGTCACCCGGCGCCTCGGTACCGAACCGCCCGGTCTGTTCGACACCCCCACCGTGGCCGCCATGGCCGATGTCGTCCGCGACCTGCTCGACGCCTCTCCTGAAGGCACCGTCCGCACCCTGCGAGACGGGGATGGCCCGCCGCTGCACCTGTTCCATCCGGCGGGCGGGGCCACGAGCGTGTACCAGCCCCTCGTAGCCGCGCTCGGTCGTCCGTGCCTCGGCTACGAGCGGATCGACCACTTCGACTCCGTCGAAGAGAAAGCCGCGCATTACGCCGACCTGATCATCGTCCGGCAACCGGACGGCCCCTGCGCGCTGGCGGGCTGGTCCTTCGGGGGCTATCTCGCCTACGAAGTCGCCCGGGTGCTCACCGAACGAGGCAGGCTGGTCGGGCCGGTGGTGCTCATCGACTCGATCCTCCCGCTGCCCGGGCCGGACACCGCACCGCTCGACCGGTTCATCCGCTTCACCGAACACATCGAGCAAACCTATGGCGTCCCGCTCGGACTGTCCTACGACGAACTCGCCGCCGTCGGGGAGAACGACCGGATCGGGCTCGTGCTCGACCGGGTCCGCATGGCAGTGCCCGGGATCGGCGAGGGCGTCCTGCTTCATCAGCGAACGTCCTCTGTGGACGCGCTGGTGGCCGAGCGGTACAACCCGCGCCCGTGGCACGGACCGGTTGTGCTGCTCCGGGCGGATCAGCCGCATCCGCTGACGACGATGCTGGATCCGCGGTATCTGCGGACCGATGAAGCTCTTGGCTGGGACGCGCTGTGCCCGCGGTTGCGGGTCGCGCGGGTGCCCGGGGACCACGTCTCGATGATCGACCCGCCACACGTCACGGCTCTCGCGGCCGCCTTGTCCGCCGCATTCGACTTCCCGGAGGACACCCGATGAGACGGCTGTTCAGGATCGCGATCGTTCTGCTCGTCGTCGCCGCGGGCGTGACGATCCCGCCCGCGTCCGCCGAAGGTGCCCGCGTCGTCGGCGAGGTCCGGGTCGGCGAGCGGACGACGGATCTCGTGATCGACTCGCCCGCGCTCGGCACCACCGCCATGGTCAGGGTGCTGGTCCCGTCGAGCTACGCCGCTCGGCCCGAACGCTCGTTCCCGCAACTGTGGTTGCTGCACGGCTGTTGCGCGGATCAGGACACCGTGCCGACACCGGACTATCTCGGCTGGGCCGCGCACACCGACGTCGAAGAGTTCACCGCGGACAAGGACGTCGTGGTGGTGATGCCCGCCGGTGGGTACGCGGCGTTCTACTCCGCGTGGCGCTCCGGGAAACCGGACTGGGAAACGTTCCACACGACCGAAGTGCGGCAAGTGATCGAAAGCAGATTCCGGGTCAACCAGACCCGGGCGGTGGCCGGACTGTCCACCGGCGGCTACGGTGCGATGGCCTACGCCTTCCGACACAAGGGAATGTTCGCCGCGGCCGCGTCCTACAGCGGTCTTCCCAACACGCTGCTGCCCACCGCGGCCCAGTTGATCCAGCTGATCCTCGTCCGTCAGGGCCACGGACCCGAGGACCTGTGGGGTTCGCAGTGGTGGGACCACGCCGCCTGGAGCTCGCGCAATCCCTTCGATCACGTCGACGACCTGCGGGGCACCGCCCTGTACGTCTCTTCGGGCGACGGTCGCCAAGCGGGAAACCCGTGGTCGACCGATCCCATCGAGGCCGCCGCGTCGGCGTCGTCTCGCACTTTCACCGACCGGCTCCGGCTTCGCGGGATCCCGGTGACCGTGGACTACTACGGCGACGGTACGCACAGCTGGCCCTACTGGGAGCGAGAACTGCGCACCTCGTGGCCGTTCCTCGCCGCCGCGCTGAAGCTGGCAGGGAGGCAATAGATCATATATTGTCGATAGAAGCCTGGATTGTCGCGGTGGACGATGGAAGCGGACGAGGCCCTCGCGCGGCGGTATCGCGATCTGTGCACCGACGTGAGTTCCACGCTGGGCCTCGACCTCCCGATTCCCCGGCCGGGCGGCCCGTGGGCGGACGAAGCCAAGACGGTACTGGGCAGACTCTGGAACGCCGTCATGGGCGAGACCCTGCGACGCACGGGCGAAACCGCGCCACCGGCCCTGGTTGAACTGCTAGGCCGGATTCGTGCTTTCGAGGGCGAACTCGCCGAAGCCAGGCTGGCCGACAGGCACGTCCTGCTCCGCAGTGTCGCGGAATCCCTGGCGTCCCTTCGCGACGCGAACACCGTGGACGAGCTCCTCAGCCGGGTTCCGTAAGCGGGCTGCTGTCTCGGCTTCGACCGGGTTCTCGTGTCCGAGAACCGCGGGTCACTGGTCCTGTTCGCCTCGACCGCAGGACTGATCGCCGGCCCGCCCGGGTACACGGCGGCCAAGGCGGCGATCATCGGCCTCACGAAATGGCTCGCCCGCGACTTCGGCCCCAGGGGAGTACGGGTCAATGCCGTTCGCCCCGGCTTCATACGGACGCCGCTCGCGGAGGGGAGCATGGCCCACCTCGCCCAGCGGGAAGGCATCACACTCGACGAGGCTTATGCGGCGAGCGCGGCCCACGTTCCGTTGCGGCGGGTGGCGGAGCCTGAAGAGATCGCCGCATGCTGCGCGTTCCTGGCCTCCGGCGACGCCTCGATGGTGACCGGGCACGTACTGGTCGCCGACGGTGGCGGTGCCGCTGTCGACGCCTCGACCGTGGTCTTCGACAACTGACACCTTGTGGTGCCGCTCCCGGAGCGGCACCACAAGGACTTCGTCAGTGGACCGGAGCCTTCACGGGTTCGCTCATTTCCGCGTTCCTGGTCTCGCGGAGGGCGAGCGTGCAGCCAAGGCTGATCAAGCAGAGCACGGCGAGGAAGATCCCGAACGCGAAACCCCCGTACGCCGCGGTGATCGCCGCCGCGACGAGCGGCGGAACCGCGCCGCCGAGGACACCTGCCACGTTGTAACTGAACCCGGTGGCGGTGTACCGATAGCGCGTCTGGAACAACTCCGGCATGAAGGCGCCGACCGGCCCGTACGCGAAGCCGGCGATAAGCGTCGTCACGCAGGAGCCGATCGCGAAGGTGACGGCCGAGGCCGAGTCGAGGATCGGGAACAGCGCCAGCGCCCACACCACCGCCACCGCGTTCCCGGCGAGGATGACCTTCTTGCGTCCCACGCGATCGGAGTACGCGGCTCCCAGCACGATCGCCAGCCCGAACATCAAGCCCGCCGCGATGCCGATCAGCAGCACGGTGGTCCGGGGCAGCTTGAGCACGGCGGTGCCGTAGTTGATCAGGTAACCGACGGCGAGATAGTAGAAGGCGAAGGTCATCACGAGCACTCCGGAGGCGAAGGCGATCTCACGCGGCTGGCTCTTGAGCGCCTCCACGAACGGCGCCCGCGAGGTGCCCCGCTGAGACACCTCGCCCTTGAACACCGGCGTCTCGTCGATCTTCAACCGGACGAACAACCCGATCGCGATCAGCAGGAGGCTCGCGATGAACGGGATCCGCCAGCCGTAGCTGTGGAAGGTCTCGTCGGACATCGTCTCGCCGATGATCAGGAACGTCACGCTCGCCAGCACGAAACCGATCGACCCGCCCAGCGCGCCGAACATCGACCAGAAGCCGCGCTTGGCCTTGGGCGCGCTCTCCGCGGCCATCAGCGTCGCACCGGTCCATTCACCGCCGACCGCGAGTCCCTGGAGGAACCGCAGGATGACGACGAGGATCGGTGCTGTGACGCCGATCTGCTCGGCCGTCGGCATCAGGCCGACCAAGGCGGTGGCCAGGCCCATGATCAACAGGGTCGTGACCAGGGTCCGTTTCCGGCCCAGCCGGTCACCGAAGTGCCCGAACAGAACCGATCCGACCGGCCTCGCGACGAACGCCACGCCGAGCGTCGCGAACGAGGCGACCACCCCGGCGGCGGAGCCCAGCGCGGGGAAGAACACCTTGGGAAACACGAGGGCCGCGGCCGTCGCGAAGATGAAGAAGTCGTAGTACTCGATGACGGTGCCGGTTCCGCTCGCTATCGCGATGCGCCGCATCGTCCGGTTCGTCACCTGGGGCTCGGTGGCCGCCATGGACACCTCTTTCGCTCGGCAGGGAGGGGCGAATCGGAAGCATTATGCACAAAATTTGATGTGTCAAGACTGTTGTGCCTGATCAAGAGGCTGGCCTCGTCTGGCGGTGTGGCACTCAGGCGTCCGCGGCCGATCCCGTTCGACCTCGGCGGCCCGATCGCTCGGATGGGTGCGAACGCACTCGTCGGGCCGGATGAACGCGATCTGGTCAACTCGTGCGAACGCACTTGCACGGGGATCCGCGAGACCCGACGCATCAGTTCGGCAGCTGTCATTGATCGGCGTGCCGGGGTTCACCCGCACGTACCCGGTACCTCGGCATGGCAGTCCCTGCGGGCGGCCGAAGCTTGGGACGCCCTCACTGACCTGGACCTCCAAGTCACAGGGTCGGGTCCACCGTTCGTGGCTACGGCACGGTGCCGCCTGTTGTCGCGCGGCACCTAGCCTTTATCGCAGACGAAGGTCGCACGCCTGAGGACGGCTGCCTCAGCTGGCGATGTCGGCGCAGTCCACGTGCGCCCGCCGCGACCGCTGCGTCGAAGCGGCCTGTTGTTGCCGTCCGGGTCTCGAGCGGATCGCCGATCCTGGTCGCGGCTGCGCAAACGGGTATTCCATGACCCGCCGACGGAGCGGAACCGCGTGTGGCAGATGGACTTCAGCGAATTCGAGACCGCCCGCGGCGGGATCTGGCGGATCTGCGCGGTGATCGACTACGCCACCAAGTACTGCCTGGCCGCCACCGTCACCCCCACCTCGCGGGGACAGGACGCGCTGGCATGCCTGCGCCGCGCGGTGGTCGAGGCTGAACGGGTCCTCGCCCTCGATGACCTGCGGACTGACCGCGGCGAGATGGACGTCGTTGATGCCGGGGACCTCGTGACCGGCCAGGCACCCGCGCCGATCGCGGTGGTCACGGACAACGGCCCATGCTTCCGCGGGACCGTGTTCGCGGACGCGTTCGCGAGCGACGACCCGGTGCTGCGGCACGTCCGCACGAGGGTGAGAAGCCCGCAGACCAATGGCGTGGTCGAACGGTTCTTCGGCACCTTGAAATACGAGCACCTCTACCGCGCGATCATCGGCGACGGCAACGCCCTCGCCGTCGAGATCAACTGCTTCCGCCAGACCTGCAACGCTCTGCGACCGCACCAAGCCCTCGACGACCGGACGCCGCGACAGGCCTACCTGACCGGCCCGGAGAGCACGTAGCAACCGGTCCGGCCGTCCGTTAGGGGATGGGCTAGTGAAACAAGTCGATCATGCTCGGTCGTGGACCAGCGCCGGGCGTTGAGTTGCGGGTCGCTATCGAAGTGGTGCGTCGTCGTCTCGGCGATGAGTACCGCGAGCCCGCGGGAGTCTGAACTGTCGGCCGGCGTAACCTCGCCACCGGTGTCCGGGGTCCGCGGACTGCCGCTCACCCCCGACGACTTCCTGCGCTGACGGCGGGATCCGGGAGTTCGGCGTTCGGTGACCCGAGGCCCGGCGACACGGGATCCGGCGACCCGGGGTCCTGCGGCGCCGGATACCGCACGGCTGCGGGAAAGCAGCGCAGCAGTGCGGCGAGCCGCGCGGTATCGCCCGCCACCTCGGTGTCTGCCCGCTCGACGGCGTCGTGCAGCGCCGCACCGGCGAACACCAGATCGCGCAATGTCGCCGCCTCCGGCACGGTCAGCCACGCCTCGGGTTCGGCGTGCTCACCGCGGTCCAACTCGAGGCGCCCGCCCGCAACGGTGATGCGGAACCGATCGCCCGCGACGTCCAGCTGGCAGCGCAGCGACAGCTCACCCGCCAGTGCCGGATCGAAGGTGGCGCGCAGGGCGAACAGCAGCGCGTCGACGCTCAGTTCCGCCGCGCCGTCCTCGGGCAGCGGTGCGCGGCTGCCCCAGTGGGCGAGCGCGCGGAGCACGGGCTCCAGTTCCTGCCCGCGCTCGGTGAGTTCATACACGGCGGCGGGCGCAGGCGGTCCCAGGCGCCTTCGCCGCACCAGGCCGTCGGCTTCGAGCTCGCGCAACCGCTGCGCGAGGACGTTCTGGCTCATCTGCGGCAGCCCGCGGTGCAGGTCGGAGTAGCGCTTCGGGCCGAAGACCAGCTCCCGCACGACGAGCAACGCCCACCGCTCGCCGACCGCATTCAGTGCTCGCGCGATGCCGCAGGGGTCGTCGAACAGCCGCTTCTTGCTCATGCACCCGATTGTACTTGCACAACAGGTGTGAACACTCCTAAATTAGGAGTATGAACCGTGACCTCAGCCGACGGCACCGTCATCGGCTACACACGGCACGGCGACGGGCCCCCGGGTGGTCCTTGGTCGACATGCTCCGACGGTGACGACCACGCATCGAGAAATGGAGAGAAGCAGTGAACGAGATGACACTTCGTGTGACGTCCGCCGACGGTACGAGGATCGCCTACGACCGGAAAGGCACTGGCCCGGCGGTGATCCTCGTCGGCGGCACCCTCGACGACGGCGCTGAGAACGCGCCGCTGGCCCGGCTCCTTGCCAACCATTTCACGGTCTACAACTACGCACGACGCGGCCGGGGCGACAGCGGCAATACACCGCCGTACGCCGTGGCGCGGGAGGTGGAAGACCTCGACGCGCTGATTGCGACAGCCGGCGGCTCAGCTCACGTGTACGGCGCCTCATCTGGCGGCGCCCTCGCGCTGGAGGCAGCAGCGGCAGGTTCGGCGATCGACAAGATCGCGGTGTGGGATGTGCCGTACGCGATCGGGGACGACCTGTGGCCGAGGTTCAACCAGTACATCGCGGACACCAACGAGGCATACAAAGCCGGGCGGGACGAGGAGATGCTGGAACTGTTCATGAGGCTTACCGGCGGACCCGACGCGGACATCGCGGCTGGCAAACAGCACCCGTACTGGGCCTTGTCCGTCGCGCTCGCCCACACGCTTGTCAAGGACGCCGTGGTCCTCAATGACTACAAGATCCCCACGAACCGACTTGCCCGCATCACTCAGTCGGTCCTGGTGACCACCGAGGGGCCGATCACCCAGCCCCAGCTGGCGGGCCTCCCGACCGACTTCTTCGACCGCGCCGCAAAAGCGATAGCCGCTGCCACCCCCCAGACCGAACGACACACGCTCGACGGGCAGGGACACGTCGTCGCCCCCGAACTCATGGCCCGTGTACTGAAGACGTTCTTCAACCAGTAACCCGTCGACTGATCAGGTCGCGACCGTGGGTCGCTTCGGAACGCAGGCCCATCGGCCACGTCAGCATCGGTCGGTGAGCGGCGACTCCTGAGTTCCGGCAGTCCACCCGCTTGGCTGCCACCGGCCACGGGTGCCCGACCGGTTGGTGTTCTGGGGAATCTTGATCCGCCTCACCACGGGGCGTCGTGGGTCGACATCGAAGCAATCCTCGAACACCGGGTCTCTGACACCACGCTGCGAGCCCGTCGCGATGAGTGGATCGCTGCGGGGGTGTTTCCACCAACTACGCGCCGAAGCGCTCGCCGCGTTCGACCGGATCATCGGACTCGACCTGTCCGAGGTCGCCGTCGAGCCTAAACGTACATGTGCTGAGCCCAGCTCTATCAAGATCAAACCCTGCCAACTCCTTGACGCATGACATGGACGTTGAGTGGCGACAGCTCGCCGTCAGGCGCTGTGACTGTGAGCTCTAACTGTCACTTGTGAACCGCAACTGTCATCAGGAACTCGTGAGTTCATCGCGGTCGTCGTCGGTGTGCCTGAGCGCTTCAGAGGGCCAAGCTGAGCGCGGTTGTCGGCCAGTCGAGGGCCCAAGTTGGCTGAGAATGGCGCCGGTCGGCTCTTTGGGCGTGTGTGCCGCGCAGCACGACACGGGGGGCGTCCGTGCAGGCAGGTCCCGCAGCTGCGCCGGCAGGGACATATTGCCCGACCTGCCGGCCGCACAGCGGGGCGGGCACGGTTGCGTGCGTCTACGATCCGCGCATGTGTCAGCAACGGCGATGTGCATGCTGCGGCCCGGACGGCCCCTGCTCAGCATGTCGGGTTGCCGGGCCGAACGCGCTGATCCTTACCAACAACTGTAGCCGCTGGTAGCTGCCGAAGGCGCTCCAGGCGGAGGGCTAACTCCTCTCGGTTGCTGATGTGTGGATGAGTCGCTTGTACTTGATTTGGCGGCCGGAGCCGAGGTGGGAGGCAGCGAAGGATGACGATGGTCGCGTTCGTGGACGAGGCGGGTAGCCGAGACAGCATCGAAGCGCTCCTGTGGTCTGCCCCTACAGGTGCGCTGCCGGCACCACCGATCGACACCAGGGCTCAGGTGCTGCCTATCGGCGAATTGGAATGGCCCGACGTCGAGCGTCTGTTCCTGAGGCTTCTGCACACCGTCCGGCCTGTCCAGTACGCCAAGCTCTTCGGTGTTCCAGGCCAAGCCCAAGCTGGGATCGACGCCTACGCTCGGCTCCCGCTCGACCTGACGCACGGCGAGTCCGGCGGTCGGGACTACATCACCCTGCAATCTCGGCGGATCAAGACGCTGACCGCAACCAAGATCAAAAAGGCCATCGACGACCTACTGAAGGGCGAATGGGCGGACAAGACGGCGACGTTCCACTTCGCCACCTCGTTCGACCTGCAGGACACCAAGTTGGACGCCGCGATCCGTCAGCAGACCGAACGGCTGGCCAAACTTAAGATCACCTTCGTTCCGTGGGGTGTGCAGGAAGTATCCAGCCTGCTGAAAGACCAGCCCCACATCGTCGACGACTTCTTCGGCCGACCCTGGGTAGAACGCTTCTGCGGCCAAGCCGCAGCCGAAGCGCTTGCGAACAACCTGCCGCACCAGGACAGCGAGACCTACGCGCTGGGCTACGCGACCTATACCACGCCGTCTTCTCTGTCCAAGGCGGAGTCCACCTGGCTGAGAACGCAGACCCCGACGGCGAGTTCGTCATCCTGGATGTCGATCCCAACCGCCAACGGGCCGATGTCATCGACGCCGAACGGCCTGAGCCGACCGTTGAGGATCAACACTCGGCGGAAAGTTCGGCCGATGGGCACACCTACATCGCCCCGCGACTGGGTGCCCGCCGGCAGTCCTTCAGATCTGCCCGCCAGCTAATCAAGCGTAGAAGTCAGGCCGCGCCGACGACGGTTGGCGCCGTTGTGGCTGACGACTGGCTGGCTGGTGGTAAGTACCGGCTGCTGATCGGCCGTCCGGGAGCGGGAAAGTCCAGCCTCTTGCGGTTCGTGGCAACGGACCTGCTGTCGTCCCAACCGCAGTCGATCGCGTTGCAGCGGGAACATGCCACTGACCTGCCGATCTGGCTGCCGTTCGGGTTCCTGTGCCGCCACCTTGAAGCGTCGACGGAAAACTCGCTCGTTTCGGCTGCCGAAGCCTGGCTGAAGTCGCAGAGCGCCACCCACCTTTGGCCGCTGGTCCAGCGCGCCCTGCGGGACGACCGCTTGCTGCTGCTCGTTGATGGCGTCGATGAGTGGAGCGACGTCGGCGCAGCCGAACGCGCCCTCGGGATCCTTGAGGCGTTCCTCGGTCGCACCAGCGCGTCAGCGATTCTCTCCACACGCCCTTATGCGGTCGATCGGCTCAACTGGAGGCGTCCTTGGGCACAGGCTGAGATCACGCCACTGACCGACCGTCAGCGCTGGACGATCGTGGCTGGGATCCTTCAACCAGTAACACAGTCGGAAGCCGCTCCGGCCGGCTCGTCGATGTGGATGGCCGGCGTCGAACCGTTCCTTGACCAACTGAACGCCATCCCGGAACTCGCCGAGCTTTCCAGGTCTCCACTTTTTCTGACGTTGCTGGCCGCGACGTGGCAAGGCGAGCCCCTACCCCGTCAAGCCGCGCCTATGGCCGGCATAGCCATCGACGTGCTCGGTCCAACGGAGGGCTTCGACGTCTTGGTATCCCTGCTGCGCCAGCCCGACCCACGTGGTCCGAGCGAGAATCGCGTAGTCGTTGCCAAGGCCGTAGCCGATGCCTGGAAGCGGTTCGCGGACGCCGTCCGGGAACCGGGTGCTGAAGCTGATGCCGTGCGAGAGGTGCTTGCCAGCTACGACCCAGCCGAACTCGCAGCGCTTTGCACGGAGGTGAGCCCTCACCTCTTGATGTGGCACGTCCCAGCGGTCATCACAGCCTGGCCTGGGCAGCCAGCTGTCCAGGAGTTCGCCGACAAGCTTGTCCACGACCCAAGGCCCATCACTTCAGGAATTCCGGACACCATTCCAGCCGCTATCCTCAGCGCGTACTGCGGCAGGACCGACGAACCCTCCCTCCGGATCCTCGACAAAACCCTCAACCTTCTCAAGCACATCGAGCCAGAGCTGCGCGAAGTCCTGGCGTTCGAACTCGCACGCAGCTCGCTCGCCGCGGCCGACCTCATCGGCGTCATGGCTGAATGGAAGAACGAGCCGGACACCGAGGTTCGCCGGAACGCCTTCATCGGGCTCAGCCAAGCGATCACGCGCCACCAGCAGGCCCACAATGACCTAGCGGGCTCCGACACACTCACGTCCGAGATGGAATGGCTGCGGGAGGAGATCAAGGAAGACCTGTGCGCCTACGGCCCTGAACTCGAAGAGCGCCGGCAACTGGCATGGATCGGCATGCTCATGCTCGGTGACCTCACACTGATTGACGGCATCGAGGAAACCATTGGGCACTCAGGCGCGCCCGGCGTCAAACTCGATGTCCTCTTCGACGGTGAGGTGGATCAGATCCTCGTAGACCTCGTCGCCCAGAACTGGGAACGATTGTGCGCTCACTTCGGCGACGACATCTTCGAGCGGCTGAACGGGAAGTCCGACAGCCAGCGTCGATCGGCCAGCGAGCAACGGCGCAACGTCATGTCTGCGCTTGCGACAGTCGCTTCCCGGTACCCCGCCATCGCCGAGATGCTCCGCCACGAGGCCGACACTGATGCCACGCTCCGCCAAGATCGGCACTTCCTCTTGTGGGCCAAAGAAGAGAACAGTGGCGACGAAGGAGTCCTTCGTGCGCTGGTGCCAAAACTCGGCCACATAGCCCACCGTCGGCACGACCAGCTCCTCGACTCGGTCCTGGACCGAGACAGTTGGAGTGTGTCCGACGAGGTGTTCAAGGCCATCCTTACTGAGGGTGCGGTCGACACCTGGCCGGGCCGCATCTATCCGAGCGAACAGCTAGCCGCCTACATCCAGCTGTTTCCAGCGGACAGCTTGTCCATCGCCGCTCTTCGAGACCTCGAAACGGGGTTCGACACAGACATCGAAACTCGCGAGCACCGAGACTGGGGCGACACGTTGGCCATCGCGTTCGGTGCAGCCGAACCGCAAGATCTGCCAGTCATCGCGACCCGCGCTCACACCCGAATCCGTATGGGCCTGTCGGACCTGTACCTGCCCATGTTCACCGAGCCGCTGATGCGGCGGCTACGAGTTGACGCCGACGCCGTGGAAGCGTTCAAGACCGCCCTAAACGCACCAATGGGTATTCGTGAGAACAGCCCCATAATGGCGGCCCCTTGGGACCCGATTGCCGACGCCTGCCCGGCACTGCAACCGTTGCAACGTATGTGCCTCTTCGCCGTCGTACTGCGCCATGCGGGTGCCCTACCGCAGCCGGACGCGGCAGCGGCCACCCACGTCCTGGAATCCGTGTCCCCGGACACCGTCGTGCACAACCCCTTCACCAACCAGGAGGGTCCGCTCTGCCTCGCCGTACTCGACCTCGCCGCGCACTGACAGTGCGATCCGTCCTTCAATCTGTTCGAGAACCGCAGCAGCGGGCGGCGGCAACCCCGTCGATCGGACACTTGTGTGGAGTTCCATACGCTGTCGAATACCGCCGGAGCCGGAACAGTGACGAGCATGCGGGACAGGAAAACCAGGCCGGTGAACACTCTGGCCTGTTCGTGGTCGATCTCGACTTGCCCGACACCGATCACGTCGACGTCAGCCTTACAGTAAGCAGATTCGGGTCGTATGGAGGGCACTTCCCCGGCGCGGTGCAGCGACTTGTCGAACTCTGGTGGCAGATATCGCGTACATGTGGTGACCCAGAGTAAACCCTGGTCGACCCGGCGGCTGGGTGACAGGGACAGCTCACAGTCACAGGTGCGATCCAGCCTCTTCGGGCGAGCTCCGCTGCTCCGTGTACCGCGACACGCCGCCATTGTGAGCGCCGGTGGACCTGGTCAGCCGCATACTGTTCGGTTGGCTTTCACTGACACGAACGGCTGGACCATGACGCTGAACCTCGCCATCACCTCGACCGAGTCGCTCGTGTTCGAGCCAGCACGCCAGGCATTGCGCCTCTTCCCTGCCATCGGCGGTGCGCAGATCGAACTGAGCCTCAGCATCAGGCGAACAGCCGAGCGCGAGGACGTTTCCCCCTACCAGATCTCCGCCACCATGCTCGTGGGGCAAAACCCGAGCCGGGACCGTCGCCTTCTGGCACAGCTCGCCGTTGGCCACATGGTCAACCCGGCGCAGGTAGCGACCGAGTTCAGGCTCACTGGCTTCATCAGCGTCGAGCAGCTCCGCGTCGTCGAAGAACTGCGCTCGGGTGCGGATTCGATCTGGGTCGTGCTACAGGTGAATGTCGTTGGCGCGGATGGTGAGCCGACCACCTTGGTCGGTGGGAACGGTGAGCTCTCGTTCGCGCTTCCCGCGGGCGAGTGGCTGCAGGGACTTGAACGTGTCGACGCTGCTACCTACGTCGAGATACTGGTTCCGCTGACTAGCAGCGCCGGGCACGCGAACGCCGCCCGTCGCCTACGTAATGCGCGGACGCTGATCCAGGACGATCGCGTGGAGGAGGCGCTCGCCGAGGCGCGGAAGGCCCTGGAGTTCGTTCGGAAAGCAGGAGGCACGATACAGATCGTGCAACAGGCCAGGAACAAGAGCCCGCGTGATCGCGACCTGTCCGAACGCTGGGCCTTTCTCGTCGAAGACACCTTCTCACTGCTTAGTGGGGCTGCCCATGATGATCAGGGAACTACCGAGCACTTCACGTGGACTCGGGCTGATGCCGTCGCCCTGGTCGGCAGCACGGCTGGCCTGCTTGGCCGGCTGGTCGTACAAGCCAATTCTTGAGCCCTGCGATCGTGGTCACGGAGCCCAGGAGCTCGATCGACGCTTACCGACACTTGTCCGTCACGAGGTTCCAAATCTCGCATGCCAGCCGACTGCGTGTTTGACACGGCGGCGCCAGCGCAACATTCTGGGTGGTGGGTCCGGCCTTGTTGTACGGCTCGGCCTATGCCCTCCCTCAGGCGTTTTGCCTGGCCTATGGTGGAGGTGCGTGATGCGGGCTGATACCGCTGGTGATAGCTGCTGGCCGACTATTTCTACGTTCGTGGTTCGAGCCGTCCGCTCCTCCACCTTCCGGGGTGGTTGCGTGGCCGCGCAGTTGGCTGAGCAGGTGGTCGGCGCTCTCTCGCTTCCTTCGCGAGATCTTGCCAAGGTGGTCGTTCATCGACCGCTACCGGTTGCCGCCCTGGTTCCTGAGGCTGGCGATGCGTCGGTCGTTTACAGCATGGCGCGTGTCGACGCGTCGGGAACGGTGCCGGCGAGGGCTGCGCGGGATGTCTTGTCCTGGAAGCCTGGTGAGCGAGTCGTGTACAGGAGCGAGTCTGGTGTGCTCGTGGCGTATCCCGCGACCGACGGTTCGCATGCGCTGCCGCGGAAAGCCACCATCGTGATCCCCGCGCCCCTGCGTCATCTCCATGGCATCGTGGCCTCCCAGCAGGTGCTGTTGTGCGCGTTGCCCGCACACGCGGCGTTGGTGATCTATCCGCTCGCGGCGCTGAATCGGATGGTCGGGCTCTTCCACACCGCTGCGGAACCCGGGCAAAGTGCGGAGACCGGGTAGCCGTGACGTGCGGACTTGCGGACGACTGGTGCGTCGGCAGTGATCGTTGATGTGCGGATACGACTGTGCCTCGGCCTGGGGCGGACACAGGCGCGGAGTCACGCCCGTGTCTGCCCCGGCGGTCGCGGTCAGTCGGATGTGGCTATCGACGCAGGGGCCGGCTTCGGGAATCCGCTGTCGGGGCGTACGGCGAGGGGATGTGGCTCACCGGTGAGTGCCGCGAGCGCGGTGACGACGTCGTGGAGGTCGGCTTTGACGTAGCCGGCCGTGATGTTGTCGCGGGAATCGCTGTGTCCGGCGTAGGCGCGGGCGACGGCGAAACCGAAGTTCCGCTCTACCCAGGTCAGGGTGGTGTGGCGGAGCCAGTGCGCGCTGATCTGCTGTGCGTAGGCCCACGGTAGTCGCCGCCCGACGCGTATCCAGATGTTGTCGTAACGGCGGTCGGTGATGGGGTCGCCGCTGGCGTAGCGCAGCAGCTGCGCGTCACGGTCACCGTGTCCGCGTGTTTCCGCGTGCCGGAGCAGTCCGCGCATCAGGGTGGGCGATACCGGCTGCCAGCGTGCTGTCTCTCCTTTCTCCCGCAGGTGGACCAGGCATTGTTCTGCGTCGAGATCACGTGGCCGCAGGGCGATCGCGCCACCTCGACGGCAGGCGGTTTCCTCGTGCAGGCGCATGATGAGCGAGTCGAGTTCGGGATCGTTGCCTGAGGTGGCGACGGCTGTGTTGACCTCGTCGAGCCGTTCGTCGGGCAGGGCCCGGCGGGTCGAGGGGAGGCGGCGGGGTTTGGTGACCCGGCGGGCCGGGTTGTTCCGCTCGTCGATGAGATCGTCGTCCTGGGCGTGTTTGTACAGGCACCGTATGGCGGCGACGAAATTTTCCGCCGCGTTGCGCCCACCGCGGGAGTTGCGGCGCACCACGGCTGTGGCCTTGGCGCGTTCGGCCTCCGCCCGGATGTCGCTGGCGCTGACCTGGTCCAGCGGGCGGTGTTCCCACGCCGCCCGGGCTTTCTTCCAGTACGAGCCGTAGGAGCGCGCGGTGCCCGGCGACACCATGTCGCCCACGGTGTCGATCCACTGGCCGACGGTGGGCATGGGCCGTGCCGGTGCCGGTGGGGCGGTGGCGAGCAGATCGGCGGGGGAGACCCCCATTTTGTCCAGGAGCAGCCGCGCCGCCTCGATCTCGGCGGGACTGGCGGTGGCGTGGTCCGCGGTCATCGCCGGTCACTCCCGCTCAGCCGGGCGTGGAACATCAGCAGCATGCGCTCCACCGAGGTGGGGGAGTGCACGACCAGGACGTCCTGGGCAGGGTCCGCGGCGACCAGGACCCGGGCGCCCGCGTGCAGGAAGCACCGCGCGCGGACCGCCGCCGGGATCACGACATACGGTTTCGCCGTCATCGCCACGGTGCCGTCGGGGCGGCGCTGGAACACCACCGACGTCTCGAGGACGGTGAGCAGCAGAGTGTCGCCGCGCGACCACCCCAGCAGATCGACCGAATCGCGATTCTGCACCCGGCCCGAGGCGTCAACCCGCGCCATGCCGACATAGGGCGCCGCGGGCGACGGCGGGGCGGGCAGCGACGCCAGGGCCGCGGCCTGCGGTGGCGCTGGAGAACTCTGGACCGGACCGGTGGGACGGCGGGCGTTCCGCAGGGACAGGCCCGGCATCAGACCGCTCATGACGCACCTCCCCGGCGCAGGCGTTCAGGGGAGGAACCAGCGGACACGTCCAGCCTAGCCGAACCAGAAAAACCCGGACCACTCCAGTGACCTGGAGCGACCGGGTTGTTACTCTGTGGTGCGGGAGATTTCCCGTGCAAGTGTGTCCGAGGACCGAATCGCCCACTGCGCACACGTCCTCCACCAGCGAACACTGTTGGTTGTGGCGCCATGATGTGCGTTCGAATCCCTGGTGAGGCGCGTGCAGCATCCACTCGAAATCACATCCGCTGTGAACTGCGATCTTCCGCGATCGCCGGGATCGCCCAGCGTCTTTGCGGTCAGGGCGTTGATGCTCGATGACGACTTCCATGCGGCGCAGGTTCGAGCCCCCGGCAAGACTACCAAAGGACGGGAACGGGCCTGACCAGGAATTTTTCGTCGGTACGTTGATGATCGAGGCGAGCTTCGAGCTTCCGGGCTCAGGCGGAGGCCCGGCATGAGCGCCAGCTCGCAGACGGTTGCTCGGTTTGTCACGGTCACGATGGGGCTGGTCATCGGGCTGACCTTCCTCTTCGGGTTCGGGAACGTGTTGAACCTGGCGTTGAAGCTGCAGGTACCGGTGTTCGTGGCGCCGCTGGTGGCGCCGGCTGTTGACTTGACGGTGCTGGGGTTGCTTGTCGGTACGCGACACTTAGCGCTGTCCGGGGCTAGTGATGACGTGCTGCGGCCAGCGCGACGCCTGCTGCTGGCGGCGAGCGCGGTGACTCTGCTGCTGAACGTTGCTGACCCGGTATGCGCTGGTCAATGGGGTAAGGCAGCGTTCGACGCGGTCGGCCCGCTCCTGCTGATCGGTTGGGCTGAGGCGGGACCGGGCCTTCTCCGTGCCTTGAGTACTGCTAAAGCCGATCCCGGTTCAGGAAACCTGTCCAGCCCTTCGGCGGCAGACTCGAAGTACGATGACGCTCAAGTGGAGGTGTCTGGGTACACGCCCCTTCGACGTGGCCGCCAGGTGGGAGCGGCGCGCCGCCAGGTAACTGCTCTCGAGGAGGAGCTGGTGGAGCGAGCCCGGCTCGCGGACGTCGAGCACTGGCGGCGTTACCGGCGACCGATCTCCGCGGAGACGCTCCGGAAGCAGCTTCATGTCGGAGCGAAGATGTCGCGGGCCCTCGTATCGGTCATTCGCCTTGAGAACGCTCAGGCAAACGTCCGATCTGCCACTCTCCCGACGGGCAGATGAAGTACTGGGGTAGCTGAACCCGCTGGTTAAGAGTGAGCTGCTTTCAATGTCGGATGATGTCGAATGATGCCGGACAAGACCTTTTCGTCTGGTCGCGGCACATCCTGGGTGTCGGGGTATGTCGCCTGGTGTCGGACTGTTTCGGACCTCTCGGGCTCGTCTCGGCCTCGCGGATGACGGACTACCCCTGTTGACGGTGCGCCATCTGATGATGAACAGGTACCATGGACGTCGGCAGGATGTAGGCGATCATCTACGGGATGGGCCCGGTTCACCACCGGGGTCGCCACTGTGCGGGAGATACTGGTGTCGAGGCCAGTCCGTGAACAATCTTTGTTCACCAGTAGCTCAAGGGTAGAGCGCCCGCTCCTTACTCGGTCGCCAAGGCTCGTCCTTGGCGTAGTTCTGCGGTTGTCATGGCCAGCGCGCGGTAGTAGGTGTCGGCGTGAGCCCGCAGCCGTTGTTGCATCCGGTCGTCACGGCCGCGTGCTGCACTGTCCGAGTCGGAGCCCGGTACCTCTGGTCGCGAGTCGTTGAATCGCCGTCGGCTGTGCTTCGAACTGTCCCGGTAGTCACGAGCGATCAGCTCTGCCCACTGTTGTCTCGTCAGGCTTCTGGTGACTCGTTCGTTAATCTCGTGTGCCGACTGCTTTGTGATGGCCAACGTGGTGAGCACCTCCATCCAGCTGAGGCTGGGAAGCGTACCTGCCGCCGAGTATGTGGAGGGTCGACCTGCCAGGTCTGACCAGCGTTTCTTCGCCGGTTTGTCCAGGTTCTTCCACGTGGTGATCAGCTTGCGGTCGACCTTGCCCGCGCCGTGCATGATGGTGTTTCGCGGCGCGACGCAGAACTTCATCAGATGATCAGCTGTCGTTGGGCTTTCGCCGAAGCGAACCGCCTTGGCCAGGTCGGGCACCGTCCACCTGTCCGGCGCGGCGCCGTTCGCGGGAGGCGTCACCAAACCGGGGTGGTGCAGGCACTCTTCCACGGTTTCAACGCACAGTTCGATGTGCAGGGCCACGACTTGAGGGATCGCCAGGAAGGCGATGTCAGTGCTCGCTGTCTGAAAGATGAGTTCTGCGGCGTCTGCGGACACGTCCAGTCGCTCGGCGTGTGCGACGCCGGCGAGTACCTGTCCGACCTTGCCGAATCCCTTGGCCTCGTTCATCTTCATCTCAGCTAGGCGTGTGCCAATCACCAAGGCCACCAGGCTGTTGTTGGTCCGCTTCTGCATTGCTTGCCAGGAACGAAATGCGGGGTACTGGATCAACGAGTCTCCAAAACATCGTGCGCTGTAGGAATCGGCCGAGATCTCGCAGGTCTCACGCAATCCATCCAACTGGAAGACCCGGACACAAGGGCGTCGGGTTCAGACTGCATCCTTGAGGATCCTCCGCTGGACCTCAAGGTAGCGCTGCAAGTCCACGACGGGAGCGTTCGAAGTCAGGGGCGACGAAGGCGACTCGTCCAGACTGAACGTGGGCCAGCCGGACACCTCATTCGGCTGCTGGAGAATCACGGCGTGTTAGTGGTCTTCAGCCCTGAGCAGGCGGCCTCGGTGGATGCCTACTCGTTCGACAGCCGGTTGCGTCCAGTCGTCATCCTCAACCCGATCAAACGTGACTACTATCGGCAGCGTTTCGACGTGGCGCACGAACTGGGGCACTTGATCATGCACGGCGACGCCGAACCGGGCGGCCGGATCGTCGAAGACCAAGCCCACCGCTTCGCCGCCGAACTGCTGATGCCGGCCGACCAGATCCGCGACCTGCTTCCGGCCACCATGGGCGGTAACGTCTGGCAAACCTTGGCCCGTCTTAAAGAACAGTGGGGCGTAAGCATTCAAGCGTTGCTATACCGGGCCCGCTGGCTTGGTCGGCTTAGTGATGTGTCCTACCGCAACGCCATGACTACCATCTCCGCCCGTGGCTGGCGGCGAAAGGAACCCGGCTTGATCGACGCCATCGAGCAGCCGTCGCTGCTCCCGCGTGCAGTGGAGCTGTTGGCGCAGGAAAGAATCGACGAGGCGCAATTGGTCGCACAGTGCCGCGTGCCAGTTGATCTTTTTCGTACAGTCACCGCTCGGAAGCCTGATAGTGCACGACCCCGCGACCTTCAAGCGGGCAATGAAAGTAGCTTTCGGGAAAGTGGTCGAGTGGTGTCGTTGCTGGAACGACAGCGACACAAGTCGCGCGAACCCCAAGGTGGGCGATCATGAAGTTATTTCCTGAATTCTGACGTGGCGAAACCGTTAACATCAAGGGTTCACTGCTTAGGCCGAGGAAAAATGTTGAGCCAGGACTCAACTACGAAGGCTTCGGCCTCCATCGCCGAATGCCAGGTCTCGCGCCGTCCTGCCAACAGAGTGGGGACTGCCAGGGGCGGCAGGCTTCCCTCGACGGCTTCGAGTCGAGAGGGCGCGAAATGCCAAAAGTAGCCGCGTCGAGCTTCGATACGCTGCGTACCTGGAACGGTGAGCAGAGCCGTGCCTTCGAGGAGCTTTCATTCAGCTGCTCAAGGACAGAGTCCCGCCCGCGACGCAAGCCATCCGGACTGGCAATCCTGATGGTGGTGTGGAGTGGTACGCCACCTTGCCGAACGGCGCCGAGTTGGGCTGGCAGGCTAAACACGTTCACGGGATAGACGCGCTCCTGACCGCGATGACTAAGTCGGTTAAGCAGGTGGCCAAGGAACGTCCGAGCCTGCGCAAGCTGACGTTCGTCGTCTCCTGGAACTTGGCCGCGGGGAAAGGTGGTCGTGATCTTAAATCTCAGCGGCAGAAGTACGATGACAAAGTCAGTACATGGCAACGGACAATTCCCGGCGCGGACAAAATCGAATTCGACCTGGTGCAGGAAAGCGATCTGCTCGATGAACTGGTCAAGCCGGAGCACAACGGCCGGCGTTGGTTCTGGTGGGGCGAGCTCGTGTTCGGTCGTGACTGGCTGGCAACTCGGTACAAGCAACAAGCAGCTGTGGCCAGCGAGAAGTACCGGCCAGACCTACAAGTTGACGTCCCAATCCAGGAAGACCTGCTGGCTCTGGGATTCGAGTTGGCTAGTGCTGTGTTCCGTCCGGTGGTGCTGAGCGCGTGACCGCCCGTAGCTTGATGGCGGTCACGCGCGTTCCCGTATGGAGCCGCAGGTCCCGTTCAGTCAGTTTGCTGCAGCCGGTTCGTAGAGGCTGAAGGGTGTGCCCTGGTCGTCGTGGCAGTGTGCGATCCGGCCGACGCCGGGGACTGTTCGGACGTCGTCGCTGCGGCCTCCGAGTTCGTGGAGTCGTTTGACGGAGGTGTCGATGTCTTCGGTGGCGAAGTAGACGCGAGGGTGGGTGAGGTCGGGTTCGTTCGGCGTGATCGCGCCTGCCGGGCCGTTGTCGATCACGTGGTAGTCGCCGCCGAAATCGTTGGTCGACCAGCCGAACAGGGCGCCGTAGAAGCTGCGGGCCTTGGCGGTGTCGGCGGCGGGGATTTCAACCCAGTTGACGTGTCCGGGCATGGTCGGTCCTTTCGGTGAATCATCGGTTGACTCATCAGAGGACGAACGGCGGAGGCGTTTCTCGACAGCGCTGGGAAGTCAGTTTTTGATCGCGTGGTGGCCGGTGTCGAAGCTGCGCAAGGCGGCTCCGACCGCGGCGGCGACGGTGATCTCGAAGATTTCGTCTTCGCTGTAGCCGGTTTCCGTGAGTTCGGTGATGTCCGCTTCGGTGATCTTGAAGGAAGTGTCGCGGACTTTCCTCGTGTAGGACTGCAACGGCTCGGGGAGGGCGTCTCCGCCTGCGGCGGCGGTTCGTAGCGACGGCTTGGTCGTGGCCGGCGCCGTGAGCACCGTGTGCCGCAGGTTCTGCACGGTGTCGCCGTGATCGACGGGGCGGCCGTCGGCGAGAAGGAAGCCGGGGAATCGGTAGCCGAATCGGTGCAGTGACCGGGTTCCGCTGTGCAGCTGGCCGTCGCGGAGGGTGAAGCCGAAGGCGTTGGCGAGGCGGTTGACGATGTTCCAGACCAGGTTCACGCGTAGTGCTTCGAGGATGGCGTGCTCGGGTAGGTCGGTCACCGCGGTGGCGTCGGCCCGGTCGGGGTGCAGGGTGATCGGCTCGAGGAAGGTGCGGACAGCGAGGAGTTCAGGTCGCGCGGAGCCGGGGTCGTCCGGGTCGATCTCGCCGTTGCCGGCGATCCGGGTGAGCTCGGCGTGGGTGACGACGCAGAACGGGCATTGGTGCAGCTGTGCCGTGGTCATGGCGAGGTATTCGCGCTCCCCGGCGGTCCAGTAGGAAGGTCCTCGCATTGCTTCGGCGGTCAGGTCGAGCAACGGCTTGGTGAGGAAACCGGGGCGGTAGAGCAACATTTTCACGATGTCGGGGCTGTCGCCTCGCGACTTCTTGGCGGTGATCGTGAGGAACAGCTTCGCGCGGCGGCGGTGGCCGCTGTCGAGAATGGACAGTCTCATCGGGACTCCGGAGTTTCGAGTGCGTGCAGGCGGCCGAGGAGGAAGCGCCGGTCGGCGGGTTTGGTGGCGAGGTCGTGTGCGCGCCGGTATGCCTGGGCCGCGTCGTCGGTGCGGCCGAGGCGGCGCAGGAGGTCGGCGCGGGCCGCGTGCAGCAGGTGGTAGTGGTCGAGGCCCTCGATTTCGTCTATGAGCGCCAGTCCTTCGGCTGGGCCGGTGGCCATGGCGACCGCGACAGCGTGATTCAGCGCGACCACAGGGGATGGGGTCGTCTCGAGCAGGCGGGCGTAGAGGGCGGTGATGCCGGCCCAGTCGGTGTGTTCGGCCGTCGGTGCCTGGGCGTGCATGATCGCGATGGCGGCCTGCACTTGGTAAGGGCCTGGCGTGCCGGAACCCAGCGCGCGATCCAGCAGGCCGACGGCTT
>NZ_JBVKAE010000061.1:0-35539 GCF_055598845.1 Amycolatopsis sp. NPDC039088 | reverse complement strand
CAAATCCTCCACACTCGGACCCCGCAGGCATCAGCGATGCCACATCCGGCCCACCAAGAACAAGTGCCGACCAGCACTTATGCGACTTTGCCGGGACCCTACTTTCAAGGTAGGGAAGGAGGCCTTCACGGTCTTCCCGCTTTACCTGTCCTCAAAGCCGGTAGATGGTCAGTGCGCTGGGCCGCGACCGGAAGAGGAAGTCCTTGCCGAGCGGTCCGACCTCGCCGTCGGTGGCGACCCGGCGGTTGCCGTTGAGCAGCCGGACGTGCAGTTCCGGAAGGTCGAGTTCCTGGTAGACGTGGCTGGCGTTGAGGCTGTTCGTGATCGTGGCCAGGATGAACCGCGCCCGCGAGTAGGGCAGGTCGGCGCGCAGGTAGCGGACGTCGAGCAGGCCGGTGTCGAGCGCCGGGCGGTGTGAGGGCGCCAGCCCCTTCGGCGCGTAGGTGCCGTTGCCCACGAACAGCAGCCAGATGCTGGCGTGCTTGCCGTTGAGGATCACTTCCAGCGGCTTCGCGCGCCGGAGGGTGCGGGCGAGCGCGATCGCCGCGGACGGCCACTTGGGATGCCGTTTCTGGAGCTTTTCCCGTAGCCGCACCATCTCCGGATAGCCGCCAAGGCTCGCGGTGTTGACGAAGTAGCGGTGGTCGTCCTGATCGTTGATCTCGACTTCGCCGAGGTCGACGCCGACGGCGTTGCCCGCCTCGGTGGCGGCGTCGGCGTCGGGCATCGAACGCATGCCGACGTCGCGCGCGAAGTGGTTGAGGGTGCCCGCCGGGATGAGCGCGAGCGGCAGGTCGTGGTCGGCCGCGACGGCGGCCACCGCGGCGACCGTCCCGTCCCCGCCGGCGACGCCGAGCGCCCGCACGGTGTTGTCGCGGGCGGCGATCTCGTCGCAGAGCTGTTCGCGCAGGTCCTGCTTGGGGTCCGGGTACAGCACGGTGGCCTTCGGCCAGGCGAAGCGGACGTCTTCGGTCGGGTCGCGGCCGTCGATCCCGGACAGTGGGTTGACCAGGACCAGCATGTCCTCGCCGTCGCGCATTTCGGGGGCTTCGGCGGTGTGCGCGGTGCGCCCGGGGACGTCGGGATTCAACGGCCACCAGTGCCGGGTGAGCAGGCCCGCGCCGATGCCGATGCCGATACCCACGCCGACGTCACTGGGCCAGTGGACGCCGGTGTGGACGCGGGAGTAAGCCACGGCGGCGGCCAGCGGGACCAGGGCCGCGCCGGTTTTAGGGGATTCCATCGCGACGGCCGTGACGAAAGCGGCCGCGGACGCCGAGTGCCCGGACGGGAACGACGACGAGGTCGGACGGCGGACGAGGCGCCGGTGCATCGGCACCTCTTCGGCCGCGGGACGGCGGCGGGGGAACAGCGGCTTGCCGACCAGGTTCGCCGCGGCACTGGCCCCCGCGATGGCGGCCACGCCGCGGAGAGCACCCCGGCGGGTCGGCCCCTTCTTCGCCGCGAGCAGGACGGCGACACACCACCAGAGTTTGGATTTGTCCGCACTTTTGGAAAGTGCCGTGATGACGTCGTCGGCTCCGGTCCTCGGGAGCCTCGCACTCCGGACCATCAGCCGCCGGTCGGTCCGGCCGACCTTGCGGAAAGGGCGTTTGAGCTGCTTTAACACGGTTTCACCGCTTCCGGGTCAGGTCGACATGTGCGTGATACCCGATCGGGACTTCCCGCACACCTTTCACCGAATGCAACGTACCGACCGCGTGTCGCCGCCCGAACGGCGCACCGTCAGCGGGTCCTCACCGCCTACTCTGGTGGGATGCAGCGGCGGATCTTTGGCATCGAGACCGAATTCGGGGTCACGTGCACCTTTCACGGGCAACGCAGGCTCTCCCCGGATGAAGTGGCGCGTTACCTGTTTCGGCGTGTCGTGTCCTGGGGACGTTCGTCGAACGTCTTCCTGTCGAACGGCTCCCGGCTCTATCTCGACGTGGGTTCCCACCCGGAATACGCCACGGCCGAATGTGACGACCTCGTGCAGCTCGTCACGCACGACAAGGCCGGAGAGCGGATCCTCGAGGACCTCCTGGTCGACGCCGAGCGGCGGCTGGCGGACGAGGGCATCGGCGGCGACATCTTCCTGTTCAAGAACAACACCGACTCGGCGGGCAACTCCTACGGCTGTCACGAGAACTACCTGGTGACCCGTGCCGGGGAGTTCTCCCGGATCGCGGACGTGCTGCTGCCGTTCCTGGTGACCCGGCAGCTGATCTGCGGCGCGGGCAAGGTGCTGCAGACCCCGCGCGGCGCGGTGTACTGCCTGTCCCAGCGAGCGGAACACATCTGGGAAGGCGTGTCCAGCGCGACCACGCGTTCCCGGCCGATCATCAACACCCGCGACGAACCGCACGCCGACGCCGAGCGTTACCGGCGCCTGCACGTGATCGTCGGCGATTCGAACATGGCCGAACCGACCACGATGCTGAAGGTCGGGTCGGCGAACCTGGTGCTGGAGATGATCGAGGCGGGCGTCCAGTTCCGCGACTTCACCCTGGACAACCCGATAAGGGCGATCCGCGAGATCAGCCACGACCTCACCGGCCGTCGCCAGGTGCGGCTCGCCGGCGGCCGGGAGGCCTCCGCGCTGGACATCCAGCGCGAGTACCACGCCCGCGCCGTCCAGCATGTCAAGGAGACCGGTTCCTCGCCGCAGTCCGAGCGGGTCGTCGAGCTGTGGGGCCGGGCGCTGGAGGCCGTCGAGCAGCAGGACTTCAGCAAGATCGACACCGAGATCGACTGGGCGATCAAGCACCGGCTGGTCGAGCGCTACCGCAACAAGCACGACCTCGACCTGTCGAGCCCGCGGATCGCGCAGCTCGACCTGGCCTATCACGACATCCGGCGCGGCCGCGGCATCTTCGACCTGCTGCAGCGCAAGGGTCTGGTCCGCCGGGTCACCGACGACGGCGAGATCGAATTGGCCAAGGACACCCCGCCGCAGACCACGCGGGCGAAGCTGCGCGGTGACTTCATCGCCGCCGCGCAGGCCGCCGGGCGGGACTTCACCGTGGACTGGGTGCACCTCAAGCTGAACGACCAGGCGCAGCGGACCGTGCTGTGCAAGGACCCGTTCCGCTCGGTCGACGAGCGGGTCGAGCGGCTGATCAGCTCACTCTGATTGGTCCGTGAGGGCCACCTTGAGGGAATCAGAGTCCCTTAAGGTGGCCCTCACGGATCTTCGAGGGAGAGGTGCGCCGATGCGCCGTGCGTTGCTGGTCCTGCTGGGAGCCATCGTTCCGCTGGCGTTCACCGGCGTCGCGCAGGCCGCGCCGGACTGTCCCGATCCCAGCTGGACGGAGACCCCGACCGGCACCGACGCCCAGTTGCGCGGTCTCTCCGCGGTGGATTCCCGTACGGCGTGGGTCAGCGGCAGCAAGGGCACTGTCCTGCGCACCACCGACCGCGGCCGGACCTGGCAGTCCGTCGCCCCGCCCGGCACCGCGACGCTCGACTTCCGCGACATAGAGGCCTTCGACGCCGACCACGCCGTCGCGCTGTCCATCGGGCCTGGGGACGCGTCCCGGATTTACCGCACCGACAACGGCGGCAAGAGCTGGCGACTGTCGTTTCAGAACACCGAACCGGCCGCCTTCTACGACTGCCTCGCGTTCTTCGACCACCGTCGTGGTCTCGCGATGAGCGATCCGGTCGACGGGAAGTTCCGCCTGCAGTCCACTTCGGACGGCGGCCGCACCTGGCAGCAGGTGCCTGCCGAAGGCATGGTCCCCGCGCTGGAGGGCGAGTTCGGCTTCGCCGCCAGCGGCCAGTGCCTCACCACATCGGGCCCGCACGACGCGTGGATCGCCACCGGCGGCGGTGCCCGTGCCCGGGTCCTGCATTCGGGCGACGGCGGGAAGACCTGGGAAGCGGCCGACACGCCGTTGCCCAGCGGCGCCTCCGCCGGAGTCTTCTCCGTGACGTTCCGGGATCCGCGGCACGGTGTCGCCATCGGCGGCGACTACGCGGCACCGAACGCGCCCGGTCCCGCCGTGGCGCTGAGCGCGGACAAGGGACGCACCTGGCGGACGCCGTCAGAGGCTCCCGTCGGTTACCGGTCGGGCCTGGCCTGGCTGGGGAACACGGTCATCGCCGTCGGGCCCGCCGGAAGCGATCTGAGCCCGGACGGCGGACGGCACTGGAAGTCCTTCGACACGGGCTCGCTCGACTCGGTCGATTGCGCTCGCGGTGCGTGCTGGGCGAGCGGCGCGAAAGGCAGGGCCGTAGCCCTCCGCGTTTAGTCCTCTAAACGCGGTCGGTGGACGCCCAGGCCGCCTCGATCATCCGGAAGATCTCGTCCACCGCCGCGTCCGGATCGCCCGCCTCGCGGGCCAGCGAATGAGCGTCGACCACGAACCGCGCGATCGTGCGGCAGGCCGTCGTGGGCCGCGGCGCGCCGATGTCGGCGGCGATGGCCGCCGCCAGCGACTTCGCGTGGCGCAACCTCATCAGCTCTTCGTACTCGCGCAGCGCGGATGACCCGTCGATCATGCGCCAGACCGGGGCGGCGTCGGCCGAGGCGCAGTGGCGCACCTGGGTCAGGATCTCGCGGCGCAGTGCGGCGATGAGCGGCTCGCCCGGAGCGCGGTCGGTGACCGCTTTGGTGAGCCCGTGCTCGAAGTCCGCGTCCAGCTCGAACACCAGTGCCTCTTTCGAGGCGAAGTGGGAGAAGAGCGTCGTGACGGCCACGTCGGCCTCGGTGGCCACGTCGCGAATACCGACTTCGTCGTACCCGCGTTCCAGGAAGAGCCGCAACGCGGTTTCAGCGATCTTCTGACGCGTCGCGGCCTTCTTGCGCTCACGGCGCCCCAGCGGCTCTGTCATGACTGGACGCTATCAGATCCAAAAGAGTATCTGTTTCAAAACGCTAACCGTTAGTGCTACGGTCGATCGTATGAAGAGAGTGAGTTTCGCTGAGTTCGGTGGTCCTGATGTCTTGCAGCTCCTGGACGCGGAGGAGCCGCACGCGGGCCCCGGCCAGGTGCGTGTCGCGGTGCGGGCGGCCGGGGTGAACCCGGTCGATTGGAGACTGCGTGAGGGGCAGGTTCTGGGTGCTCATCCGATCAAGTTGCCGTCCGGGGTCGGGCTGGACGCCGCCGGCGTGGTGGACGAGATCGGGGAGGGCGTCGAAGGGGTGGAGATCGGCGACCCCGTGTTCGGCGAAGGTTCGAGTACCTATGCCGAGTTCGCCGTGCTGACCGCTTGGGCCCGGATGCCCGCGGGGCTGACATTCGAGGAGGCGGCCGGGTACCCCTCCGTGGTGGAGACCGCGCTGCGTCTCGTCCGTGAGGTCGGGGTGGAGCCGGGGCAGACGTTGCTGGTCAGCGGCGCGTCCGGCGGCGTCGGATCGGCGGTGCTGCAGATCGCCCGCGACCGCGGCATCAAGGTGATCGGGACCGCGGGCGCGGCGAACCAGGACTACCTGCGCGACCTTGGTGCCCTCGCCACGACGTACGGCGAGGGCTGGGTCGAGCGGGTGCGCGAGCTGGGCCGGGTCGACGCGGCCCTCGATCTGGCGGGCTCCGGAGTGATCCGTGACCTCGTCGAGTTGACCGGGGACCCGCGGAAGGTCGTCTCCATCGCCGATCTCGGCGCGCCGGACCTCGGCGTCCGGTTCTCCGGCGTGGCCGGGAGCGTGCCGGACGCGCTCGCCGAGGCCGCCGATCTCATCGCGCGAGGAAGGCTTCACATCCCGGTCGAGAAGTCGTACTCGCTCGTCGAGGCCGCGCAGGCGCAGATCGACAGCCAGGCGGGCCACACGCGCGGGCGCCGGGTCATCCTCGTCTGAGGGGGACACGGCCTAAGCTCGGAGGATCATGACCGCACACGCAGTTCCCGACCCGGACGCCGCCGAGCATCTGGTCGAGGTGTTCAAGGCGCTCGCCAACCCGGTCCGGCTCCAGGTGCTCGGCTGGTTGCGCGAGCCGGACCGGCATTTCCCGCCCGAGCGGGCGATCGCCGATCAGAACGAGGTCGGGGTCTGCGTGAGTCATCTCCAGGAGAAGCTGGGGCTCGCGCAGTCCACCGTGTCGGCGTACATGTCCTTGCTGCAGCGTGCCGGGCTCGTCCGCTCCACCCGGGTGGGGAAGTGGACGCACTACCGGCGTGACGAACAGCGGATCGCGCAGCTCGTCGACCTGCTGGGACGCACTATCTGAGCCTCGTCGGGAATAACATATCGAAAATCTGCGATACTTCGATATGTAGGACTCGACCTGAGGAGAGACAGATGGAACTGGGGCGTTTCGGGATCTGGACGTTCGACTTCGAAGAGCAGCCCGCCGCCATGCTGCGGGATTCGGTGCGGGAACTGGAAGAACTCGGCTGGCCCGCGATCTGGATCCCGGAACGGGACGGCCGCGAGGCGCTGACCCACGCCGGATTCCTGCTGGCGTCCACCGAACGGATCTCCGTGGTCAACGGGATCGCGCGGATCGGCTCCCGTGGGGCGCGCTGGGCCCATGGCGCGGCGCTCTTGCTGGCCGACGCCTATCCGGGCCGGCACGTCCTGGGGCTCGGCTTCGGTGGCGCGCAGCCCGGGGTCAAGCCGCTGGAGGCGATGAACGACTACCTCGACGAACTCGACACGGTCACCAGCGCCAACCCGCTGCCCGCCGCGCCGATACGACGACTGCTGGCCGCGTACGGGCCGAAGATGCTCGAACTGGCCCGGGACCGCTCCGAGGGCGCGCACACCTATCACGTGCCCGTGTCACATACCGCCCAGGCGAGGGAAGTGCTGGGGGACAAGGCCTTTCTCGGTGTCGAGCACGCGGTGTTGTTCGAAACGGATCCGGCCAGGGCGCGGGAGATCGCTCGCGAGCACCTGCACGTGTATCTCACGTCGAAGTACAACGTCGCCAAGTACCTCCGCCTCGGCTACACCGAAGCCGACATCGACGGAGGCCGCGGTAGCGACCGGCTCGTCGACGACCTCGTGTTCTGGGGTGACCTCGACACCGTCGTCACGAAACTGCACGCCCACCTCGACGCCGGTGCCGACCACATCGGGGTCCAGGTCATCGGTGTCGAACCCGGCGCATCGGCCATGCCGTACTGGCGGCGGCTGGCCGAGGCTCTGCTGCCGCAGGCGGCGGCCGCGCGCTAGCGGACCTGGCCACGATCTCGTTGACGTCGACCGAGGGCGGCTGCTCCAGAGCGCTGGAGCAGCCGCCCTCGGTGATCAGCGGTGCTCGATCGTTCCCGCCTTCGAACCGGGCGGCGTGTAGGTGTCCCAGTCGGGCACCGGTTCGCCCGAGAGGGAAGCGCCGAGCCGGTCGAGATAGAAGTGCCAGCCCTTGGCGATGTCCGAAGTGTCCCAGTCGGGTTTGGGCATCCGGTGCACGAAATCGAGTACCGTTCCGTCGCCGCGCGGGGTCAGGGTGAGCTCCACCCGCCAGGTCGGCTCGTCCGTGTTGTGCAGATCCAAGGCCAGGCGTTTCGGCGGGTCGCATTCGCGGATGACCGCGGGCGCCGGTTCGGCACCTTCCTCCGCGGTCATCAGCAGCATGATCGTGTTACCGACTCCGGTTTCACCCGTCCACGTGCCGATCCAGCGGGCCGTGCGCTCGGATTCGGTGAGTGCCGACCAGACGTCTTCGATCGGGTCCGGATACTCGCGCCGGAGTTCGAGCCGGGTTTCGTCGTTGTCCATGATGTGAAGATAACTGCAGCCTTAATTAAGCGTCAACTTATAACTTGGTGGGGATCGGTCAGCACCAGCCGCCCGCGGAGTCCGCCGGTGGCAAGACGTTCGTGCGCTTTCGCCACCTCGTCCAAGGGCACGGTGTCCGCGACCCGCAGAGCGAGCACGCCGTCGTCGACCAGCGCCGCCAGCTCGCCGAGCGCCGCGCCGTCCGCGCGGATCCAGACGTGCTCGACCTTGATGCCGCGCAGGGGAATCGGGGCCGCTCCGGCCGCGAAGACCACGAACCGGCCACGGTTCGCGACGGCGTCCAAGGCTTCGAGACCGAGCAAAGCCGTGTCCAGGGCCGCGTCGACGCCGCCGGGGACCTCGGACCGCACGCGGTCGGCCAGGAAGTCACCCCGGGGCAAGAAAACCTCCGCGCCGAAGCCCCGGACCAGTGCCTCGTCTGCGGGACCGGCGACGGCAACCACGCGGAAACCGCGTGCCTTGGCCAAGGAGACCGCGTAGCCGCCGACAGCTCCCGCTGCCCCGGTCACCAAGACTGTGGCCCCCGGTGGGAGGTCGAGCAGATCGAGAGCCTGCACCGCGGTGAGACCGTTCAAGGGCAGGGTCGCGGCCTCCACAGTGGACACCGTCACCGGGGCGGCGGCGATGGCGTCCGCGTCGAGCACGACGTATTCGGCGTAGGCGCCGAGCGCGGTAGCCGGCCGGTCCCGCAGGCCGATCACGGCGTCGCCCACGGCGAACCCGGTGACGCCGTCGCCCGTCGCGTCGACCGTCCCGGCCACATCCCAGCCGATCCCGATCACCGCACGCGGCGGGATGATGCCCGCCTCGGTCAGGAAACCCGAGCGGGTCGCGGTGTCGACCGGGTTGACCCCGGCCGCGGCGACCTTCACCCGTACCTGACCGGTTCCCGGTTCGGGCACCGGGACCTCGGTGAACTCCAGGACCTCCGGGCCGCCGAACCGGCGGACCACCACTGCGCGCATCGTTCTCCTCCAAGGGCTCGTTCGAAGCGAACGTATGGGGAGTTACTCTCCATCGGGAAGTACGCACTTCGAGGTGCCCAACTCACGCGGAGGTACGGCGAACCGTGGTCACGCGCACGGCACAGGAACGGCGGAACGAGGAGAAACGGGCCTACGACGCCTACCTCGCGGCCTGCCCGGCCCGGAAGCTGCTCGACGAGGTCTCTGGCAAATGGGTCAGTCTGGTCCTGGTCGCGCTCGGCGACGGGCCTCAGCGCTACAGCGACCTCTCCCGCCGGATCGCCGGCGTCAGCCAGAAAATGCTCACGCAGACGCTGCGCACGCTGGAACGGGACGGTCTGCTGACCCGCACCGTCACCGCGTGTGTACCGGTCCGGGTCGATTACGAACTGACCGAGCTCGGCCGGAGCCTCCGTGAGCTGCTGGCCGGGATCAAGGACTGGGCCGAGACGCGGTTCGACGAGGTCGAGTCCGCCAGGGATCGTTACGACGCGCGATCGGCGGCTCTCACCATCGGGTCGGACGGCGCGGGCTAGGGTAGCCGGGTGTCCACCGCACGCGCCGAACGTCTGGTCAACCTGGTTCTGGCCCTCCTGTCCACCCGGCAGTACCTCACCGCCGAGCGGATCCGGGGCATCGTGCCCGGTTATGCCGACGCGGCCAGCGACGAGGCCTACTTCCGCATGTTCGAGCGGGACAAGACCGAACTGCGCGAACTCGGCATCCCGCTGGAGACCGGACGCAACTCCGCCTTCGACGCGATCGACGGCTACCGGATCGCGCGCCGCGACTACGAGCTCGGCGAAATCGACCTCGCGCCCGACGAGGCGACCGCCGTCGGCCTCGCCGTGCGGCTGTGGGACTCCCCGGAACTGACCGGTGAGGCGCAAGGCGCGCTGGTGAAGCTGCGCGCCGCCGGGGTCGAGGTGGACGACAACGCCCCCACCGTCGTCGAGCCCCGCGTGCGGGCCGAACCGGCGTTCGGCCCGTTGCTCGCCGCCGTCCAGGCCGGGCAGGTGGTCCGCTTCGAGTACCGGCGCAGTGGTTCCGCCGAACGCAAGATCCGCACCCTCGAACCCTGGGGTGTCGTGTCGTGGCGTGCCCGCTGGTACGTCGTCGGGCACGACAGGGATCGCGGCGCGCCCCGCTGCTTCCGCCTTTCGCGCGTCACCGGGAAGGTCGAAGCGGTCGGGAGGCCCGGCGTCGTCGAACGCCCGGAAGGGGTCAACCTGCTGCGGATGGTGTCGGCCAGCAGTGGCGAGGACCCATCGGCGCCGACCACCGCCAGCGTCTGGGTCGCCGACGGCCGGGCCGCCGGGGTCCGCCGCCGCGGCCGTGTCGTCGGCCGCAGCGACGCCGGGGGAGAAGAAGGCGACCTCGTGGAGATCGAGCTGTACTACCCCGAATCGGCCGCCGACTGGCTCACCGCGCACGGCCCGGACGTCCTGGTCCTCGAACCCGATGTCCTCGCGAAGTCGGTCCTCAGCCGCTTGGAAGCCATCGCGCACGCCGGTGGTGCCCGATGAGCGCCACCGGACGGATGCCGCGCCTGCTGGCGCTCGTGCCTTACCTGCTCGCCCGGCCCGGTATCAAGATCACCGACGCCGCCGCCGATTTCGACGTCTCGCCCAAGCAGCTGCGCAAGGACCTCGAACTGCTGTGGATGTGCGGGCTGCCCGGCTACGGACCCGGTGACCTGATCGACCTCTCCTTCGAGGGCGACACGATCGTCGTCACCCACGACGCCGGCATGAACCGCCCGCTGCGGCTCACCGGTGGCGAGGCGACGGCCATGCTCGTCGCGCTGCGGGCGCTGGCCGAGACGCCCGGTGTGCTCGACGCGGACGCGGTCCGCCGTGCCATCGCGAAGATCGAAGCCGCCGCGGGTCAGGCACAGCCGTCGGGAATCGTCGTAGGCGGGGGAGTCCGCGAGGGCAAGAAGACCGCTCGCACCCGCGAAGCCGTCCGGGCCGCGCTCACCGCGAAGCGCGCGTTGCGGATCCGGTACTACACCGCGTCCAAGGACGAGATCACCGAACGCACCGTCGACCCGATGCGGCTGCTGATCGTCCAGGCCGTCGGCTACCTCGAAGCGTGGTGCCGCCGTGCCGAGGACGTCCGGCTGTTCCGGCTGGACCGGATCGACGAGCTCACCGTGCTCGACGAACCCGCCGTCCCGCCCGCGCACGCCCGGCCGACCGACATCTCCGACGGTGTCTTCCGCCCGCGCCCCGATCAGCAGGAAGCCGTTCTCACGCTCGACCCCGACGCACGCTGGGTAGCGGAGTACTACCCGTGCGAGGAACTGGACGAGCTCGACGGCGGACGGCTCCGGATCCGGATGCGCTACGCCGACGAGTCCTGGATGGTCCGGTTGATCCTCGGGCTGGGCGGAGACGCGCAGGTCGAGAGCCCGGACGCGCTGGGAGAGGCGGTTCGTCGCCGGGCGGCCGACGCGCTGGCGCGGGCACGTCACCTTGCGTCAACCTATGAGCAGTAGGGTGACGCCGTGTCGTACCTGCCGAGCATCGTGCTCGCCGTCGCCGGGCTGATCGCCCTCTTTGTTCTGCTGATCAAATTACGCGGAGTCTTGCGCGTGCTCACCCATACGATGAGCATGGTGGCTACGAACACCCGAAAACGGACAGGGCTCCTTCGCGCCCGATCGGCCGCGCTCCGCGTGGCGATCGCGCAACGACGTGGGCTCGAAGACCGGTAACATCACACTCAGAGACTCGAGAAGGAGGCCGCAAACGATGAACGCGCTGCAGCCGTGGCACATCATCATCCTGGTGCTCGTCGTTGTTCTGCTGTTCGGCGCCAAGAGGCTTCCGGACGCCGCGCGGTCCATCGGCAAGTCCATGAAGATCTTCAAGGCCGAGACCAAGGACATGGCCGGGGACAAGGACAAGGCCGCCGAGACCGAAGAGGTCGAGACCAAGCAGCTGCCGCAGGCCACCACGCCCGCGCCCGCCGCCTCGGCCGCGCAGGACAAGCAGGTCGCCGACCTCCAGCGTCAGCTCGACGAGCTCAAGAAGCAGCAGGCCGCCACGCCCGCTCCGGCCGAGCAGGCGCAGAAGAACGCCAGCTGAGCGGTCTTTTGGCAAGCAGCTTCTAGCCAGCCAAGCGGAGCCTGTTCGCGGATGAGCGCGTCGTAGCCACGGCGCGCTCATGGTGGACCCTGACGAGAACGGACTGTTCAGTGGCGGATTCCGCCTCGGGTGAGGAGCGCCGCGGGTCGACGCGGCGCAAGCGCAGCCGTCGGAAGAACCCCGACGGCACGATGACGCTCATCGAGCACATCTACGAGTTCCGGCGTCGGCTGGGCTTCGCGCTGCTCGCCATCGTGGCCGGCGGGATCATCGGTTTCATCTGGTTCCAGACCAGGGTGGGCCCGATTCCGTCGCTGGGCGACATCATGACCGGCCCCTACTGCGGCATCCCGTGGGAGCGCAGGCTCGGAGCCAAGCCGGACGGCCATTGTCAGCTGCTCCAGACGGTGCCGTTCGAAGCCTTCATGATCCAGCTGAAGGTCGGTCTCGCCGCGGGCGCGGTGCTGCTGGCCCCGCTGTGGCTCTACCAGATCTGGGCGTTCATCGCGCCCGGTCTCTACTCGAAGGAGCGCAAGTACGCGCTCACCTTCGTCTTCTTCGCTTCGATCCTCTTCGCCTTCGGCGCGGTGCTGGCGTACCTGCTGATCCCGCACGCTCTCGAACTGCTGATGAACTTCGGTGGCGACCAGTTCATCACCGCCCTCACCGGTGACAAGTACATCTCGTTCATCCTGTCGTTGCTGCTGATCTTCGGCGTCAGTTTCGAACTCCCGTTGTTCGTGGTGATGCTGAACCGCGTCGGCGTCCTGAAGTACCAGATGCTGAAGAAGTGGCGCCGCGGCCTGATCATGGTCGTGTTCGTCTTCGCCGCCTTCGCCACGCCCGGCTCCGACCCGTTCTCGATGATCGCCCTCGCGGGTGCGCTGGTGGTGCTCCTGGAGCTCTCCATCCAGATCGCGCGCTTCCACGATCGCAAGCTCGACAAGGAACGCGGCACCGAGGGCTGGGACCAGCTCGCCGACGACGAAGCCGCGCCGTTCGACTACACGCCGAGCAAGATCGACGAGGAGCCGTCCGCCGCCACGAACGGCAAGCGCACCAGCACCGACGACGTCACCTGATCGCGGGCATGCACGCGGCACTGGCCGTCCACCCCGCCTCCGGCAACGGCGCGGCGGGACGGCTGATGGAGTCGGTCGCGGCGCGGCTACGGCCCGCCGTCGACCGGCTCGACGTCCTCGTCGCCAACACCGTCGAGGAATCCCGTGCGCTGATGACCGACTCGCGTGCGGCGGGACTGGACGTTCTCGTCGTCCTCGGCGGTGATGGCGCGGCCCATGAGGGTGTGCAGTTCTGCGCCGAATCCGGCGTCGCACTCGGTGTCGTCCCCGCGGGCACCGGCAACGACTTCGCCAGGGCACTCGGCATTCCGGAGAATCCGCACGCCGCCGCCGATCTCGTCGCCAGGCGGATCGCGGAGGGGAAGCGGCGGCGGATCGACCTCGGCCGGACCGGTGGCGAATGGTTCGCCACCGTTCTCTGCTCCGGGTTCGACGCGCTGGTCACCGAGCGCGCCAACCGGCTGACCTGGCCTCGGGGTCCACGCCGCTACGACCTCGCCATCCTGGCCGAACTGGCGGCCTTCCGCACCTGGCCGGTCGTGCTCCGCACCGACGTCGAAACGATCGAAGTCGACGCCACCATGATCGCCGTCGGCAACACCCCGTTCTACGGCGGCGGGATGCCGATCTGCCCGGGAGCGGACCCCGAAGACGGCCTCTTCGACGTCACGGTCGTCGGGAAGGCCACCAGGCGCGACCTGCTCCGCATGCTGCCCGGCGTCCGCAAGGGCGAGCACCTCGCGCATCCGGCGGTCCGGACTCTGAAAGCCAGCGAGATCCACCTCGCCGGCAGCGACCTGCCCGTCTACGCCGACGGCGAGCCGCTGGGCGGGCTGCCGATCGACATCACGTGTGTCCCCGGCGCGCTCACCGTCCTCGACTGACTCCGAGGGCGGGAAGCCTCGGTGGACCCGGCGGGATCGGGCTCACACAAGGAGCCTCACCCGGCTCTTGACTGTCCACAAGGGACACTGTTCGAAACAAGGGTGCCCGATTTGGGTGACTTGCACGGTTTTGCGAGCGGGTCGTGAGTGAATTGTGTCGTTCTATAATAACCCTCATTAGCACTCACGACCTCACGCAGAAACGCACATAACGGCATCACTCGGACACTCAATCGTCGACTGGTGTCCCTTGTGGACACGGCCTTCACCACCCCCGCCGCCTTCGGCCTACCTCTCAAGCAAGTTCCTGGCATCGCGACTGACTCCGGCGTAGCCGCCCGCACGCCACACTTCGGCCCGGAACATCGCGGCCGACATCAACTCGCCACGCGGGAAGAACACCCCTCCGCAGCGGTGGCAGAACCACGCCTGCCGCCAACAGGCCAGCGCGGCGGGGATACCCCGGCGGATCCGCGCGTTCCGCCGGAGCCGAAGCACGAACAGCACCGCGAACAACGCCACCAGCGCGAACGCCCCGAACGGGAAGATCCACGCGCCGATCAGCTGGCCGGCCCGGGCACCGGCGGTCGGAGCGGGGTTCTCGGCGAGCACGTCCGTGGCGAACGAGACGAACACGAACGCGGGGATCAGCATGAGCAGCGCCAGCGTCAGGAAGCAGCCGCCGCCGCGGACCACCGGATACGGGTTGAGCGCCGCCGCGGTCGCGGTCACCGACACGCCGCGGTGGGAGGTCGCCGTGTAGACCACGCCGTCACCGGCCGGGACGGCCGTCACCGACCCTTGCACCCGGTAGGTGGTCTGCCCGCTCTGGAACACCGCCGGCACGCTCTGCACCTGGTCGACCTGCGCGCACTGCGGGCAAGCGAGCTCCATGGAGTCCCCTCTCGATCGGATAGCCGCCCCTTGGATGCCGGTGGCGTGGCCACCGTTCCCGTGATCGTCACACCGAGTGCGAACTGTCGGTGGGGTATGGAACCCTGACGAAGTGGTCAACAGCCCTTCTCAGACCCCGGCCGAGGCGTACGCAGCCTCCCAGCGCCGCGCTCAATACCCCCAGCTGACCCGGTTCGCCGCGGAGTCGGCGTTCGAGTTCGACGATTTCCAGGTCCGCGGGTGCGAGGCGCTCGAAGGCGGTCACGGCGTGCTCGTCTGCGCGCCCACCGGCGCCGGGAAAACCGTGGTCGGCGAGTTCGCGGTGCATCTCGCCCTCGCCGAGGGGCGCAAATGCTTCTACACGACGCCGATCAAGGCGTTGTCGAACCAGAAGTACGCCGACCTCGTCGGCCGGTACGGCGCCGACGCCGTCGGTCTGCTCACCGGTGACACCTCGATCAACGGCAACGCGCAGGTCGTGGTGATGACCACCGAGGTACTGCGCAACATGCTCTACGCCGGGTCGTCGACCATCGGCGAGCTCGCCTACGTGGTGATGGACGAGGTGCACTACCTCGCCGACCGGTTCCGCGGCGCGGTCTGGGAAGAGGTCATCCTCCATCTGCCCGAGCACGTCCGGGTCGTCGGCCTGTCGGCCACGGTGAGCAACGCCGAGGAGTTCGGCGAATGGCTCGTCGAGGTCCGCGGCGACACCACCGTCGTGGTCGACGAGCACCGGCCGGTGCCGCTGTGGCAGCACATGCTGGTCGGCAACCGGCTGCTGGATCTGTTCGCCGGACAGGAGGAGAACGCGCCCGGCACCGAACTGCGGATCAACCCCAGCCTGCTTCGCCGCACCGAGGAGATCGGCGGACGGTTCGCCCCGGCCGGGCTGCGCGGGCCGAGGGGACGGCGAGGGGCGCCGTCGCGGATGCCGAGGTACCGGCCGCCGTCCCGCACCGACACGGTCGAGCGATTGGACAACGCCGGTCTGCTGCCGGCCATCGTGTTCATCTTCTCCCGCGCGGGCTGTGACGCCGCCGTCGGCCAGTGTGTCCGCTCCGGTCTGCGGCTGAACGGCCCCGAAGAGGTCGAGAAGGTCCGTCGCATCGTCGCCGAGCGCACCAAGGACCTGCCCGAAGGCGACCTTGGCGTCCTCGGCTTCTGGGAATGGCGTGAGGCGCTCGAACGCGGTATCGCCGGGCACCACGCCGGGCTGCTTCCGGCGTTCAAGGAGACCGTCGAGGAACTGTTCGTCCAGGGGCTGGTGAAGGTCGTGTTCGCCACCGAGACGCTCGCGCTCGGCATCAACATGCCCGCGCGCACCGTGGTCCTCGAACGGCTGGTGAAGTACAACGGCGAAGCGCACGTCGACCTGACACCGGGGGAGTACACACAGCTCACCGGGCGGGCCGGGCGCCGTGGGATCGACGTCGAAGGGCATGCCGTCGTCGCCTGGCAGCCGGGCATCGACCCGAAACAGGTCGGCGGTCTCGCCTCGACCCGGACATACCCGCTGCGGTCGTCGTTCCGGCCCGGCTACAACATGGCGGTGAACCTGGTCGCGCAGGTCGGCGCCGAGGCGGCCCGTGACCTGCTGGAGCAGTCGTTCGCGCAGTTCCAGGCCGACCGGTCGGTGGTCGGCCTCGCGCGGCGGATCGAGCGGAACAAGGAGGCCCTGCGCGGCTACACCGCCGCCATCACCGGGGACTTCGACGACATGCTCGAGTACGTCGAGCTGCGCGCGAAGATCTCGGCGCGGGAGAAGGCGCTCTCGCGGCAGAACACCTCCGCGCGGCGGGCGGGCACCGCCGAGTCGCTGGAGAAACTCCGCAAGGGAGACGTCATCGCCGTGCCCGCGGGCAGGCGCGCGGGGCTCGCGGTCGTCGTCGACCCGGGGCTCGACCCGATCCGCGAACCGCGTCCCGTCGTGGTCACCGAGGACCGCTGGTCCGGCCCGCTCTCGGTCTCCGACTTCCCGTCACCCGTCGAGGCACTGGGGAACATCAAGCTGCCGAAGCACATCGAGCTGCGGTCCCCGAAGACCCGTCGCGACATCGCTTCGAGTCTCCGCAACGCGGGAATCTCGTTGCCCGGCAGGCAAAAGCGTCGCGCCGGGGCCAACGAGGACGGCGAGCTGGCCGCGCTGCGGCGCGCGCTGCGGGCACATCCTTGCCACGGTCTGGCCGAACGCGAGGCGAATCTGCGCTGGGTCGAGCGGTATCAGCGTCTCTCGGCGGAGACCGAGCAACTGGAACGCAAGGTCGCCGCGACCACGCACTCGCTCGCCCGCGCCTTCGACCGCATCCTGCGGCTGCTCGGCGAGCGCGGCTACCTCGGCCCCGAATCCAAGGGCGACGGCGAGGACCGCGTGACCGAACACGGCAAACGGCTCACCCGCCTCTACAGCGAATCCGACCTGCTCGCCGCCGAATGCATCCGGCACGACGTCTGGAAGGGCCTGGCGCCCGCCGAACTCGCGGCCGTCGTCTCGACGCTGGTCTTCGAGGCGCGCCGCGACATCGCGGGCGAGCCGCGGCTGCCCGCCGGCAAGGTCGTCGACGCCTGGCAGGCGACCACACGGCTGTGGATGGAGCTCACCGAGGACGAGCGACGGCACAAGCTGGACCGCACTCGCGAACCGGACGCCGGCTTCGCCTGGCCCATCTACCGCTGGGCACGCGGTGAATCGCTGGAGAAGGTCCTCACCGCCGCCGAGGCGAACGGCCAGGAGCTGTCCGCCGGCGACTTCGTTCGCTGGTCACGGCAGGTCATCGACCTGCTGGACCAGATCCGCGACGTCCTCGGGCGGGCCGATCCGGTCGGGGCGGCCGCCTCGGACGCGGTGAAGGCCCTGCGACGCGGTGTCGTCGCGGCAGGCGGGGCGTAACCGACGGGGCGTTGGGCTGACCGGCGGATTCGATGCCGCCACCGGGGTGGGTACGGTCGCGTCGAGTTGTCCCGACACCACCCCGGAACAGTGGGCAGGGGCGCCGACCTGTGGTTGGATCGCCCACGACGGCCTTGTATCTCGGCCGTGGACAATGGCGGAAAAGCGGAGGCGAACGATGAGCACGCCGTATGGCGGCAACGACCCGCAGCAGCAGCCCCCATGGGGGCAGCAGCCGGGCTACGGGCAACAGCCGGGCGGCACTCAACCGCCGAGCGGCCCGCAGCAGCAACCCCCGCAGCAGGAACCCCCGCAGCAGGAACCACAGTGGGGTCAGCAGCCGCAGTACGACCCGTCGCAGACGCAGCAGCAACAGCCCCAGTGGGGCCAGCAGCCCGCGCCCTACGACCCGTCCCCGCAGCAGCCGGGATATCCGCAGAGCGGCCCGCAGCAGCAGCCGGGCTACGACCCCTCCCAGCAGCACCAGCAGCCGCAATGGGGCCAGCAGCCGGGTTACCCGCAGAGCGGACCCCAGCAGCAGCCCGGCTACCCGCAGAGCGGCCCGCAGCAACAGCCGCAGTACGGGCAGCCGCAGCAGCAGGGCCAGTACGAGTACGGTCAGGGCCAGTTCCAGGGCACCCCGGGCGAGGCGCAGGACAAGCCGAAGTCCAAGAAGGGCCTGTTCATCGGGATCGGCGCGCTCGTGGTGATCATCGCCGCGGTCGGCGTCCTCGGCTTCGTCACGCCGGGCTGGTTCAACACCCAGGTCTTCAACAACACGCAGATGCAGACCGACGTGCAGAAGCTGCTCACCGAGACCTACCAGATCCCGAACGTCAGCGCGGTTTCCTGCCCCTCGGGCAAGGAGGTCAAGGACGGCGAGAAATTCGCCTGCACCGCCACGATCGACGGCAAGCCGCAGGAGGTGCCGATCACCGTGAAGGGTGACACCGGCAACTACGAGGTGTCGCCGCCCGCCGTCACGAAGTAAACGGCGGGCGCCCGGTTCGGTCGATCCTGCATGATCGTTCCATGAGCGACTTCTCAGTGCGGCTGATCCGGTCGGAAGAGGACCGGGCCGCGGCGGATGTGTTCAGGCGGGCCTTGCATGTCAAGGAGATGACCGACGAGGAATGGTCGGGCATCTCCTCGTCGATGCAGCCGGATCGCGGTTTCGGGGCGTTCGACCCGGAACTGATCGGCACCGCCCGGTCCTTCGACACGGAAATCACCCTGCCAGGCGGCGGCACCACGCCGCTCGCCGCGGTCAGCCTCGTCGGCGTCCGGGCCGACCGCACCCGGCGCGGTGTGCTGACGGCGTTGATGCGCGCCCAGTTCGAGGATTTCGCCGCCCGTGGCTACCCCGCCGCGATGCTGCACGCGTCCGAAGGCGCCATCTACGGCCGGTTCGGGTACGGCATCGCCGCGCGAGGCAAGTCGATCGAGGTCGACAGGCACCGTGCCCGGCTCCGCCCCGAGATACCGGCGGGCGGGCAGATCACCTTGCTGGATCTGGAAAGCACCATCGAGCAGTGGCCGTCGCTGTTCGACGCGCTCCCGCGGACCCGGCCCGGCATGATCGCACGGAGCCCGTACCTGTGGCCGGGTTACGAGCGCGAAGTGCGCAGGGCGACAACCCCCACGGCGACAGCGGTGCATCGTGGCCCGGACGGTATCGACGGATACGTCACCTATCACGTCGAACGGGCCCATTTCGGTGCCCCGGCGCTGCTGAAGATCCAGTCGTTCCACTACGCGAGCCCTGACGCGTTCGCCGGTCTGTGGCGGCACCTGCTCTCCGTGGACCTCGTCGATCGCATCACCGCCGACAAACGGCCGCTCGACGAACCGGTCGAATTACTGTTCACCGACCCGCGGCACGCGGCCGTGCAGAAGATCCAGGACGAGGGCTGGCTCCGCCTCGTCGACGTCCCCGCGATGCTCGACGCCCGCACCTACCTTGGTGGCCCGCTCGTCATCGAAGTCACCGATCCCTTCCTGGAACACAATTCCGGCCGCTACCGGCTGTCCGATGAGGGCGCCGAGCGCACCGCCGACCCGGCCGATCTCGAACTGCACGCCGACACCCTGTCGATGCTGTACCTGGGCGGCTGGCGCGCGTCGGAGCTCGCGATCGCCGGACGCGTCCGCGCTACCGGCGAGGCCGCGCTCGAACGGGCGGACCTGCTGTTCAGTACGCGAGTGAACCCCTGGTGCGGTACCTTCTTCTGACGTTGGAAGATCACGTTCGGTGGGGGTGGAGAAGCTTGAGCGGGCGAGCCGTCGCGACGGTCGTTCTGTGTGGTGCCGCTTTCGCGGTGCTGGCGGCGTGTTCGGACACCCCGGTGCCCGCGCCCTCGACGAAGACCGTCACGGTCCCGCCGGCGACGAGTTCCTCGTCGAGCGCACAGGTCACCGGCGGCACGTCGGGCGGTTCGCCCTCCTCCGGCACCGCGAGCCGGGTCTTCGATCCGAGGACCATGCAGGCGGACGTGCGGAAGATCCTCACCGAGACCTATCAAGTGCGCGACGTCGGCGAAGTGCTCTGCCCGTCCAACCAGACCGTCAAGGACGGCAGCACGTTCAGCTGCACGGTTCAGGTCGGCGGCGAGGGCAAGACCGTCTCGATCACCGTCACCGGCGACGACGGCCGCTACGAAGTCGGCGCGCCCGGCTGAAAACCGGTTGGGTTCGCCATGGCGGGACGGCAGGATCTCGTGGCATGAGCGAATTCCACGTACGCGCCGTGGCCGAAGGTGAACAGCGGGCCTGTCTCGAACTGCTCGTAGATACCCTGCACGGCAAGCCGGTCTCGGACGAAGTCTGGGCCGAGATGGCCGCGAGCTGGCCCGCGACAGGGAAGTTCGCCGCTTTCGACGACCACGGCACCCTGGTGGGGATCGCCAGTTCCTTCGACACCGAGCTGACTGTCCCAGGTGGACGGAAGCTCGCCACCGCGGCCGTCGACGGCGTCGGCGTCCGCGCGGACTGGACCCGCCGTGGCGTCCTCACCTCGATGATGGCCGCGCAGCTGGAGGACATCGCCGCGCGGGGTGTCCCGCTGGCCGCGTTGCACGCGTCGGAAGGCGTGATCTACGGCCGCTTCGGCTACGGCGCGGCCACCTATGGGAAAGGTGTCGTCGTCGAACGCCCCCGAGCCCGGCTTCGTGACGGCGTGGGGAGCGACGGCGTCGTCAAGTTCGTCACACCGGCCGAGGCGGTCGAACGCGTTCCGGCGCTGTACCGGCGCTTCGCGGGCGACCGGCCAGGCTTCCTCGCCCGTCCGGACATGTGGTGGCCCGGCTTCTTCGACCGGCTCGTCACCGGGAACGACGGCTATCGCGTCGCGGTCCACAGTGGACCCGACGGCGACGATGGTTTCGTGGTCTACCAGAGCGTCGACGTGCGCGACCGTCAGACACCGGAGCGTGGCGCGCTGCTGCAGATCCGTGAACTCCACGCCGCGACACCGTGGGCCTTGGCGGGACTGTGGCGCTTCCTGCTGTCGGTCGACCTGGTGTCGGCGGTCGAAGGCCGTGGGCGTCCGATGGACGAGCCGGTCGCCGAACTGCTCACCGATCCGCGAGCGGTCAACACCACCGAGGTCATCGACGACCTGTGGGTGCGGCTCATCGACGTGCCCGCCGCACTTGAGGCGCGCACGTACGGCCCGGCCGGACCCGTCGTGCTTGACGTGCTCGACAGGCAGCTTCCGGACAACAACGGTCGCTACGTCGCCGGCCAGAGCGGCGTGCACCGCACCACCGCCGATGCGGACCTGCGGCTGGACGTCGACACCTTGGCGTCGCTGTACCTTGGCCACGGCCTGTTCAGCGACCAGGTCCTCGCCGGCCGTGTCGAGGTGCTGAACGAGGCGGCGGTCGTCCGCGCCGACACGCTGTTCCACACCACGCGGGCGCCGTGGTGTGGAACGTTCTTTTAAGCCGGGTTGCGACGGGGTTTGATCCGTACCTGCGGCAACGTGGGTGCGGGCAGCCACGCCGTGGTGCCCTGGTAGCCCTCCACCCGGCCGAACCGGTCCGACTGGGCTTGCCACGCCTCGCGGTACTCGGCGATCTCCTCGTGGCTCCGGCCCACGAAGTTCCACCACATGACCAGTTCCTCGGTGAACGGGGTCCCGCCGAGGAGCAGCACTCTGGCCGGTTCGGCGCCCGGGTTGGCCAGCGCCAGCCGTTCGGCTCCGGGCGCGAGGTAGGCGAGTTCTCCGGTGTCCAGCGCCGTCCCGGCGACGGTGACGGAGCCGATATCCTGCAGGACGCCGTGTTCGTGAGCCGGGTCGACGTCGAGGGGCAAGGCCGCCCCCGGCTCCACCGTGAGTTCGGCGCCCAGCAGGGGAGTGAACGACGGAACCGGTGAGGTGACCCCGGCGAGGCTGCCGAGGAAGACCCGTGCGGTGGCACCGGGAAGCCGGAGCACCGGCGGGGCGTAGTGCCGAAAATCCGGTGCGGTGTCGCGATGTTCGTCAGGCAGTGCGAGCCACAACTGGACACCGTGCAGCGTCGCCGTGTCCGGAGTGGACACTTCCGAATGCGCGATGCCGTGTCCGCCGGTCATCAGGTTGAGCTCGCCTGGCCGGACCATGGCGCGGGTTCCGATGCTGTCGCGGTGCTCGATCTCGCCGCTGAACAGCCAGCTCGCGGTCTGCAGGCCGGTGTGCGGATGCGGCGCGACGTCCATTCCGCCCGACTCGGACACGTTCTGCGGTCCGTAGTGGTCGGCGAAACACCAGGCGCCGATCAGGGACCGTTGCCGTTGCGGAAGCGTCCGGCGGACGCGGATCGCGCGCGGCCCGCCGAGCGGGACCTCACGCGGGGTCAGCACGACGACGCCGTCACCGGGCCGGTCCCGGCACAGCAGTTCGGCCGGGTCGGCCTCGGTGTTGCTCACGACTTGGGGAGCGCGGCCAGCAGACGCTCCACCGAACGGCCGAGATTCCAGCGTTCCGCCAGTTCCGCGACCTTGTCCGGATCGGCGGGCTCGGACGGCACGACGTCCGGCCGGGACTGCTCGATCGGTGCGTCCGCCGCGACCCGGACCACGGTCGGCGCGACCGCGAGATAGTCGGCGGCGTCGGTCAGCCGCAGTCGCGTCTTGAGCGGCACCCGGGAGTCGCCGGCATTCGACGCGTCCAAGAGCTCCTGCAGTGAACCGAACTGCGTGATCAGCTTCGCCGCGGTCTTCTCCCCGATCCCGGCCACCCCGGGCAGCCCGTCGGACGGATCGCCCCGCAGCGCGGCCATGTCCGCGTACGCGGCGCCGGCGTGCTCCACCGGGACGCCGTATTTCTCGGCGATCTCGGCCGGGCCGAGGATCTCGGCCTTGTTCCAGCCCTTGCCGACGTAGATGACCACCGTGGGCGTCGGCTCGTGGCGCACCAGCTGGAACAGGTCGCGGTCCCCGGTGATGACCTCGACCGGCGACTTCTTCTCGTGGGTCGCGAGCGCGCCGATGACGTCGTCCGCTTCGTACCCGGCCGCTTCGGCGGTCGCGATCCCGAAGGCCTCGAGGAGTTCCAGGATGATCGGCACCTGCGGGGTGAGCGTGTCCGGCACCTCTTCGACGTCGCCGCCCTCCGGCACCTCTTCGGCCACGCGGTGCGCCTTGTAGGTGGGCAACAGGTCGGTGCGGAACTTCGGCCGCCAGTCCGCGTCCAGGCACGCCACGAGCCGGGCGGGACGCCGGTCGGTGAGGATCCGGGCGACGGTGTCGGTGAACCCGCGCACGGCGTTGACCGGCGTCCCGTCCGGGGCGGTCATCGACTCGGGCAGGGCGTAGAACGAGCGGAAGTAGAGGCTCGCGGAATCGAGGAGGGCGAGAGGTCCGGTCACCCGGACAGCCTGCCACGTTCCGCCGCGGATGTCCGTGAAGGACCCGGCCCCCAGCCGAGTCCTTCACGGGAACCGGTCAGGCGGCGTAGGGCCGCACCCGGCGCGCGTCGCGCAGGGCGTTGGCCCACCAGCCCAGCTGGTTCAGCAGCGTGGCGGCCGCGAGGTCGACGTCTTCGGCGGCGTGGGGTTCGCCGTCGGGCCCGAAGCAGTTCCAGGCATAGGGGAAGCTCACGGTCTCGCGGATCGTGGCGGCGTGCAGTTCGGCGAAGACGGGACGCAGGTGCTCGACCGCGCGCAGACCGCCGGAGATCCCGCCGTAGGACACGAAAGCGACCGGCTTCCCGTGCCATTCGGGGCCGGTGGCGTCGAGGGCGGTCTTGAATGGGCCGGGGTAGCTGTGGTTGTACTCGGGGACGATCACCACGACGGCGTCGGCGGCGGCGACGCCGGGGGAGAGGCCGTCGGGGGTTTCGGCCAAATCGATGACGGACAGGTTGACGTCCTCGCGCTGTTTCGCGCGGTCGAGGAACCAGTTCGCGACTACGGGGCCGAAGCGGCCCTCGCGGACGCTGCTGATCACGACGGCGAGCTGGTAAGGCGTGTTCGTTGTCATGCCACTGACCGTAAAACCTGAACTTAAGTTGAGGTCAAACTCCAGAACAGCTTGATTTCGGGGAAGCTGATCGCAGAGAACTCTTTGCAGAGAGTCCTTTGCGGTTATAAGGTCACAGCATGGGGAAGAGCGAGCGGTATCTCGCCCGGATCGACGGACGTCTCCTGCGGGCGCTGGCGCATCCGCTGCGGGTGCGGATCCTGGAATTGCTGCGGGAGGACGGTCCGGCGACCGCGTCCGGGCTGGCGAAACGGGTCGGGGAAAGTTCCGGGACCACGAGCTGGCATCTGCGTCAGCTGGCCGAATCCGGGCTGATCGCCGAGGACAGCGAACGCGGCAGCAGACGCGACAGATGGTGGAAGGCCGTGCACGAGGGGGATCAAATGCAGGCCAAGGACTTCATCGACGATCCCGACCTCGCCGGCCCGTTCAACGCCTACGCGCACACGATGGTCGAACGGCGCTACGCCGCCGAAGCGCAGTTCGTCGCCGAGGTGCGGGACTGGGCCGACGAGTGGATCGACAAGGTCAGCTTCCACGACTCGCCGCTCCCGCTCACCCCCGACGAGGCCGCCGCGTTGAGTGACGAGATCCTCGAGGTGATCGGCCGCTATCGCCGTCCGGAGAAGGACGGCGACACCCAGGTCCGCGTGCACTGGGCGGCCTTCCCGAGGAAGTCCCGGCCGGAGACGCCATGAGCCGGATGCCACTGGGGGCCCTGGTCGTGGCTTCGGGGATCTCCTCGGCCGGGGTGATGATGACGTTGCTCGCGATTCCCTGGTTCGTACTGCAAAGCACGGGCAGTGGTACCAAGACCGGCCTCGTGACCGCGGCTGAAGTGCTGGGCCTGATGGTCGCCGCGATGCTGGGTGGGCCGGTCGTGGACAGGGTCGGCACCCGCCGGGCCAGCGTCGGCGCGGACCTTCTGACCACCGTCACCGTGCTCCTGATCCCGCTCGCGATGGGCACGACGGGGCTCAGTCTGCCGGGACTGATCGCGTTGTCGTTCGTGATGGGCGTTTCCCGCGGTCCCGCGGACACGGCCAAACAGGTGCTCCTCCCCGGTGTCGCCGACCTCGGCGGTGTCCGCGTGAGCCGGGCGGCCAGCGCCGTCGAAGCGGCGATGAGAACCGGCCGGATGGCGGGCGGGCCCGCCGCCGGCGCGCTGATCGCGCTGATCGGGCCGATGCCGGTGCTGTTCGTCGACGCGGGCGCGCTCCTGCTGTCCGCGGTGGTGGTATTCGCCTTGATCCCGGTCGCGGCCGGGCCGCCGAGGCCGCCGTCGGGCGGTTACTTCAAGCAACTGCGCGAAGGACTGGGGTACGTCAAACGCGACGCGGTACTGCGTGCGGTGGTCGGCATGCTGATGCTCACCAACAGCCTCGACTTCGGACTGCTCGGCGTCCTGTACCCGGCGTACGGCGACCAGGTCCTGCACAGCACCGCGCTCATCGGCGCGATGATCACCGCGGTCGCGGCGGGCGCGCTGCTCGGTTCGGCGATCTACGGCTGGGTGGGGCACCGGTTCTCCCGGCGGACGGCGATCCTCGTCGCCGTCGCGATCGAAGGCGCGCCGCGCTTCGCGTTGCTCGCGCTGGAACCCGCGCCGGCCGTGCTGCTCGCCGGACTCGTGGTCGCCGGGATCGGAGCAGGCGCATTGAATCCGATCGTGCTCCCGGCGGTCTACGAACGGGTCCCGGAAGCCGTCCGCGGCAGGGTGCTCAGCCTTCTCGTCGGCGGGGTGCTGGCGGCGATGCCACTCGGTTCGATGGCGGCCGGGTTGCTGCTGGACGGGATCGGGCTCGTCGGCGCGCTCGCCGTGTTCGGTGGCCTGTACTTGATCGCCGGCACCTTCCCGGCGATCTTCCGGGTCTGGCGCGGGCTGGACGATCCCGCCCCGATCGAGCGCGACCGGCTGGTGAGCCAAGAGGCCCGGACCGACTAGGCTCGCCACCATGTCGCGCCGTTCCCTGCACAACCCAGCCCCCGACGCCGCCAGCCTCCGCGCCCGCCTCGACCGGGCCCGCGCCGCCGCGGCCGCCGCCGACACCGACGCCCTGCTGATCGCACCCGGCTCGGACCTGCGCTACCTCATCGGGCAGGCGGGTGGCTCGTTCGAGCGGCTGACCACGCTGGTGATCCCGGCCGACGGTGTTCCGGCGCTGGTGCTGCCGAAGCTGGAAGCGCCTGGCTACGCCGACGTCCCCGCCGACGAGCTCGGCATCGAGGTCGTCACCTGGGTCGATGGGGACAACGCCTACGAACTGGTCGCCGACCGGCTCGGCAAGCCGGGCCGGGTCGCGGTCAGCGACTTCACCCCGGCCCTGCACGTGCTCGCCTTCCGCGGCGCGCTCGGCGACGCCGAGCAGACGCTGGCCGGGCCGATCGTGCGCGAACTGCGGATGCGCAAGGACGCGACCGAGATCCAGGCGCTGCGCGACGCGGGCGCGGCCATCGACCGGGTCCACGCCCGCGTCCACGAGTGGCTGCGGCCGGGCCGCACCGAGGCCGAGGTCGGCGCGGACATCACCGCCGCGATCGTCGAAGAGGGCCATACGCACGCGGACTTCGTGATCGTCGGCTCCGGCCCGAACGGCGCCAGCCCCCACCACGATGTCTCCGAGCGCGTCATCGAGCGCGGCGACGTCGTCGTGGTCGACATCGGCGGCCCGATCGCCGAGGGCTACAACTCCGACTCCACCCGCACCTACGCGGTCGGTGAGCCGCGCGACGCCGACGTCGCCGAGACCTACGCGGTCCTGCAGCGGGCCCAGCGCGCCGCGGTCGAGGCCGTCCGCCCCGGCGTCACCGCCGAGCAGATCGACGCCGCCGCGCGCGACATCATCGCCGACGCGGGCTTCGGCGAGTACTTCATCCACCGCACCGGCCACGGCATCGGCCTCGACGTGCACGAAGAGCCCTACATCATCAAGGGCAACACACTGCCGCTCGAGCCGGGCATGGCCTTCAGCGTCGAGCCGGGCATCTACCAGCCGGGCCGCTGGGGCGCCCGCATCGAGGACATCGTCGTGGTCACCGAGGACGGTGTCGAGCCGGTCAACCAGCGTCCGCACGACCTGATCGTGCTCGACGCATGACCGGTTCCCTGGAGCCGCTGGACCAGGCCATCGTGGGAGAACTGGCGGCGGACGGCAGGCGTAGTTTCACCGATCTCGCCGAGCGGGTCGGGCTGTCGGTGTCGGCGGTGCACCAGCGGGTGCGGCGGCTGGAGCAGCGCGGGGTGATCCTCGGGTACACCGCGCGCCTCGACGGCGAGCAGATCGGCCTCCCGCTCACCGCGCTGATCTCCTTGACGCCGAACGATCCCGCCGCCCCGGACGACTATCCGCAGCGTCTCGAGCACATCAAGGAGATCGAGTCCTGCTACTCGGTCGCCGGCGACGAGTCGTACATCCTCCTGGTCCGGGTGGCCTCACCGCTCGGCCTGGAAGATCTGCTCCGGCGCATCCGCGAGGCCGCCAAGGTCTCCACGCGGACGACGGTGGTGCTTTCGACGCCGTTCGAAGGGCGCTCGCCGACCCTCTGAGGCCGGTCTTCCCGATAAATGGGTGGGCTTGCGCGGCGCTGGTACGATAAAAGGTATGGCAACACGTAAGGTCACACTCTCACTCGACAGTGGTGCGCTCGAGTTCGCCGAGCGGGCCGCCAAGGCACACGGGATCTCGGTCTCGTCGTGGTTGTCCAAGGCGGCCCGAAGGGAAGCCGTCCGCACCGGATACACCCCGCAGCGCGCTCCGGTCGAACCGTCCGCCGAATCGGACGAGGCCGAGCTGACCGCCGCGGAGAAGGATCTGCGTGCACAGGGGTGAAGTCTGGACGTACCACCCCCCGACCGAACCGGCACGGCAGCGCACCGTCGTACTGCTGTCCTCGGACGGGGTGAACGAATCCGAGCGGCCCTGGCTGCTCGGCACCGAACTGCTGGACCGTGATCCACAGGACATCCTCGGTGTCGCCGTCGACGCGCGATATTGGGTTTCCACGCTGAACCTCACGCGCCTGTACCGGCCGTGGTTCGACGAGAAGATCGCGGAGATCGACCAAGAGGTCCAGGAGCGCATCGACATCGCGTTGCGCGCCGCGTTGGACCTCTAGCGGGCGATGACCTCGGGCGCGGCGTGCAGTTTGCCGTCGGGCCCGGAGAGGCATGAGGCGTTGCCGCCGCGGGCGGCGAGGAACTCGTTGAGGCAGTTCGCGACCTGAGCGTGCCCGTTCGCGTTGGGGTGGAACGACTCCTGCAACGCGTGGCTCGCACGGTCCACCTGGCCGAGGTCGCGCAGTTGCAACGTCAGCCTGCTGAACCACTCGTTCGCCGGGTCGCTGCTGCACGCCTCACGGCCCGCGCCCGCCCGCGAAAGGTCGAGGAACCGCGCGCTGGTCGCCCTCGACGCCTGCTTGAGCCCGTCCGCCAGGACGGAGACGCCGTCGCGGCGCATCCATTCCAGATCCTCGGTGCGGAACGGGCAGCCGTTGAGGCTGCGGAGCGCTTCCGGGATCTGCGGGCCGACCGGCGAGGCGTAGGACATCAGTACGAGCTGGTAGTCCGCCGGGATGTAACCGGCCTGCGCCAGCACCTTCTTGACGTCGGCGACGGCGTTGGTCACCTTCGGCACCATGGCGTCCACTTTGGACTTCCAGGTGGTGCGGAGTGCTTCACTGCACGGCGGATTCTGCGGCGAGAACCATGCCTTGAAGCATTCGTTGACCTGAGCGGAGAACTTCGGCTCGTCGTTCGCGCCGATCGCGATCACCACCGCGGCGACCCGATGATCCTTGATCAGGTTCGCGAGCTGCTGGGCCTGTGACGGTTCGGTCCACTGCTTGGCCTCGCCGAGCGCGACCTGCTCGGAAGGCGCTCCGGAACAGCCGAGGTTCACGCGCGCGGTGATGTCGGGGATCTTGATCTGCTCGACGAAGGCGTTGGGGGAGCGGTGGCACCAGTTGCCGCCCTGTCCGTTGGTAGTGGGCGTGTAGTCGCCCGCGCCTTCCCCGGACACGGTGCTGTCGCCGATGGAGACGACCGTCAGCGGCCCCGTCCCCGGCGGGCCTTGGCGGGGGGACGGCTGCCCCGGCCTGCTTTCCGACCCGGAGAACGCAAAGAAACCGACGAGGACCACCACGAACGTGAGCGCGAGAGCACCCCACCACCACCGGAAACGTCGCATCGTCACCGAAGTCTACGGATACCCGGCCCGAACAGGTGATCAAGCCGGGTGTGACGGTGGCTATGCCGGGTCAGCCCGCCTCCGTCAGATCCGTTCCCGCCGCCAGTTTCGACACGATGTCGAGCACGCCGGGCAAGGCAGGCTTGTCGTTGCCGGGAGACCACGCCACCACCGTGCGGGCGGTGTCGCCCGCCAGCGGCACGAACACCACACCGCTCCGGCGGAGGCTGTGTGACGACCGCGCCAGCCTGGTCACGCCGACGCCCGCGGCGACCAGACCGAGCAGCCCCTGGACGGTCGCGGCCCGCTGCACCACCCTCGGGGTGAACCCGGCCGCCTCGAATTCGCTGTCGTAGCGGCGATGCCACGGCTCCCACGAACCGCGGGGCGTGAGCACCCACGGCTCGTCCGCCAGGTCCGCGAGCTTCAACTCGCGGGAGCCCGCCAGCCGATGCCCCTCCGGCAGGACCGCGCAGACCTCCTCGGTGATCAACGTGCGGGTCTCGAAGCCGTCGATCAGCGGTGGCCGGGTGAAGATCAGGTCGTAGCGGCCCCGGTTCAGCCCGTCGACGAGCGCCGCGATCTGGGTGTCGTCCGTGGTGAGGGACAGGTCGGGGAGCCGGTCACGGACCGCGCGTACCACCGGCGGGAGGAGATAGTTCGCCGTGGTGGTCAGGAAACCGAGGTGGAGCGTGCCGATTTCGCCGCGTACCGCGCGGTCCAGTACCGACAGCGCTTCGTCGTTGCGCGCCAGCACCGCGCGGGCCTCGGGAAGGAACAGCGATCCGACTTCGGTGAGCCGGGTGCCGCGGCTGTCGCGATGCAGGAGGTCCGCGCCGAGGATCCGCTCCAGGACGGTGATCTGCTGGGAAAGCGACTGCTGGGCGATATGCAGGCGGCGGGCCGCGCTGGTGAAGCTCGCTTCCTCGGCGACTGCGACGAAGTACCGCAACTGCCGCAACTCAGGGGTCACAGGCTCAGACTGTAGCCGCACCAGGAAGCCGGTGTTGGCGAGGCGAACGCGAGCTTCGCACCATGGAGGACGGAAGCTCCACTGACGTCTTTGGGGCATGGACGAATACGAAGGAAGATCTGGATGACACAGGAAACCGAGGGCCGTGTCTGGCTGATCACCGGTTGCTCGGCCGGGTTCGGCAGGCACCTCGTCCTGGCCGCCCTCGACGCGGGTGACCGCGTGATGGCCACCGCGCGACGCCCGGAAACCCTGTCCGAACTGGAAGAACTCGGACAGGGCCGGGTGCGCACGGCCGCGCTCGACGTCACCGACCCCGCGCAGATCGAGGCTGCGGTGAGCGCCACCCTGGCCGCGTTCGGCCGGATCGACGTCCTGGTGAACAACGCCGGGCACGGATCCGTCGGCGCGGTCGAAGAACTGACGATGACCGAGCTGCGCTCGTTGATGGACGTGATGTTCTTCGGCGCTGTCGAGGTCACGAAAGCCGTGCTTCCGCATCTGCGTGCGCAGGGCAGCGGCGCCATCGTGCAGATGAGTTCGATGGGTGGCCAGCAGAGCCCGCCCGGGTTCGGTGCCTACTGCTCGGCGAAGTTCGCGCTGGAGGCGATGTCGGAGTCCTTGGCCGCCGAGGTCGCGCCGTTCGGAGTCAAGGTGCTCATCGTGGAACCCGGCGCTTTCCGGACCGAGTTCGGCGGCGCCCGGCTGCAGCGGTCGCGGGTGATCGAGGCCTACCGCGAATCGACCGGCGCGATCCGGGATTTCGTCGAGGGGATGGACGGCTCACAGCCCGGCGACCCGGCGAAGGCCGCCGCCGCGATCGTGAAGGTGCTCGAAAGCGACAACCCGCCGCTGCGGCTCGCGCTCGGCGACGACGCTGTCGACGGGCTGCGGGCCACGCATGAAGCGAAGGCGGCGGAGTTGGCGGCTTGGGAGGACGTGAGCCGGTCTACGGCGTTCTGAGAGAGTCCGCCCAGCGCTGGATCGCGGTGTCGAGCAACTTCCGCGCGCTGTCGTCGGAGGCTTCTTCCGTGTCGGCCCAGGCGATGATCCCGTCCGGGCGCACGAAGAGGCTCGGTAGTGAGGCAGGGTCCGCCGTATACGCGACCCTGTCCTCCACACCGCGGATCGCTTCGGCGTACCGGCCGTCGGGCGAGCGGTCGACGAGGATGAAGCGGCCATCGTGAGCGTGGTCGGCGAGCCTGGTCCCGGACTGCAGTTCGACGTCTCCGGCGATCGAACCGACCGGGGCGGCGGCGTCCTCGGCGACGTCGTAATGCTGGAGGATCCCGGAGGAGAGCGCGATCATGTGATCGGTCGTACCGGGCACGGTGAGCAGGTCGTCGCCGACGACCTTCCGCAGCTGCGCGGTGCGCTCGTCACCGCGCATGAGCGCCACCTGCGCCCGCGTCCAGTCCAGGACCCACGCCCCGATGGGATGCCGTTCGGTCTCGTAGCTGTCGAGCAGTCCCGGCGGCGCCCAGCCGTTGAGGGTCGCGGCGAGTTTCCAGCCGAGGTTCACAGCGTCACCGAGGCCGAGGTTGAGGCCCTGCGCGCTGAACGGCGAGTGCACGTGTGCCGCGTCGCCAGCGAGGAAAACCCTGCCCTGACGGTAATTTCGTGCCTGACGCGCGTTGTCCGACCACCGCGTCGCCCGTCCGCGCAAACCCGTGATCGTCACCGGGATCCCGGTGACCTCCCGTACGGCGCTCTGCAGCTCTTCGAGGGTGACGGGAACGTTCTTGTCCTCGGGCTGAGGTGCGAAGCGGGCGACGAGGATGCGGCCGGGAACCGGTCCGTAGGTGTAGATGCCACGGGGTGTCCAGTTCCACCCGCGCCGCAGCTCGCTCGGGTCGTCGAACTCCGCGATGGCCTGATAGCCCACCATTTCCGGCTCGGTACCCACGAAGTCGACGCCGAGCCGCTTGCGGATGACACTCCGCCCGCCGTCGGCCGCGACGACCCATCCGGCGGTGAAGTCGCCCGCGCTGGTCTCGACGATCACGTCGGCGTCGTCGCCGAGGTTCGCGCCGGTGCTCCGCAGTCCCCGCACCTCGACACCGCGGCGGATTTCGACGCCCAGCCGGGCGCAGTGTTCACCGAGCAGCAGTTCGAGATCGTGCTGGGGAACCACGATCCCGTTGGCGACCGCGGTGTGCGCGGCCAGCACCGGACCGTTCTGGTCGACCAGCTCGGGCCGGAACATGATCCCCGCGAAGTGCCCGAGCACTGGGAACCGGCGTGAAGTCAGCCTTGCCCCTTCCTCCAGCTCGCGCACCGTCCGGTTCGAGCGGCCTGCGGTGAAGGCGCCGGCCGCCGCCATGAGACGGCGCTGCACCTTCTCCGCGGCGGGCAGCAGGCCGCGCCGGTCCAGGATCTCGGCACTGGCGACGTTGATCGAACCGGCTTTGATCGTCGGATCCGGCTCCTCGAGACGCTCCAGCACGCACACCCGCACCCCGCGCAAAGCCAGTTCGCTCGCGAGGAGCAGGCCGGTGGGCCCGGCTCCGGCCACGATCACATCGATCCGTCGCATGACTATCTCCAAGGTTTACTCGATAAGTTTACTTGGTAAGCTTAGCGAGTAAAGGTAAGGTTGTCATATGGCCAAACGGGATCGAGGCGGTTCGAAGACGCGGGCGCATATCGCCGAGGTCGCGACCGGATTGTTCGTGGAACGCGGCTTCGACGACGTCACTGTCGCCGAGATCGCCGCGGCTGCCGGCGTCTCGAAGGTGACCGTGTTCTCGCACTTCGACCGGAAAGAGGATCTCGCGCTGGACCGGCTCCCGGACGCGGTCAGCGTCGTGCGTGCGGCGGTCCGTGAGCGCACGGACGACGTCGGTGCCGTTGAAGCGCTTCGCAGAACGGCCCTCGCGCTCGCGGAGGAACAGCATCCGCTGTCCGGGTTGAGTGAGGGTGCCGAACCGCTCGCGCGCACGGTGGCCGGGTCCCGCGCGCTCAGCTCCCGGCTTCGCGAGTTCGAGCACGAGATCGACGCCGAGCTGGCCGACGAACTCGAAAACGACGTCCGGTTCACGGGCGACAGCGAGCTGGTCGCCGCGCTGGTCGTCGCCGCGTACCGGACGGTCGTCGTGGCGACGGTCCGGCGCCGCCTCGCCGGAGAGGACCTCGCGGATCTCGTCGCCGGACACCATCAGCGGCTTGACTCCGCTTTCCGCGCGCTTTCCGCAGCTCTCCCGCAGTGACTCGCCCTGGAGGTCAGATGTCCATCCTGGAGGTGAGGATCGCCGCGCCGGGTCCGGAGAGTTCGTCCAGGGCCGGGCGCCGTCCGGCGATGGCCATCACGAGTGGCTCGCCGTGACCGCGGACTTCCGGTCCGGACCCGGCAGACCAGCCGATGTCCGTCGCGACGAGCCGTAACCCGCGCGCCCGCTGAAAACCCTTGACCGGCGGGGCGAAGCGCGCGAACGCCAAGGCGTGGCGCAGCCGTTCGGGCGGCACCTCACGGGGCAGGCCCAGCGGACGCCGGATGTCCTGCTGGTGGATGAGCCCGTCGAGCAGCGCCACCCGGCCGCCGAAAGCGGTGGTCAAACCGCGCGGGTCGAGCCGCTCTTCGAGCCTTGCGATCAGCTCGTCGGGGGTCCGCTCGGTACTCTGTTCGATGCCGAGAGCGTTCATCCGCTTCAACCGCAGTCCGCCCCGAATGGCCTGGCCGAGCAGCCCGCGGAAGCCCAAGTGGTCGTAGTCGACCACATGCGTGACCACCTCCCGGACCGTCCATTCCGCACACAACGTCGGCTCGTTCCACTGCGCGGGCGTCAGCGTTCGCAGGAAGGCGGCGAAATCCGTCCGCTCGTCCCGTGCGAGTCGTGCGACCGCCTTCACCTGCCACCTCCGGGATTCATCTGCCGTCGAGCCACCCGCAAACGTAGTAGTTCGTGTCCTCGTTCCGCTCGACATACCAGGAATAGACGATGTCGCCCGCCAGTCTGCCGGTCCGCGCGTTCCGCTGAGTGACCTTGGCCTGCACGGTCACGAACTCCATTCCGTCCGGGACGGAGTACGGCAGCATCTCCCAACGCTCGACATAGTGCCCGTTCAGTTCGAAGCCGAGCAGCGTTTCGCGCAGACGCGGGCAGGTTCCGCTCCGCAACGCGGTCATGTCGTGGTTGGCCAGCCCGTTCATGTAGACCTGGAAAACCCGGTCGATCGCCGCGGGTTCGAGGCCCCGAGCGGACGACGAGGCCGGCGCCGTGGGTGTCACGGTCAGCGTTTGGGTCTCGACCGAGGGAGCGGTGGACGTTGTGGGTGTCGCGTCGGAACTCGGTGTCGGAAGCACGCCTCGGCATGCCGAGAGTGCCGTACCGAGGCCGATCAGGAGCACGCCCACCCGGACACGCGAAGTCAGAGGTCTCACGCCGCTGACGCTAAGCGGGCTTCATGAAATTCGGATGACGCGTGGGTGGGGGAGGCTTGCGTGACTCATCGTCGGTACGGGTGGTCGATTGGGGATGCGTAAGGCCCCGTATCCGGTGAGGAGGCGGGGCCTTTTGTGTTTACCCGGTCCCTAGAGAACGTAGTCGAGAAGGCCGTCGGTGGCGGTGATTTTTCCGATAGAGCCGAGGTATCCGACAGAGCCAAGTTCTCCTTCAGCGCTACCGAGAAGGTCGCCAACGGGATCGTTGGCGGCAGCAGGCGTGGCCGCGCTCGCGACTGGCGAGACCGCGACAAGCGCAGCGGCGGCAAGCGCTGTGGCGCCCGCCCTGACAGCGTGATCACGGCGCACGCCAGAGTGACTCACTTGCTTCACGGGCTGGATCACACCGGAGTGCCGATAAGGGCCGGTACTAACAGGATCGATTTTCACCGGTCACGGGCCTTCACGCGCAGCCGGTATGCCTGGTGAGGCTGGCGATGGCCGTCCGCGATGGGTGAGGGGAACCTTGAGGGACGCAGAGTCCCTCAAGGGTGACCCGCGTTTGTGTACCTGCGCCTGACCTGCACGAGGGTGGTGGTCGTCGCCCCGGTCTCGCACCTTGATCAACGGAAGATCCGGGATACTCAACGTCCCCGATCTTCCGTTGATCAAGCTCGTGCCGATCACGACCGGTGGGCCGGCGACCGAGCGGGGAAGATTCCGGACGTCCAACGGCCGGAATCCTCCCCACCCGACCGCACCGGCAACCCCGCACAAGCTCCGCAGCAGTGGGCAAACAAATACGAATCCCTCAAGGGGTCCTTCACAGCACGGCCGCTATCGGACTCACCCGCCGTAGGCACCGAAACATCCATGGCCAAAGCACGAATGGGGCTGCCCAGGGTTTGGTTGACACCTGATTTGTGAGGTTTCGGCCTTGCTTGGAAGGATGTCTTCGTGCCCAAGCCCTATCCTCGTGAGTTTCGTGACGACGTCGTCGCGGTCGCCCGTCAAGGCCAGGTCCCGTTGAAGCAGGTCGC
>NZ_JBVKAE010000060.1:0-35597 GCF_055598845.1 Amycolatopsis sp. NPDC039088 | reverse complement strand
CCTGCGACTGCTGAGAAAGCCGCCGCGCATCCGTCACCCGAACCCTCGCCACCATCACCCGATCATGCCACATTTGCCTTACGGATCAATAGAACTGGGGATGGGCGCCGGCGCGCCCGCTCGCGGGTGGGTGTGAATCACCCTGACGCCCGGGTCTGATGTGCGTGAAGGTCCCTTGTGGACGGTCAAGGACGCGCCATGTCTCCGAGGGGAGTCCTTGACCCCGGCCACGTAGTGAAGGTCCCCTTCCCTACCTTCAAGGTAGGGAAGGGGACCTTCACGACGCAAAGACGCCACCACAAAAGTCCCACCAGACACACCAGTCTCACACACAACGATTCACGTACCAACCGTCACGACCACTCACGAGACCTGACCGGCCCGGTACCGGTGCTCCTTCACGCGCTACCGCTGTGACTGCTGGTGCCCCTGGGGCGAATGTGGCGGTTACCGAAGTCCGTGAAGGACTCCTTGAGGGACTCTGGGTCCCTCAAAGAGTCCTTCACGGACCACCGGGCCGCCTTCGTGCCCCACTGAAGGCACAGGCGTCGGGGCAGTGCTTCCCCGCTTTAGGCTGCGGGCATGATCCTCCGGTCCATCGCGCTCTTCGCGCTCGCCGCGCTCCTTGAGATCGGCGGAGCCTGGCTGATCTGGCAAGGCGTGCGGGAACACCGCGGTTACCTCTGGATCGGCGCGGGCGTCGTCGCGCTCGGCCTCTACGGCTTCGTCGCGACGCTGCAGCCCGACGCGAACTTCGGTCGTATCCTCGCCGCGTACGGGGGAGTGTTCGTCGCCGGATCGCTGGCGTGGGGCATGGTCGCCGACGGTTATCGTCCGGATCGCTACGACGTCATCGGCGCGCTGATCTGCTTGGCGGGGGTCGGGGTCATCATGTACGCGCCCCGAGGTTGATCGGGGTCATCGGGGCGTTCGCGATCGTTGCCCGCTCCGCCGGAAAACGACGAAAAGCAGCCGTAGTCCCACCAGCGCGCTGACCACCAGCAGGTTGTAACCGAACATCTGGTGCAGTGTGACGCCGGGCAGCATCTCCGGGCCGGTCGCGCTGCCCAGCAGCAGCACGGCCATCAGTCCGGTGGCCGCGCCGACGAAGGCCAGCAGGAGTTCGTGGACCAGGCCGGTGACCACGTCGCGGTCGCGTTCGTCGGAGAACAGCCGGACGTTGACCGAAAGCCTGCCCTGTTCCAGCGCGTTGCCGATCCGGTCCACGCGGCGGGGGAGGCGGCGCAGCACCGGCAGGAGTGCCATCAGTTCGTTGGTGGCGGTGGATCGCAACGACTCCGGCCGCAATCCGGCACCGACCTGTTCGGCGGCGTAGGCGCGGGATTCGACGACGATGTTGAACCCCGGCGCCAGCGCGGCCAGCGTTCCCTCCAGAGTGGCCAGTGCGCGGAACACCGCGGCGATCGGCGGGGGCACGCTGAGCCGGAAGTCGGCGATCACCCGGAACAGGTCGGTGAACATGTCCAGGTCCGGCGCCTGCCCGTGGTTGAAGTGCTTGGCGACCAAGGCGCCCAGCGCCCGCTCCAGCCGCTGCTCATCGATCTCGTCCGGCCGGTCGACGATCTCCAGCAGGCCGTCGCGCAGCGCGGCCGGGTCGCCGCGGTCGAGGGCGAGGATCAGGTTCTGCAGCCCGCCGCGCAGTCCGGCGTCGAGCCGTCCGACGGAGCCGAAGTCGAGCAGGCCCAGCCTGCCGTCGGTGAGCAACAGGACGTTGCCGGGATGCGGGTCGGCGTGGAAGACCCCACTGCCCATCACCTGGCCGAGGACACACCGCAGCATCGAGCGCGCGAGCTTGGCCCGCTCCGCCATCGGCACCCGGTCCCTGGCGGCGGCGAGCGGTTTGCCGTCGAGGCGGCGCATCACGAGGACGCGTTCGGTGGACAGTGCTTTGTGGACGGTCGGCAGTGCGACCTCGGTGCCGGGGTAGGCGGCGGCGACGGCTTCGATGTTCCTGGCCTCGGTCCGGAAATCGAGTTCTTCGACCAGCGCGTCGGCGAAGCCTTCGGCGAGGTCGACGACGCCGAGGGAGCGCGCCCACCCCGCACGCTGGTCCAGCGCGGCCGCCACACGGCGGACGATGTCGAGGTCACGGTCGACGACCGCCTGCACCCCGGGCCGCTGCACCTTGACCACGACTTCCTGCCCGTCGCGCAGCCGGGCCCGGTAGACCTGCGCGATCGACGCGGCGGCGATCGGCTCCGGATCGAACTCGGCGAAGATCTCGTCCGGGTCGCCGCCCAGTTCCTCCTTCAGCACCGTCGCGACCTCGTCGGCGTCGGCGAAGGCGACCTGATCCTGGAGTTTGCCCAGTTCGTCGATGAACACCGGCGGCAGCAGATCCGACCGCGTGGAAAGCAGCTGGCCGAGCTTCACGAAGGTCACGCCGCCCTCCTCCAGCGCGCGCCGCAGCGAACGCGCCAGTTTGGCGTGGCGGACCTGGGCGAGGCCGGGTTCGCGGCGGCCGGTGAGGTAGCGGCCGAGGCCGTGTTTGATCGCGATCCGGGTGATCTGCGAGTAGCGCCGCGTCCTGGCCGCGCGACGGCGCAGCGAGCGGATCCTGCCGATCAACCCCGGCCCGGAACCCGACGGCAGGACGAACTCCGCGACGAACAGGAACATCAGCGTCGCCAGGAAAGCACCGCCCGCCACGGGGATGACGAGCCCGGCGAAGGCGCCGCCGCTCGCGTACATCGGCCGGGGGAACGCGCTGAGGACGCCGCCCGCGACGAGCCAGCCGAAGGCCGCCGCGCACAACGCGCGGAGCACGCCGATCCGCACCCCCAGCACGCGGCGGGCGGCGACCACGAGCGGCCACAGCATGAGCGCGTAGACGGGCAGGGTGAGCAGGCCGAGCAGGAGGTTCATGCCGACGAGGACATCACGCGCGGCCCGCGCGGGATTCCCGCTCCGGCGGGACGGAGCTCACCCTTGAGAGGGAACGGACCCCGAAGTTGTAGGTCGTGGTCGCCTCCCGGGGCGCGAAGAGGACACCGAGAAGGGCCATCGCGGCCGCCGCGAGGAAGCCGGCGCGGAGATCGGCGAGGTCGCCGAGGAAACCGATGAGCGGTGTCCCGGCGGCCTGGCCGAGCGCCAGCATCAGGAAGGCCGCGCCGACGCCGAAAGCGGGCGACGCCGGATAAGCCCTGGTGCCCCAGAGGATCAGCACGCCGGTCAGTCCGATGTAGACGGCGCCGAAGAGTGCCGCGGCGATGATGAGCGCCGGGAGCGACCGCGTGGCGATGGCGAAGAGCGCGGTGGCGGCGGCGAGCAGGATCATCCCCGCCGACCAGGCCCGCCGCAGCCCCACCAGCGAGGTCAGTTCGGCGGTGAACGCGCCTGCCAGGCCGACGGCGCCGAGGACGATCCACATCACCGTCGACTCGGTCTCGCCGAGTCCGCCGACGCTCACGGCGATGTCCCGGCCGAACGTCCAGATCGCCGCGCTGGCCAGACCGAGCGCCGCGGCGGCGGGCAGCAGCCGTCCGGCGGCGGGCGGGAACAACGGGTCCGGAAGCCCGCGTGCGCTCTCCTCCCTGACCGGCGGCACGACACGGGCGATCCACAGGGTCACCAGCGCCGACGCCGCGGCGAAGGCCCACCAAGCCAGCCGCCAGTCGCTGACGGCGAGCAGGGAAACCGGCCCTGAGATCAGCACTCCGAGCCCTGTCCCGGCGTTCACCACGGTTTGGGCGCGGTCGCGGCGGGTCGCGCGGACGACGCGTGAGACCGCGTCGGCGAGCGAAGGGGAGGCCAGGCCGGTGCTGGCTCCGGCGAGGACGACGCCGAGAGCGAGAAGGGCGGCGTTCGGCGCGGCCGCGATCAGGGCGGTCCCCACGGTCGCGGTCGTCCCCGCGGCGAGTGCTCCCGCCCGTGCGCCCCAGCGGGCCGTGATGGCCGTCGAAGCGATCACGGCGAGGCAGTACGCGACGTAACTGCCCGCCGCGATGGCGCCGAGCGTGCCGCCGTCGAGGTCGAATTCCGTGCGGAGTGTCGGCGCGAAGAGGCCGTACGCGTACCTCGCGAGGCCGTAGGAGACCGCGATCAGCGACAACCCGGCCGCGGTGAGCGTCAGCTCGCGTTTGTACGAAGAAACCACTAGCCCTCCTTCATAGGTATACCGAGCGGTATACTTTTGGAGTGTCCCTGCATCGAGCGCTCAGGTCAACCGATCGGTATAGTCGAAGCATGCTGACGCCGGCCGGAGAGCGTGTCCTGAGTGCCGCGAGCACGCTCTTCTATCGGGACGGCCTGAACGCGGTCGGCGTCGCGGCCGTGGCCGAGGCCGCCGGTGTCACGAAGAAGACGCTGTATGCCTGCTTCGGGTCGAAGACGGAGCTGACGGTCGCGTACCTGAGGCGTCGTCACGACGTCTGGTGGGCGTATCTCGAAGAGCAGCTGGCCGGAGCCGATCGGCCTCGGGCGCTGACGGTCTTCGATGCCTACGTCGATCATCCGAAGCTCGGGAGCGACCGGGGCTGCGCGTTCCTCAACGCCGCCGCCGAACTCCCCGCCGGACATCCCGGACTCGACGTGATCCGGCGGCACAAGGCGGCGGTGCGGGCGAAGTTCGCCGAACTCCTTCGCGAGGACGCGCCGTGGGCCGCCGATCCGGAGCGGCTCGCGGAGCAGCTCTTCCTGCTGCTGGAGGGCGCCGTGGCACATACCGGCATCGACGGGGACTCGCACCGGGTCACTCTCGCGAGGGAGATCGCCGAAATACTGCTGAGGGATCCGCGCCGGCCCGGCGCAAGCTAGAAAGAGCGCATGCGACTTTTCGGCCCGCTCACGGATCGGGCGACCTACCGCCGGTGGGTGTATTTCATCCTCGGCGGCGCCCTCAGCGTGCCGTATCTGCTCTTCGCCGCCATCGTGGTGCCCTCGTTGCTTCCGCTGGTCGTGACGCTGGGGCGAGGGGTCGTCATCGGGATCATCACCGTCGTCCTGGTGATGATCGCGTCGTCGTTCCTCCCTGCCGTGCGCGTGCTGGAGGGCGCGGCCGTACGGGAACTGCTGGACGACCCGGTGCCGGGAGTGACGTTCGGGCCCGCGGCGAACTGGCCTGTCCGGCTCCGGTCGAGCGCGATGTACCTGCTGCACGTGGGCACCGGGTGCGTCGTCAGCCTGGCGAGCCTGTTCGTGCCGGTCGGCTTCGGTTTCACGATCGCGGCCCCGTTCACCGGCCGGATCGCACTGTCCACAGAGGACCCCATCGTGGTGCCGGAAGGCTGGGCGAGCGCGTGGATCCCGCTGGCGTTCCTGCTCGGCGTCGTGGCGCTGGCCTACGTCGTGTGGGGAGCGGGCGCGGTACTGACCCGCTGTGCCAAGAGCCTCCTGGGCGTCTCGGCCGCCGAACGGATCGCTCAGCTGGAGAAGCGCACCGAACAGCTCGCCGAACGCAACCGGCTGGCTCGGGAACTGCACGACTCGGTCGGGCACGCGCTCAGCGTCGTGACCATCCAGGCCGGGGCCGCGCGCCGGACCCTGCGCTCGGATCCGGACTTCACCGAGCAGGCGCTCACCGCGATCGAGGACTCCGCCCGCGCCGCGCTGGACGATCTCGACCACGTCCTCGGGCTGCTGCGTGAGGAGACGTCGGCGCGGACACCGCAGTCCGGGCTGGCGGAGCTGTCCTCGCTGGTCGAGGCGACCCGGCTGGCGGGAGCGGAGGTGGCGGCCGAGGTCCGTGGCGAACCGTCGTCCGTGCCGCCGGTCGTCTCCCGCGAGGCCTATCGGATCCTGCAGGAATGCCTGACGAACGCGTTGCGGCACGCCGGTAAGGTTCCGGTGACCGTGCTCGTCGACGCCGGGCCGGAGCTGTTGCGGCTGCGGGTGTCCAACCCGCTCGGCGCCGCGGCGCCGTCACGGGACGGGGGCGGCAGGGGGCTGCGGGGAATGGCGGAACGGGTGGACGTGCTCGGCGGCGCGATCACCGCGGGCCGCGCGGACGGACAGTGGAAGGTCGAGGTGGCGGTGCCATGGGGGAACCGGCGATGAGCATCGGGGTGCTGCTGGTCGACGACGAACAGCTGATCCGGGCCGGGCTGCGGGCGATCGTCGCCTCCGAGCCGGATCTGGAGGTCGTCGGCGAGGCGGCCGACGGCGCCGAGGTGCCGGGTCTGGTCTCGCGGTTCCGGCCCGACGTCGTGCTGATGGACGTCCGGATGCCCTCGGTCGACGGTATCCGCGCGACAACGCATCTGATGTCCACTATGGACAGTCCGCCGAAGGTGATCGTGGTGACCACGTTCGAAAACGACGACTACGTCTACGACGCCCTGCTGGCGGGCGCGAGCGGGTTCCTGCTGAAGCGGGCCCGGCCGGAGGAGATCGTCGCGGCGATCCGGACCGTGGCGGCGGGGGAGTCCCTGCTGTTCCCGGCCGCGATCCGGCGGCTGGCCGCGCAGCGGGTGAACAGGGGTCCGCAGGATGGCCTCACCGGCGCCGGGCTCACCGAACGCGAACGTGAGGTGCTGCGGCTGATGGCGGGCGGACTGTCCAATGTGGAGATCGCGGGCGAGCTGTATCTCGGTGTGCAGACGGTGAAGACGCATGTCGGGAACATCCTCGCGAAACTCGGTGCGAGGGATCGGACACAGGCGGTCATCAAGGCCTACGACACCGGATTCGTCACACCGGCGGGCTGAACGCGGTAGGTTGATCTTCACAAACGCTCGCTTGAGTGAGGGAGTTCCTGGGTGGATACGAACGTCAACCGCCGCCGTCTGCTCGGTCTCGGCACCGTCGCCGCCGCGGGCGCGGTGCTCGGAACGGCACAGCCCGCCGGTGCCGCGGAGTCCGATGTCGACACGGCCGCCGCCGATGCCTCGGCCGCCGCGCGCCGGATCGCCCAGGTCTACGCCAGGGAAACCGCGAAGGCGGGCGGGACCTGGTCGTCCTCCATCAGTGTCGCGGACTCCGACGGCAACCTGGTGTCCGCCGTCTCCGAGCGGGCCGACGAGGTCGTCGAGGCCTACAGCGTCAACAAGATCGCGGTCGCCACCGCGGTACTCGACAAGATCGACCGCGGCCTGCTCACCTTGGACCAGCGAGTCGACGTCACGGCCGACATCGTCATCAAGGACACCGACGGCATCTTCGGTCTCGACGGCGCGTACCCGAGTTCGGTGACCCTCGGGCACGCGATGGCCGCGCTGCTCACGCTGTCCGACAACACCGCCGTCCGCCTGTGCGGGCTGGTGTGCCCGTCCGCGGAAGTCAACGAGATCCTGCGCGGCAAGGGATTCGTGCACACCCAGGTGGTGCCGGTGGCCAACCCCAACCGGTTCTTCCTCGGCAAGACCACTCCGGCCGAGACGCATACGCTGCTGCGGAAACTGGTCGGCGGGACGCTGCTTTCGGCGAAGTCCACCGAGTACCTGCTGACCATCCTGCGTTCGCTGAGCGCCTTCACCGACGGCGTGCGGCTCGACCTGACCTCGGCCGAGCGGCTGCGGGTCGCCACCAAGGCCGGCTGGTTCAAGGACGGCCGCAACGAGGCCGGGGTGATGTTCAGCGCGGACGGCAAGCCGATCCTGACCTACGCGTTGTTCGCCTCCGGTGAGTTCGCGGGCGACCCCGAGGTCAACAAGGACGACTACGCCGCGACGCATCCGGCGCTGAAGGCGCGGGCCCGGCTCGGGAAGACGATGTTCCGTTCGGTGGAGAAGCTGACGGCCACCACGGCCCGCACCTACGCGACCGCTCCGTACCGGGCCTCCAACGGCGGCTGATCGCCACTCACGACCACCGGACGGTTTGCCGCCTGGCGGGGTCCCTTGTGGACTAGCCCCTCAATGGTCGAGGAGGGCGAGGATCAGCGCGGCCATCGCGGCGGGGTCCCCGTTTTCCGGAGTCAGCACCAGATCCGGGCTCTCCGGCCGTTCGTAGGGTGCGTCCACCCCGGTGAACCCGCTGATCTCGCCCGCCCTCGCCTTCGCGTACATCCCCTTGGGGTCGCGGTCTTCGCAGACCTCGAGCGGGGTGTCGACGAAGACTTCGAGAAACGGCAATCCGGCCGCCTCGTGTGCGGCGCGGGCGAGTTCACGATCGGCTTGGTACGGGCTGATCAGTGAGACCACCGACACCACTCCGGCGTCCGCGAACAGCTTCGCGACCTCCGCGACGCGTCGGACATTCTCGGCGCGGTCCGCCGGGCTGAAGCCGAGGTTGCCGTTCAGCCCGTGCCGCAGATTGTCGCCGTCCAGCAGATAGGCGGGCCTGCCGGACGCGACCAACCGCCGCTCCAGTTCCACGGCCACACTCGATTTCCCGGACGCGGAGAGCCCGGTGAGCCAGACGGTGAGCCCGCGCGTCGTGCGTTCCGCCCTGGTGACGGCGGCGGTATGCCAGACGACGTTCGAGGCCGTCACGCTCGGACCGGTGATCATGCCCGCCGCGACCGTCGCGCCGGAATGTTCGTCCACGAGGAGAAAGCCGCCGGTGGACCGGTTGCGGCGGTAGGAATCGAACTGCAGCGGCTGGCGTGAGCGCAGCCGGATTCGGCCAATCTCGTTGAGGGACAAGGATTTCGCGGTCTCGTCGCGGTGCAGCGTCGTGACGTCGATGCGATAGTCCAGGTCGCGGATCTCGGCCTTGGTCTCGCGGGTGGTATGCCGCACGACGTAGCTCGAGCCAGGGGAGAGGACGCCTTGCTCGGAGAACCAGCACACCATCGCGTCGACGTCGCGGCCGGTGTGCGGGCGGTTGCCGGGACGGCAGATCAGGTCACCGCGGCCGAGATCGAGGTCGTCGGTGAGTTCGATCGTGACGGCCTGTGAGGCGAAGGCTTCGGTGATCGTGGTGCCACCCGGCCCCCAGATCGCGCGTACCGTCGTGGTGAATCCGGACGGCAGCACGGTGACCTCGTCGCCGGGTTTGAACACTCCGCCCGCGATGGTGCCGGCGTAACCGCGGAAATCGCGGCTGTGCTCGCGGATCACGTACTGCACCGGGAAGCGCGCGTCGACGAGGTTGCGATCCGAGGCCACATGCACCTGTTCGAGATGATGCAGCAGGGAAGTTCCTTCGTACCAAGGCATGCTGGCGCCGCGATGCACGACGTTGTCGCCGTGCAGGGCCGACATCGGGACGAAGGTGAGGTCGTGCACCTGAAGCTTCATGGCGAACCGCCGGAAGTCCTCGCGGATCTCTTCGAAACGTTCCTGTGACCAGCCGACGAGGTCCATCTTGTTGACGCACAGCACCAGATGCGGGATCCCGAGCAGGCTCGCGAGGAAGGCGTGCCGCCGCGACTGTTCGAGCACACCTTTGCGGGCGTCGATCAGGATCAGCGCGAGGTCCGCGGTGGACGCTCCGGTGACCATGTTCCGGGTGTACTGCACGTGTCCCGGCGTGTCGGCGATGATGAACTTTCGTTTGGGGGTGGCGAAATACCGGTGGGCGACGTCGATCGTGATGCCCTGCTCCCGTTCGGCGCGCAGGCCGTCGGTCAACAGTGCCAGATTCGGATACGCCTCACCGCGGGCGCGGCTGGTGCGTTCGATGGCTTCGAGCTGGTCGGTGAACACCGTCTTCGAATCGAAGAGCAGCCGTCCGATCAGGGTGGACTTCCCGTCGTCGACGCTGCCCGCGGTGGCGATCCGGACAAGCTGCGAAGCGCCCATCAGAAGTAGCCTTCCTTCTTCCGGTCTTCCATGCCCGCCTCCGAGATCCGGTCGTCGGCGCGGGTGGCGCCGCGTTCGGTGAGCCGGGTGACGGCGACTTCGGCGACCACCTCGCTCGGCGACGCCGCCGTCGACTCGACGCAGCCGGTACAGGTCGCGTCGCCGACGGTGCGGAACCGAACCGTTGCCTCGTAAGGGGTTTCGCCTTGCGTGAGGGTGAGGAACCTGGTGTGCGCGAGCAGCATCCCGTCCCGCTGGACCACCGGCCGCCGATGCGAGTAGTAGATCGACGGCAGGTCGACACCCTCGGCTTCGATGTACTGCCAGATGTCGAGCTCGGTCCAGTTCGACAGCGGGAAGACGCGGATGTGCTCGCCCTTGCGATGCCTGCCGTTGTACAGATCCCAGAGCTCCGGCCGCTGGTTGCGTGGATCCCACTGGCCGAACTCGTCGCGGAAGCTGAACACGCGTTCCTTCGCGCGCGCCTTCTCTTCGTCGCGCCGCGCGCCGCCGAAGACGGCGTCGAACGCGTGCTCGCGGATCGCCCGCAGCAAGGCGACGGTCTGGAGCCGGTTACGGCCGGCCTTGGGATCTTCGACGACGCGGCCCGCGTCGATGTCGTCCTGGACGCTGGTGACGACGAGGCGGAGGCCGTACTTCTCGACGGTGCGGTCCCGGAACTCGATGACCTCGTCGAAGTTGTGCCCGGTGTCGACGTGCATCACCGGGAACGGCGGCGGCGACGGCCAGAACGCCTTGGCCGCCACGTGGAGCATCACCATCGAGTCCTTGCCGCCGGAGAACAGCAGCACCGGCCGTTCGAACGTCGCCGCGACCTCGCGGAAGATGTGCACGGCTTCGGCTTCGAGTGCTTCGAGATGGGTGAGCTCGTATGCCGGGGACGTCATGGTGACCTCCGTGGTTGGAGATCAGAAAAGTAGAACAAGTTCTTGTGCTTGGTCAAGGGGAGGAGGACGCTGTCGGCATGGACTTGGTCGCACTCGAAGAGATCCGACGCCTCAAAGCCCGCTACCTCCGGTGTCTCGACCTGAAGCTGTGGGACGAGATGGCCGAAACCCTGACCACCGACGCGCACGCGCGGTACGGCACGCCGTCGTATGGCAAGCCTTTGGACTTCGAGGGTCGCGACGCGATCGTGGGGTTCATGCGTGACGCCGTCGGGCCCGGCGTGACGACGGTGCACTTCGCCGGGCAGCCGGAGATCGACGTCGACGGCGACACCGCGCGGGGCACCTGGCTGATGCGGGACAAGGTGATCGTCCCCGAGCACCGGGTGGTGATCGAAGGCGCGGCGTTCTACGAGGACACCTACCGGCGCGTGGACGGCGTCTGGCTGGTCGCCTCGACCCAGTACGACCGGCTGTACGAGACGATGACGTCGATGGACGACCTGCCGAGCTTCAAGCTCACCGCCAACCGGTGGTCCTGACCCCGCGCCGTTCTATGCGGTTAGTCCTCTGAATGCGGTCCTTGCGCGTGCAACTACCGCATCCAGAGGACTAAACGCGTGGGCGGCGGCCGCCGGATTCGGCGGTGACGGCATCGGCGGTGGCGACCAGCGCCGCGCCCCGCCGCGCGATCTCGGCACCGGTGATCGGCTCGCCGACCGACAGTGTGAGCACCAGTTCCTGCCGTCCGGCGGCGTCGAACGTCGGCGCGGCGAGCAGGCTCACCGCGTGTTTGCGGCGCGGTTCCAGGTCGGCGCCGAGGTAGACGCGCTCGCCGAGACTCGACACGAGTTCTCCCACCAGTCCGCGCACTTCCGGCGGCAGTTCCTCCGCGCCGACGCCCGCCATCAGCGAGTAGAGCCGTCGCCCCGCCGAGGTCAGGCTCTCCACCAGGTAACCGTGTTCGCGGCATTCGGCGACGACGCGGCGCAGGTGCGCTTCGTCCAGTCGCACCGGCACGGCCGGGGGTTTGGCGAGCCACGCGTCGAACGCCGCGTCGGAATCCCACAGCACGTACATCAGGCCGACCGGCGGCGCGAACGGGTACGTCTCGCCCAGCTTGACCCGCCCTGATCCGGCGCTCTGCAGCATGAGGATCCGGTCGCCGGACACGGCCGACGCGGTGCAGGTGGCGCCGTAGCGCTTGCTGAGGTCCTCCAGATGCCGTCGCGCGACCTCGCTCGCGCCGAAGCCTTCGCCCGCGACGCGACCCGCGGCGATCATCGCCGGCCCGAGCCGGTATGTGACCGGCTGTGGGTCCCGGACCAGGTAACCGCCCGCGGTCAGCTCGGTCACGATGCCCAGGCAGGTCGGTTTCGCCAGCTCGAGTTCACGGGCGAGTTCCGAGAGGCCGAAGCGCTGCCCGGGGCGGGCGGCGAAGAAGTCGAGCAGCCGCACGACCCGCTCGGTCGGTGGAGAGCGCCGCGTGACGGTCATTGACCCATCCTTAGAACGCGTTCTAGTCTGATCTCGCGAAGAACGTACCAAGTCGGTACGCATTTGTACCAGTATGAGGAGTCGCCGGTGCTCACTCAACCGTTCGCCGACGCGATCGTCGAAGCCGAGAAGGTCATCGCCGAGGCGCCGCACATCCGGACCGAGCAGGATCTCGTCGAGGGGTACCACTACCTCGCCGGCAGCATCCGAGCGTCCCTGCAGATGGCGTGGGCCTACGAACGCGACTATCCGTACTTCACCCAGTCCACCGGCCCATACACGAAGATGGGCCTGGACAACCCCGACACGCTGTACTTCAACGCGAACATCCGCGAGGACCGCGAGTACGTCGTCACCGGGACGCGGGGGAGCACGGCCGACGTCAGTTTCCAAGTCCTCAATGGCGACTACTCGCCCGTCGAGGTGCCGGACAGCCTCGCCGCCTTCGACGACCGCGAGATCGAGATCGCCGAGGACGGCTCGTTCGAACTCCGCTTCGGACCGGCGAAACCCGACCCGGGCCCCAACTATTTCGTCCTCGGCCCCGGCTCGTCGATGCTCGTGGTGCGCGAGGTCTACAGCGACTGGGCCGCCGAACGCCGCGGCACGATCCAGATCCAGTGCGCCGACACCGCTGGCGGCGCCCCCGCCCCGCTCACACGCGACGTGCTGGCCAAGCGCTACGGCGTCACCGGCAAGATCCTGCTGAGCAGGCTGCGGACCTTCCTCGCCTTCCCGAAGTGGTTCTACCTGAACCTGCCGGTGAACACGATGACCGAACCGCGTCCCACGCCGGGCGGCCTGACCACGCAGTACTCGTCGGCGGGGCACTACGAACTCGGCGACGAGGAGGTCATGATCGTCACCGTGCCGCGTTCGGACGCGCCGTATCAGGGCATCCAGCTCGGCAGCATCTGGTACCTCTCGCTGGACTACATCAATCACCAGACCAGCCTCACCGCAGACCAGGCGCGGGTCGATCCGGACGGCAAGATCCGGTTCGTGATCAGTGAACGCGATCCGGGCCTGGCCAACTGGCTCGAACGCACCGGGCACGACCGCGGCTACGTCCAAATCCGCTGGCAGCGGCTCTCCCGCGCACTCGACGCCGCCGACGGTCCCGAAGTCGAGGTGGTGAAGTTCGGCGAACTCGCCGACCGGCTGCCGTTCCACGACGAGGCGCGCGTGACCCCGGAGGAGTGGGCGGAGCGGATCGCGGCCCGCCAGACCGCCGTCGCAGCGAGGATGCTGGGATGACGGATCTCTTGCGGGACAAGGTGGTCGTGGTCTCCGGAGTCGGGCCGGGGCTCGGCCGGTCCATCGCCGTGCGCTGTGCCGCGGCGGGCGCCGACGTCGTACTCGCCGCCCGCACCGAATCACGGCTCGCCGAGGTCGCGAAGGAGGTCGACGCGCTCGGCCGCCGCGCGGTCACCGTGCCCACCGACATCACCGACGACGCTTCGGCCGCGAACCTCACCGAGGCCGCGTTGACGGCTTTCGGCCGCGTGGACACGTTGGTGAACAACGCCTTCGCCATCCCGCCGATCATGGACCTCGCCGACGTCGACCTCGCCGACGTGCGCGCGGGCTTCGAGACCAACGTGCTCGCCGCGCTCCGGCTCACGCGACTGTTCACCCCCGCGCTCGAAGAGAGCGGCGGTTCGGTGGTGATGATCAATTCGGCCGTGCTGCGGCATTCGCGGCGGACCTTCGGTGCGTACAAGATGGCGAAGTCGAGCCTGCTCGCCCTCGCGCAAAGTCTTGCTTCGGAACTCGGCCCGCGCGGGATCCGGGTCAATTCCGTGGCGCCCGGTTACATCTGGGCGGACTCGCTCAAATGGTATTTCGCTTATCTGGCCAAGGAACGTGGCGTGCCGCCGGAGCAGGTATACGCCGAAACGGCGGAGACGATCGATCTGCGCCGCCTGCCGGAGCCGGACGAGATCGCCGACACCGTCGTGTTCCTGGCCTCGTCGCTGGCTCGGTGCGTCACCGGTCAATGCCTCGACGTCAACGCCGGCGAATACCACCACTGAAGGGGAGAACATGCTGCCAGGACGGGAAAACGTCGGCACAGTGGAGGATCTGCACGCGTCGGCGGCGAAACTCACCGGGCTCGACGACTTCGGTGGCGACGACCATCTCGAAGGACTGCGGGTCTTGCTGGATTCGTACGCCGGTGAGGCGGGACTGACGCCGTACGGGAACAAGGTCCATCGCGCGTTCCTGCGTGGCGCTCTGGTGGCGAGGTCGTTGAGCGAGGCGTCGTGGAAGCAGAATCCCGCCCACGCCGAGGTTTCCGTCGAGCGGCCGATCTTCGTCACGGGCCTGCCGCGTACCGGGACCACGGCGCTGCACCGGTTGCTCACCGAGGATCCGGTGCACCAAGGCCTCGAGGTCTGGCTGACCGAGGTGCCGCAGCCGAGGCCGCCGCGCGAGACCTGGGCGGAAAACCCGGTGTTCCAAGGGATACAGGCGGGTTACGAACGGCATCACGTCGAGCATCCCGAGTTCATGGGCCTGCACCACATGTCGGCCGATCAGGTCGAGGAATGCTGGCAGCTGCTGCGGCAGTCGCTGAAGTCGGTGTCCTACGAATGCCTCGCGCACGTGCCGTCGTATTCGCGCTGGCTGGACGGGCAGAGCTGGACCGATGCCTACCGCAGGCATCGCCGCAACCTGCAGCTGATCGGGTTGCCCGACGCCGGGCGTCGCTGGGTGCTCAAGAACCCGAGCCATCTGTTCGCGCTCGACGCGCTGCTGGAGGTGTACCCGGACGCGTTGATCGTGCAGACCCATCGAGCGCCGAGCACGATCATCGCGTCGGTCTGCAGCCTGAACGAGCAGGCGTCGCACGGCTGGTCCGACGTCTTCCGGGGCGAGGTGATCGGTCGGAGCCAGCTGGATCTGTGGGCGCGGGGCGCGGAACGGGCGCTCGAAGCGCGGACGCGACACGACCCGGCGCGGTTCTGCGATGTCCGGTACGAGGATTTCGTCGCCGATCCGATCGGGACGGTCGAGGGTGTCTACAAGCATTTCGGACTGCCGTTGTCGGCGGAGGCGCGGGACGCGATGACCGCCTTGCACGCCGAAAGCCGTACCGGGGAAAGGAAACCCGTGCACCGGTACGACCTCGCGGACTTCGGTCTCACCACCGGTGAGGTCGACGAACGCTTCTCCGGCTACCTGGCCGCCTACGACCTCTGAAACTCCCGCGTCTCGTCCTCTAAATGCGGTAGTTCGCGATGTCAACTACCGCATTCAGAGGACGAAATGCATGGGGTCAGAAGCCCGCGGCGGCGCGTTGGGAAGGCAGTCCTCCCCGGGTCGTGATCCCGCGCAGCACCTCGACGCGGTCCGAACCCGGGCGGCCGAGCACCCAGCTGGACCCGGGCACCTCCTTGGCGCGCTTCTTCAACGGCGCCAGCAGCCGGGAAGCGTCCTTGTAGGACCTGATCGCGCCGTTACCGCACACCAGGGTCGCGAGCGACACCGTCACCGGCATCTCGTCGGCCGACCACGGCGTGTCCAGCAGCGCGGCGGCGACCGTGCCGATCTCGTCGACGTCGCAGGCGATCAGGAAATCGTCCCCGCCGACGTGGCTGACGCGCATCCGCCGCAGCCGCGACTCGAGGTCGGTGAGCGTCCGGCCGAGGGTGCGGATCAGGTCGTCGCCCGCGGCGAACCCGGCGGTGTCGTTCACCGTCTTGAACGAGTCGACGTCCAGCCAGGCCGCGACGAACGGCTCGCGCGCGTTGATCCGGCGGTCGACGTCCCTGGCGACGGCGTCGCTGCCGGGCAGCCGGGTCAGCGGGCTCAGCGACACGGCCTCCTCGACCTTCGCCTCCGCCACCCCGCGGACGACCTCGGTCACCTGCACCATGCCGAGGCAGCGGCCGCGGTCGTCGACCACCACGACGTCGTCGCCGGTACGGCTCCAGTCCGCGTCGGTGACCAGTTCGAGGAATTCGAGCGCGCTCGCGTCCACGTGGATGGTGTGCGGCGCGTCGGCGAGCCGCGAGGCAGGCCGCTTGGCGTGCAGGGCGTGGCCGTACATCCCGGTCACCGAGACCAGGAACCGCGTCCGGTCGACCGACCACTGTGGACGGTGCCGGTCGTCGATGCCGACGACGCCGCTCGGCCCGTCGGCCGCGGCCAGCACCTCGCGTACGTCGTCGCAGGTGGCGTCCTCGGGCAGGGTGGTCGCGGGCCGCAGGAAGTCGCCGACGCGGCGGGCGCGGGCGGTGCCGGGGATGAACGGGCCCGGCGCGTCCGGGGCGGGCAGCGGCGCGTGGTTGCCGTCCGGCGGCGCGAGCAGGTTGCCCTGCGCGATCCGCACGCCGAGCTTCCGCGCGGACTCCAGCTGCTCGGTGGTTTCGAGCCCGGTGGCGACCAGCCGGTTGTCGGTGCGCGACGCGAAGTGCAGCACCGCCTCGACCACCGCGACGGCGGCCGGGTCGTGCGGCAGGCCCCGGAGCACGGTGCGGTCCAGTTTCACCAGGTCGATCGGCGCGGAGGCGAGCAGTGTGAGCGGCAGATCGCCGCGGCCGAGGCCGTCGAGCGCCAGCCGGAAGCCGAGGTCGGTGAGCCGTCGCATCCCGGCGAGCAGTTGATCGGCCGGGACCAGAGAGAACGGCGGCCCGATCTCCAGCACGACGTCCCTGGCCCGGCGGCCTGCCAGACTGAGCGCGTCGGTGAGCGGGTCGAACTCCGGCGGCGGCGCGGCCACCGTCCTGGCGGACAGGTTCAGATGCAGGGGGAGGGTGTTCTGCGGGTCTTTCTGCTGGCGCACGGCCTCGGCGGCCAGGCCGATGTCGACCTCGGCCAGCTTGCCGCTGCGCCGCGCGTCGGCGAGCAGTTCGTGCGCGGTGCCGCGTCCCGGCCGCGCCAGTGCTTCGAACGCGACGACGCCACCGGTGTGCAGGCTGTACAACGGCTGGTAAGCGAAGCGGACCGCGATCTGCAACGTCACAATCGCATATTCGCCGGTGCTGGTCCGAAACGAAACACGTGTCGACTGATGTTCATCGGGAAGGCACCCGGGTTACCTAGAACGGAGCAATCCCCGGGGTCCATGCCACCCGATCAGGTGTTTTCTCACTGACCATGGCGCCATCCGGAAAAGTGCCGTCATCGCTTCGGCGGTATCTGGCAGGTCTTCGCGACCCGAGGTGAAGGCTCGCTGAAGCTCGACGGGAAGCGAGAAGAACAGCTCGAAGAACACCGGGAGCAGCTCGGACGGCATTCCGCACAGGCTGCGCAGGCCGTGCTGCCGCAGCCGGTGGACGGTTCGGGCGGAGGACGGCCAGAGCACCCGGTGAGCGGCCGACGCGGCTTCGGCGGGCCCTCGCTCCCACGCACGGGCGACGGCGTCGGCGACCGGATCCGCGAGCCGCACCGAGGTCGCGACGCTGTAGCCGGTCGCCGGATGCACCAGTCCGCCTGCCGCGCCGAACGGCACCGTCCGGCCGCGCCGGGGTACGGGCGCGTCGAGCACGATCCGGACGCGTTCCTCGCCCCCGCGTGAGGTCAGCCCGACGGCCGCCAGGCGGGTTCGCAGCCGTGCTGCCAGCAGCTCCAACGGCAGACCGGGTTTGCGGGCCAGCGAGGTCTCCTCGACCAGGACGGTGCCGTCGCCGAGTGGCAGCACGTACAGGAAGCCGGACTCGGTCTTCCGCCAGTCCATGAACACGGCCGTCTCGGGGCTGTCCACCAGCCGTAGTGCCTCCTCGGCTGGCAGGACCGCGCCGAACGCCGTCTGTTCGTACCGGTTTCCCCGGAGCCGGGCGCCGGTGGCGTCGAAGTACAGACCGGCCGCGAGGACCCGGCCGTCCTCCAGCCGCACCGACGAGCCCTGCTTGCCGTGGTCCACACCGGACACCGTCGCCCGGACGACGTCGTAGCCGCCGGTCAGCCACGTGCGCAGGCCGGCGTTGTCCAGCACGAGGTACTGGCGTTCGAGGACATGCGGTCCGGTGCCGAAGGCGAGCGTCGTCGAAGGCGCGCAGGCGACGACGCTGTCGGGCAGAGATGGCAGTTCGTCGGCCCACAGCCCGTAGGTCGCCCGCCAGCGCTTCTCCGGCGCGGGGTCGATCAGGACCGTCGCCAGGCCGCGTCGCGCGCAGGCACGCGCCAGCGCGCGCCCCGCCGGGCCGCCGCCCGCGATCACCATGTCCGCCACCTGGGCAGTGTGCCAAAGCGCGCTCTCGGATTTCCGTCCGTAGGTAACTCATCATGCCGCCGGGACGGATACGGTGTGACGCATGGAACAGACGGATCCGAGGACGTGGCGGCGCGAACCCGAGAGCGCGAGCGCCGGGTTCAGCGATCTCGCCACGAGTCCGTTCCGGATCGACAGGGACCGCATCGCGGCGTCACCGTTCTTCGCCCGGCTCGGCGGGGTGACCCAGGTGGTCAGCGCCGGGGGTGCCGGGCTGCTGCACAACCGGCTCACGCACAGCCTCAAGGTCGCGCAGGTCGCCAGGGCGATCGCCGAGCGGATCAACTCCACCAGCGACTCCGCCGAGCTCGCCGCGAAACTGGGCGGCTGTGACCCGGACGTCGCCGAGGCCGCCGCGCTCGCGCACGATCTGGGGCATCCGCCGTTCGGTCATCTCGGCGAGCAGACCCTGGACCGCATCGCCCGGCACCGGTTCGGCCTCGCCGACGGGTTCGAGGGCAACGCGCAGTCGTTCCGGATCATCACCACGACCGACGTCCGCGGGCCGTCCGCTTCCGGGCTCGACCTCACCACGGCCGTGCGCGCCGCGGTGCTGAAGTACCCGTGGGCGCGGCTGCACGTGCCCGATCCGCATCCGACGTCGATGGCGGTCCAGCCGCGTGGTGCGGCCGAACCGGCCGACGCCCCGGGCACCGGCGCGAGCAAGTTCTCCGCCTACAGCACCGAACTCGACGACTTCGCCCAGGCGCGGGCACCGTTCGACGGCCGGATCGAACCCTGGCAGCAGACCGTCGAAGCGTCCGTGATGGACACCGCCGACGACATCGCCTACGCCATCCACGACCTGCAGGACTTTCACCGGATCGGGGTACTGCAGCACGCCCCGGTCGCCGCCGAGTTCACCGGCTGGGTCGACCACGCGCTCGACCTTGCCGGGCTGGACGACGCGACACTGACCGCCGAACGGCGGCTGCCCGGCCGTTCGCTGGAACGGCTGCGCCGCCGGATGCACGCCAAAGACGGCTGGGTCGTCGACGATGACGCCTTCACCAGCGCCGTCGCCCGTGTCCGCGCCGAACTCGTCGACGATCTGCTCGCCACCGGATTCGACGGTTCCATCGAGGCCGAGCAGGCCACCGCCGCCTTCTCCGCGAAATGGACCGCGCGGCTCGTCGACGGTGTCCAGGTGGTGCCGTCGCCCTCGACCAGGACAGGGCATCTCACGCTGCGGCCCGCCCAGTGGCACGAGGTGCAGGTGCTCAAGTTCGTGCACCGCCGGTTCGTGCTGCTGCGTCCCGAACTGGCGCTGCACCAACGCGGACAGGCGAGCCTGGTGACCACGCTGGTCGACGCGCTCGACGCGTGGCTGCTCGACCGCGACGAGTTCTACCGGCTGCCGCGACGGCTGCACGATCTGGTGGAACTGGCGCAGTCGGAGTTCTCCGCGCTCGCGCGGACGTCGCCGGAGCTGCTCATCGGGGCGACCGGGGAACCGGTCACCGGTGCGGACGCCCTACGCGGGCTGGCGCGCGGGCGCGCGGTGGTCGACTTCGTGGCCTCGTTGACCGACAAGCAGGCGGTGACGCTGTTGGACGGCTTGTCCGGTCGCGCTTCGCAGCCTTGGTCGGACTCGTTCGTGCTGTGAATCTTCTCGGCGCATTACGCTGAACGCCTTCGCGAAGTCACTCGAACGGCTCCTGCCGCCGGTGCACGCCCGGTACTTAGCTTGATCCAGCCGGTGATCGCCGGCGTCGGTCAGCGTGAGTCGGGGCACGCGCCTAGGAATCGGAGGCGCATGTGCGTCCAACCCGTTCTAACAGGAGAAGAAGAACGATCCTGACCGCGGGCACCGCGGCCCTCGTCACCGCGCTCGGTCTGGTCGGCCCGCCCGGCGCGGCGGCGGAAACCGGGCAGTCCCCGGACGCGTTCTCGGAGAACACCGTCCGGCAGATCGAGGCCCTGCAGTCGATCAAGAAGAGTCAGAACGCCGGTGAGTCCAAAGTGGACAGCCGGTTGCTCGTCGAACAGAAACTCCGCGCGCAGCGGATGTCGGCCTCCGCGGTTCCCGCACTGGGGTCTGGGGCGAATGTCTCCGCGGCCGGCACCGTACTCGTGGACATCCGCGGCCAGGTCTCGGACGAACTCCTCAAGAGCCTGCGTGAATCCGGTGCGGGGATTCGCGCGGTCTCGGCCCGCTACGGCAGCGTCCGCGCCGAGGTTCCGCTGAACGCGGTCCCCGCGATCGCCGGCCGTGCCGACGTCAAGAAGGTCGAAACCGCCAACGAGGCGTTCACCGCCCGCGAGCTCGCCGAGCCCGCCGGTCAGCAGGCCAAGCAGGAGAGCAAGGAAGAGAAGGCCGCCCGGATCGAGGGTGAGCTGAAGAAGGCCATCGAGGCCAAGGGGCAGGTGGGCATCGCCGCCGGGCCGGTCACCAGCGAAGGCGACCGCGCGCACAACGCCGACACCGCGCGCCAGCAGTTCGGCGTCACCGGCGTCGGCACCAAGATCTGCGCGTTGTCCGACGGCGTCAACTCGCTCGCGGTTTCGCAAGCACGCGGCGAACTCCCGGCGGGCGTCGACGTCATCCCCGGCCAGGAGGGTGACGGTGACGAGGGCACCGCGATGCTCGAGATCATCCACGACGTCGCGCCGAACGCGTCGCTCGGTTTCGCCAGCGCGTTCAACTCCGACGCCAGTTTCGCCGACAACATCCGCAAACTGCGGTTCGACGCGGGCTGCGACGTCATCGTCGACGACGTCCTGTACTTCAAGGAATCGCCGTTCCAGGACTGGATCATCGCCCAGGCCGTGAACGACGTGACCGCGGACGGCGCGCTCTACTTCTCCTCGGCCGGTAACGAGGGCAACGTCGCCGACGGTACCTCGGGCCACTGGGAAGGCGACTTCGTCGATTCCGGCAAGAGTGTCGGCAAGTACGCCGGTACCGCGCACAACTTCGCCGGTGCCGCGGGCAACCAGATCTTCGAGCCGATCTCGAACGCCTCCTCGGCGCGCGTGCCGGTCACGCTGTTCTGGTCGGATCCGCTGGGCGCCTCGAACAACGACTACGACCTCTACCTGCTGAACGCGGCGGGCAACGTCGTGGACTTCAGCCAGGACAACCAGACCGGCACCCAGGACGCCTACGAGCGCGTGGACACCCCCGCGGCCGGTGGCACCGGGTTGCGATTGGCGATCGTCAAGTTCTCCGGTGAAGGCCGCTATCTGTCGCTTTCCGCGCTGCGCGGCCGGTTCTCCGATTCGGCCGACGGACTCAAGGCCTACACCAGCCCCGGCGTGACCGTCGGGCACTCGGCCGCGCGGGCCGCGTTCAGCGTCGCGGCGGCCCCGGCGGCCAAGGCGTTCCCGCGAGCACTCGAACCGGGCGACCCGGCCAACCCGGCGGGCCCGTTCCCCGGTGCCTTCGGCGCGACCACCAAGGTCGAACGGTTCACTTCGGACGGTCCGCGGCGGATGTTCTACCAGGCCGACGGCACGCCGATCACCCCGGGAAACGTGTCCGGGACCGGGGGTGAGGTCCGCGCCAAACCGGACATCACCGCGGCCGACGGCGTCTCCACCAGCGTCTCCGGCTTCACCACGTTCTACGGTACGTCGGCCGCCGCGCCGCACGCCGCCGCGATCGCGGGCCTGGTGCTCTCGGGCAACCCGGGGCTGCCCCCGGCCGAGGTGCGCGAGGCGCTCGTCAACACCGCCGTCGACATCCTGACCCCGGGTCGCGACAACTCCAGCGGCGCCGGCGTCATCCTCGCCGACAAGGTCCTCGCCTACACCGGCGCCAGCCCGCAGCCGTTCGCGACCGCGGGCCAGCCGACGGTCACTCCGGCCGACGGTGGTTCCGCACTCGACCCCGGTGACACCGCCAAGGTGACCCTGCCGGTGACCAACCGGGGCGACGGCACCGCGACGTCGACCAGCGTGGTGCTCACCAGCCCGACCCCGGGTGTCACGGTGGCGCCGCGGTCGAAGTCGTACGGCACGATCAGCCCCGGGCAGACCGGCGTCAACGACTTCACCATCACCGTCCCCGCCACGCAGGAACTCGGGGTGCCGGTGGTGCTGAACGCGCGGGTGACCTTCGCGGGTTCGTTCTCGCCGACCACGTCGACGTTCTCGCTGCCGGTCGGCACCCCGTCGCCGGTGGCGCGGAACTTCGCCTACGCCGGACCCGCGGTGGCGATCCCGGACAGCGACCCGACCGGCGTGACCGTGCCGATCGCGGTGAGCGGTGTCGGGCGCGCTTCGAAGGTGACGTTCTCGGTGGACGGGACCACGTGCAGCACCGACGACAAGTCGGAGACGGTGGGCATCAACCACTCCTACGTCGGTGACCTGGTCGGCACGCTGACCTCGCCGTCAGGCGCGAAGGCGACGCTGTTCCAGCGCAACGGCACTTCGGGCAACAACCTGTGCCAGGTCGTCTTCGCCGACAACGCGGCCACGCCGTTCAGCGCGGTGACGTCGTCGAATGCCCCGTTCACCGGGACCCACCGGCCGCTGCAGGCCGTCGGCGGCCTGATCTCCGGTGCGGCCGCCGACGGCACCTGGACGTTCACCGCGATGGACGTCGCCGGTGGCGACACCGGTTCGGTCCGCTCGGTTTCCTTGCACATCAACGGTTTCGTTCAGTCCAGTGCGGCTGAGCGGCCCGCGGGCGTCGGCAAATCCGTCGGCCGCGGCCCGGTGAAGCCGGTCTAGCTCCTGGATGCGCGTGAAGGCCCCCTTCACTGCGCTAGACGCCAATGCCAGGAACTTAAGCGACGGTTCCTGAGGCTCTCCAACTGTCCATAAAGGATTCATCGAGAGCCGATTCGTCCGATTGATCACACTTTGCCCGTGTTATCAAGTCCGTGAAGGCCTCCTTGAGGGACTCTGAGTCCCTCAAGGAGGCCTTCACGGACCATCGACACCATCGACCTTCGTGGGCGAACAGTCGCTGCCCGAACGGACGGTACGTACTGGAGCCGGGCTACCCGACCTGGGCGAACATGTCCGACACGCGACCGCCCCGCCGGCCTTAAGCTCCTGGCATTGCGGCTAAGTCGAGGGAAGGGGGCCTTCACGCGCGTCGGGTCCGCGTGTCGTCCGTCCAGGCACGACCCAGCCGGGACCCGTACCTTGAGCACATGGCGAAGGAGCGGCAGGTGGCGGGCGGTGGCCGGGCGGTCGAGGTCGCCCCGGACCGCCTCGAAGGCTGGTACGACCGCTTCGCCGTCCGCAACGACGGCATCCGGTCGACGGAGATCACGCCGGACACCGTCACGGTCACCGCGGACAACGGCGTCGTCGCCGTCGCGACCATCCCCTTCGGACCCCTGAACGCCGAAGGAACGGTGGCCGGTCTCGCCGTCGGGCCGCTCATCGAGCACGCGCTGATCCCGCGAACGATCGCGCTCCTGCTGGTGCGTCGCGGCGGGCACAGCGTCGGGATCGCGCGCGGGGGAGTGATCGTCCGGTCCAGGACCGACCGGCACCTCGTCCAAGGCCGGTCCGCGGCCGGCGGCTGGTCGCAACAGCGTTTCGCCCGGCGCCGGGAAGGGCAGGCGCGCACCGCGCTCCGCTCCGCCGCCGAGGACGCGTTCGACGTGCTCGTGCCGCGACTGTCCGAAGTGGACGCCGTCGTGCTCGGAGGTGACGGCCGGGCACTGGAAACACTGCGCGAGGACCGCCGGTTGGCGCCGTTGTTCGACCGCGCGGAGCCGCGCGTGCTCGACATCGCCGAACCGCGGCGCGCGGTACTCGACGCCGCCGCCGAACGCGCCATCGCGGTGCAGGTCACCCTGCACGACGCGTGACATCGGGCACGGTCCGATAAAACCGCTCGACACCGGCCCGTACACTGATCGCGTGGACATCCTCTTGGAGTAGCTCCTCGCCGGCCGTCGGCCGGCGAGTCGAAGCTGTCCGCTCATCCACCCCTTTTACCGGGAGTTCCCGTGATCACGGCCTCTGGCCTGCAGCTGCGCGCTGGTTCGCGCATCCTGCTCGACGACACCAACGTCCGCATCCAGCAGGGTGACCGTATCGGCCTGGTCGGCCGCAACGGCGCCGGCAAGACCACCTCGCTCAAGGTGCTGGCCGGCGAGGGCGAGCCGTACGCGGGCGAGGTCCGCCGCAGCGGCGAGCTCGGCTACCTGCCGCAGGATCCGCGCGAGGGCGACCTGTCCGTCACCGCGAAGGATCGCGTGCTCTCCGCGCGCGGACTCGACGCCTTGCTGCGCAACATGGAAAAGGCGCAGACCGCGATGTCGGAGCTGGCGGACGACAAGGAACGCGACAAGGCGGTGAACCGCTACAGCCGTCTCGAAGAGCGGTTCGCCTCCCTCGGTGGCTACGCCGCCGAAAGCGAAGCGGCACGGATCTGCTCCAACCTCGGTCTCGCCGACCGCGTGCTGGAGCAGACGCTGCAGACGCTCTCCGGCGGTCAGCGCCGCCGCGTGGAGCTGGCCCGGATCCTGTTCGCCGCCGCCGAGGCGGGCGCCGGCGGCAAATCCGAGACCATCCTGCTGCTCGACGAGCCCACCAACCACCTCGACGCCGACTCCATCAACTGGCTGCGCGGGTTCCTGAAGCAGCACGACGGCGGTCTCGTGGTGATCAGCCACGATGTCGAACTGCTCGCCGACGTGGTCAACAAGGTGTGGTTCCTCGACGCGACCCGCGGCGAGCTCGACCTGTACAACATGGGCTGGCAGCGCTATCTCGACGCGCGCGCCACCGACGAGAAGCGCCGCCGCCGCGAGCGCGCCAACGCCGAGAAGAAGGCGTCCGCGCTGCAGCAGCAGGCCGCGAAACTCGGTGCCAAGGCGACGAAGGCGGTGGCCGCCAAGAACATGGCGCGCCGCGCCGAGCAGATGCTCGCCTCGCTCGACGAGACCCGCCAGGCCGACAAGGTCGCCCGGATCAAGTTCCCGGAGCCCGCCCCGTGCGGCCGGACCCCGCTCACCGCGGAGGGGCTCTCGAAGTCCTACGGTTCGCTCGAGATCTTCACCGGCGTCGACCTCGCCATCGATCGCGGTTCGAAGGTCGTCGTACTCGGATTGAACGGTGCCGGAAAGACGACTTTGCTCCGGCTGCTCGGCGGAATGGAAACTCCGGATACCGGTGAGACCATTCCGGGTCACGGATTGCGTTTGGGCTATTACGCACAGGAACACGAAACGCTCGACCATGATGCGTCCGTGTGGGAAAATATCCGGCGACTCGCGCCGGGTACGGGCGCACAGGAGTTGCGTAACCTCCTCGGCTCGTTCCTGTTCACCGGTGAGCAACTCGATCAGCCCGCCGGCACGCTCTCCGGCGGCGAGAAGACGAGGCTCGCCCTGGCCGGTCTGGTGTCCAGCGCTGCCAACGTTTTGCTGCTCGACGAGCCGACGAACAACCTGGACCCGGCCAGCCGTGCCCAGGTACTGGACGCGCTGCGCAGTTTCGCCGGGGCCGTCGTCCTGGTGACGCACGACCCGGGCGCGGTCGAGGCGCTGGAGCCGGAACGCGTGATCCTGCTGCCGGACGGAACCGAGGACCATTGGTCCGCCGATTATCTGGAACTTGTCCAGCTTGCGTGAGGCCTGCGTCCGTTCGGGTGCTTGATCGATGCCATCCGGCCACTGAAATGGCCCAATGTGATCGCGGTTTCAGCAGTTTTGCGCTCGTCGTCTGGCATTCCGGCGCTCAGTGTTCGATCATTGCGGCGACAGGGGTCGTAATGTGGCCCAGAACACTCTCGGCGGGAAGGCGATCGACGTGGCTGATCTCAAGAAAGGCGCGCGGATCACCGGCAACACGCGTGACAAGCTGGCCGCTGACCTGAAGAAGAAATACGAGAAGGGCTCGAGCATCCGCGCTCTCGCGGAGTCCACGGGTCGCTCGTACGGGTTCGTGCACCGGGTCCTCTCGGAGTCCGGCGTCCAGCTGCGCGGGCGTGGCGGTGCCACCAGGGTCAAGAAGAAGTAGTCACGAAGAAGTAGCGGACTGCTGCGCGGGGGGCGCAGTTCCCTTTCCCGGGACCGCTGTTTCGTCGGATTCGCCGCCGAGGAAGGCAAGCCTGGCACCGAGCAGGACCAGCGGATACACCAGGTAGCCGTACCTCGTCGCCGGAGTGAGCAGGATCAGCGCGCCGATCCCGACGGCGGTGCGCAGGAGTGCGTCCGAACCGGTCGCGGGAGGACGGCGGACCAGCCAGACCAGGATGGCGACGGCCGCGATCCCGAGCAAGGCGAAGGAAAACGCCGTGCCGACCGGGCCGAGTGAGGCGATGAGGTGACCGGGCAACGGGCTCGCCGCCGGTGACTTGATCACGCCCATTCCCAGCGGGAACCGGAAGACGTGCTCGACGAACGCCTTCGGGTCCACCAGATACACCGGCAAGTGCAGGACGAGTGTCGTCACCACGAGTGCCGCGGCGAATCCGCCCAGTGCGCGAGGACCACGCCGCGTGAGCAGCAGGACACCCAGCACGACCGCCGCGGGCGCGACGATGAGTTTCGCGCTGATCACCAAGGCCAGCACCAGACCCGACGCGAGCGCACGGCCCGTCGAGGCCAGCGCGAACGAGAGGATGAGCAGGCCGACGATGGCCAGATCCGGTCCGGCGACGGCCCAGGTCAGCGCGGTCAGCGGGCAGGCGAGCGCGAGTTGTGCGGCGCTCACCGGAACCTTCGGCCACTTCAACAGCCGCAACGTCAGCAGCACGCACGCGACGGCGGCCAGCGCGAACATCCAGCGCGCGTCGGTGAGGGCGTCGGCCACCGGTCCGCCGCCGAAGAGCGCGCGCGGCAGACCGAAGACGGTCATCACCGGACCGTAAGGGGTGTAATCGTTTACTTCCGCCGCCCGACCCAGCGCGGTCACGTCGACGTACGGGGTTCCGTTCTCCAGCAGGAGTTTCGCCGACCGTTCGATCACCCAGACCTCGGGCTGCGCCGCCCACGAGTTCGGCGTGATGAGCCAGTCCACTCCGGTCAGACGGCGAATGACGAGCATTCTCAACGGAAGGATCATCGCGAACAGACCGATCGCGCCGATACCGATCCACCGGGAACCGAGCGCGCCGGACGGCCGGACGCCGCGCCGGGCGGCGACCATCAGCCAACCGGTGTGGACCACGGCGAGTCCGTAACCTGCTACGGCGAAGTTCGCCCACACGCGATATCCGTAGAATTCCGCGACGGCCGTGTTCACCGCGGCGAAGATGAGGCAGCCCGTGTAGAAGACCAGGTCGATGGTCAGTCGTCGCCGGTCTGGGTCCTTGGTCACCGGCCCAGGCTACCGACGCGGCGGTGTCCGCCGGAAAGAGGACGAGGAAACCGGGAAGCATCCGGTGTACTTCGGTGTTGGTGCTGGTTATATCCGGAAAAAATCTCGACCAATATCGAGGTTTGCTGGGGGCGAGGAGAAGGATCTCATGGACAACACGTGGTCGCTGATGAACTCGGCGATGAAGTCGGCCGATGTTCCGAAGGGGCTGCACAAGGGGACACTCCGCCGCGTCGCGCGCTTCGCCAGGCCGCACTGGCGAAGGTTGCTGATATTCCTGGTGCTCACCGTCGTCTCGGCGGTGCTGGCGGTGAGCACGCCGGTGCTGGCCGGGAAGGTGGTCGACGCGATCGTCGGCGGGCACGACGTGTCGCTGGTGGTGTGGCTGGCCGCGGTGATCGCCGCGCTGGCGCTGATCGACGCCGGGCTCGGACTGGCGGAACGGGCGCAGTCGTCGAGGATCGGCGAGGGGATCATCCTCGATCTGCGGGTCGCGGTGTACCGGCACGTGCAGCGGATGCCGATCGCGTTCTTCACGCGCACCCGCACCGGCGCGCTGGTGAGCAGGCTCAACAACGACGTCATCGGCGCGCAGCGCACGTTCACCGCGACACTGTCCGGTTTGGTCACCAACGTGATCCAGCTGGCCCTGTCGCTGGTGGTCATGATGACCCTGTCCTGGCAGGTCACCCTGCTGGCGCTGGTGCTGCTGCCGGTGTTCATCCTGCCGACGCGGCGGCTCGGCAGGCGGATGGCCACGCTGCAGCGAGAGGCCGGGCAGCTCAACGCGTCGATGACCACGCAGATGACCGAACGGTTCTCCGCGCCCGGCGCGACGCTGGTGAAGCTCTTCGGCGATCCGGAGCGGGAAACGGGCGACTTCGGGGCGCGGGCCGGGCGGGTGCGCGACATCGGGGTGCGGACGGCGATGCTGACGCGCTGGTTCCTGACCAGCCTGACCACCGTCTCCGCGCTCGCGCAGGCTCTGGTCTACGGGCTGGGCGGCTACCTCGCGCTGACCGGCGCGCTCGCGCCGGGCACCGTCGTCGCGCTGGCGTTGCTGCTGACCAGGCTGTACTCGCCGCTCACCGCGCTGGCGAACGTCCGGGTGGACGTGATGACCGCGCTGGTGTCGTTCGAGCGGGTCTTCGAGGTGCTCGACCTCAAGCCGATGATCGAGGAGAAGCCCGCCCCGCGCGAGCTGCCGGAAGGCCCGGTCGCGGTCGAGTTCTCGGATGTCCGGTTCGGCTACCCCGCGGCGGACCGGTACTCGCTGGCGTCGCTGGAGGATGTGTCCACTTTGGATCACCGGGGTGGCGAGGAAGTTTTGCACGGCATCAGCTTCCGTGCCGAACCCGGGCAGATGGTGGCGCTGGTGGGTTCTTCCGGCGCGGGTAAGTCGACGATCGCCTCCCTGCTGCCGCGGCTCTACGACGTCGACGCGGGCTCGGTTCGTTTGTCCGATGTGGACGTTCGCGAGCTGAGTTTCGCTTCGCTGCGTGAAACCGTCGGAGTGGTGACCCAGGACGGGCACCTCTTCCACGAGTCGATCCGGGCGAACCTCGAATACGCCCGCCCCGGTGTCACCGACGCCGAGATCTGGTCGGCGCTGGACCGCGCGCGGCTGGCCGAGCTGATCCGGGAGCTGCCGGACGGGCTGGAGACCGTGGTGGGGGAGCGGGGCTACCGGCTTTCCGGCGGGGAACGCCAGCGGCTGACCATCGCCCGGCTCCTGCTGGCGCAGCCACGGGTCGTCGTCCTCGACGAGGCGACGGCGCATCTGGACTCGCAGTCGGAGGCGGCCGTCGGCGAGGCACTGACCGACGCGCTGGACGGGCGGACCGCGCTGGTGATCGCGCACCGGTTGTCGACGGTGCGGGCGGCGGACCAGATCCTGGTCGTCGAACACGGGGAGATCGTCGAGCGGGGAACGCACGAGGAACTGCTGGCGCGGGAAGGGCGCTACGCGTCGCTGTACCTGACGCAGTTCTCGGAGGAGCCCGCGGCCGCGTGACCGCCGGTGGGTCGTGCGTGGCGATTCGGGTTAGGGCCAGGTGGCCGCAGGGTCCGTGAAGGCCTCCTTGCCTGCCCTGAAGGTAGGGAAGGAGGCCTTCACGGACTACGCGATCGCCATCCGCGGCCTCAGCGACACCACCAGCCCCAGTAGTCACAGCGGCTGCGCGTGAAGGTCCTCTTCCCTCGGCTCAGCCGAGGAAACTCGACCTTCACACCTTCCCGAAGTACATGAAGGCCCCCTTCACTGCGCCTGGCGTCGCCAGGCGCCAGGGCCCCGGCAACGTCGCAGAGTTGCTGGTCGGCGCTGTTCTTGGTGGTCCGGATGTGGCATCGCCGGCGCCTGCAGGGTTCGAGTGTGGAGGATTCGGGACGTTCAACGTCCCGAATCCTCCACACTCAGGGGTGTACCGGGGGACACCCAACCCCCAATTCCTTCATCGTCGGCCTGCGCCATGACGAAGAGGCGCCCGACCTGCACGATGCCGACTTTGCCGGGACCCTGGCGCCTGGCGCAAGGAAGGGGGCTTTCATGTACTGCAGCGGGGCGAGCAGCCCAGCCCAGCGCTCACCGTGGCGGCCGGTCCAGACCCGTGAGCCGGACAACGGCCGCGAATCCGTCGTCCGTGCCCGGCCAGTGCGCGCGGACGACGTCCAGGCCGGCGCGGCGCACCACTCCGCGCAGCACGGCGGTGACGATGATGGCGTCGTCCGCGTAGCCCAGCACCGGGATGAAGTCCGGGATCAGGTCGAGTGGCAGGGCGAGGTAGGCGAGCAGCAGACCCAGCCGGATCCGCACCCCGCGCGGCAGGTTCTTGTCGGCGGCCAGCCGTCGCACGAGGCGCAGCACGTCCGGCAACAGCCGCAGCGCCTCCCTCAGCAAGCCACCACGGGGCCGGGCGATCGCCAGCACGACGATCAGCGCGAGCCACATCAGCAGCAGGGCGGCACCCACGCCGATCAGCAGGTCCCACCACCACGAGCCGGTCACGTCCGGTGATGGTACGGGTCTTCCAGGAGGGCGTGCGGTTTCCTACCGCAGCGCGGGGACCCGGGCGCCGTATTTGGCGAGCAGCGCGGCGTTGGCCTCGTCGCCACCGTCCACGTTGGAACTGCGCCACAGCGGGATGTCGACGCCCCGCTCCGCACCGAGGTCGACGACCTCGGCGAGGACGAGGTTCCACAGGAACGCGTTGATCACTGTGGACAGTGGCGCGGTCCGGGGCGCGTCCGGCGGATAGCTCGAGTCGCCGGGGCGGACGTGGGAGTCGAGCACGATGTTCGCTTCTTCGATCAGCGTCGTCGCCGCGCGCTTCGGCGCCGCGGCCACGGACGCGGCCGAACTCACCGCGATGACCGACGCCCCGCGCGCCCGTGCTCCGGCGGCCAGTTCGACCGGGTACGGGTTGACACCCGAGGTCGAGAACACCACCAGCAGGTCGTCGGGTCCCGGCGCCCGCTCGGCGAGCACCTCTTCGGCCAGCCCGGACCGGCGCTCGGTCTTGGTGCTGTACTGCGCGCCGTGCAGCGGCAGCAGGTCGGGGTGGTACACCGGATACACGCAGGCGAGCCCGCCCGCGCGGTAAAAGGTCTCGGCGACCGCGGCCAGCGAATGCCCGGCACCGGCGGTGAACACCAGCGCGTCGGCCCGGATGACCCCCAGTACCAGCTCCGCCGCTTGCCGGATCTGCGCCGCGTTACCCCGTTCGGCTTCCGCGAGCCGTTCGGAGACGTCTGCATAACGTTCGGTGGTGCTCACCACATCCGCCCTTCCGTCTGGAGGTCAGCGACGAATGTATCGCGTGGACCAATCGCCGAAGTGGAATACATCGGGTCATGATCGAGGTTGACCCGATCGCTGCGGCCGGGTTTCGGAGACTGGAGGGGCCAGGGTGAGCGAGGCTGAACCCGCGGTGCGGACTTTGCGGGCGCGTGGCCGGGTGAAGGCCGTGGTGCTGGTGCTGCACGGCGGCGCGGAGCACAGTCATGCCGGCGTGGCGTGGTGGCGGCTGGCGTATCAGCGGATGGTGCCGCTGGCGAAGGACGTCCACCGTGCCGTCCGGGAGCACGGCGTCGAAGTGCGTCTCCTGCGCAACCGGATCTACGGCTGGAACGACCAGGGCACCGACGCGCTCGCCGACGCGCGGTGGGCTTTGAAACAGATCCACGACGATCACCCTGGCGCGCCGGTGATCCTCGTCGGCCATTCGATGGGGGGACGGGTCGCGCTCCGCGTCGCGGACGACCCGGCCGTCATCGGCGTCTGCGGGCTGGCTCCGTGGACACCGCCGGGTGAACCCATCGGCGCCCTCGAAGGCCGTGCCGTGCTCATCGCGCACGGCACCAAGGACCGGATGACCGATCCGGTGGCCTCCCACGCTTTCGCGGAACGAGCCGAAAAGGTGACATCGCGGTCCGCGCGATTCGAAATCGGCGGTGAAGGGCACGCGATGCTACGACGATCCCGCGTCTGGAACCGTCTCGTACGGGCTTTCACCCTCGAGCTGATCGAAGCCGGGGGTACTGACGAAACGGTGAGCGGGGCTTGGGATCGGCCGAGCTCCGAACGGCTGCGGATCCCGGTCTAGGCCGGGTGGGAGGGAGTACCTATGTCCACGTCGAGCGTCGACCGGATGGCGGGTCCGTCCGGCCTGCCCGTACCCGACGAAACCCGGTGGCCGGGGCTGGCCACGCCACCGCATTCACCCTTTCGCGCGCGAATCGCCGAGCAGTTGTTCCGGCAGGCGGTGCGCCCGCTGAACGTCCGCGTGCGGATGCCCGACGGTTCCCACCTGGGTTCCGGTGGTCCGGACGCGCCCGAGATGCGGCTCAACCGCCCCGCTGCTTTCTTCCACCGCCTCGGTGTGGACGCGAAGATCGGCTTCGGCGAGGCCTACATGGTCGGCGACTGGACGACCGACGCGCTCGCGGAGGTGCTGACGCCGTTCGCGGAACGGATGGCGACCCTCGTCCCGCCGCTGCTGCAACGGTTCCGCCGGTTCGTCGACCGCGGCCATCCCGCGGCCGAGGAGAACACCATCGAAGGGTCGCGGGCGAACATCCACCGCCACTACGACCTGTCCAACGACCTGTTCGGCGCGTTCCTGGACCCGTCGATGATGTACTCGTCTGCGTTGTTCGGCCCGGATGACGACCTCACGGCCGCCCAGCACCGCAAGATCGACAGCGTCCTCGACTACGCCGGGGTCCGCGCGGGCAGCACGGTGCTCGAGATCGGCACCGGCTGGGGCGAACTCTCGATCCGGGCGGCCGCACGCGGCGCGCGGGTCACGTCACTGACCATTTCGGAGGAACAGGCCGCGCTGGCGACCGAACGGATCGCGGCGGCGGGTTTCGCCGACCGGGTCGACGTCCGGCTGTGCGACTACCGCGACTCCGGCGGCGAGTACGACGCCGTGGTCAGCGTGGAGATGATCGAGGCCGTCGGCGAGTCGTACTGGCCCACGTTCTTCGAGACCATCGGGAAGCGGTTGAAGCCGGGCGGCCGGCTCGGGCTTCAGGCCATCACCATGGACCACGAACGCATGCTCGCCGCGGCCCGGTCCTACACCTGGATGCACAAGTACATCTTCCCCGGCGGGCTCATCCCGTCGACCACCTCGGTCGAACAGGGCGTACTGGAGCACACCAGGCTGAAACTGCAGGGGGTGCGCGAGTTCGGCCAGGACTACGCCCACACGTTGCGACTGTGGCGGGAGAAATTCATCCAGCGGTGGGACGAAATCACCGAACTGGGCTTCGACGACGTCTTCAAACGGATGTGGGAGTTCTATCTGGCGTACTCCGAAGCGGGGTTCCGATCGGGGTATCTCAAGGTCCACCAGTTCGGCTTCGCCGACAACGGCCGGTGAACGCCACCCAACCGATGCGGGGTGCCGCACGTCCTTCACTTAGGGTCTGCGGTTGACTGGCCCTACACGCGAAATCGGGACGGGTGATTCGGCATGACGTATGGAGGCGACGACCGAGGGCGACGGATGCCGCCACAACGGCCGCCGTCCGGCCGCCCCCGGCAGCACCAGCCGGCGCAGATGATGCCGCTGCCGGGCCGGGGGAGCAGCCCGTACGACGAGCGGACGGCGCCGATGGGTTACCGGGGCGAGGAAGGCCCCGCCGGCCCGCCACCGCGCCGTCCGGGGCCTCCTCCCGGCCGCCCTGCCGACGGCGCCCGCCCGCCGCGCCGCCGTCGTCGCTGGGGCTTCGGCAAGGTGCTGCTCACCCTCCTGACCGTGTTCGTGGTGTTCCTCGCCGGCGTGTGGGTGTACCTGGAGTTCTCCATCAACCGCGTCGACGCGCTGGCCGACTACTCCGGCCGCCCCGTCGCGGCCGAAGGCACCAACTGGCTGATCGTGGGCTCCGACAGCCGGGACGGACTGACACCCGAGGAACAGGAAAAACTGGTCACCGGGGACAGCAAGGCCGCCGGTGGCGGCAAGCGGACCGACACCATCATGGTCGCCCACGTCCCGGACAACAGCACCAAGCCGACGCTGCTGAGTCTTCCGCGAGACTCGCAGGTCGCCATCCCGGGGCACGGTAAGAACAAGATCAACGCGGCGTTCTCGATCGGTGGCCCGGCATTGCTCGCGCAGACCGTCGAAGGCGCCACCGGCCTGCGTATCGACCACTACGCCGAGATCGGTTTCGGCGGGTTCGCGAAGATCGTCGACGCGATCGGCGGGGTCCACATGTGCGTCGAGAAGCCGATGGAAGACACCATGACCGGGATCAAGATCCCCGCGGGCTGCCAGGACCTCCAGGGGCCGCAGGCGCTCGGGTTCGTCCGCATGCGGCACAGTGAGGCGACCCCGCGCTCGGACCTCGACCGCGTCGCCAACCAGCGGAAGTTCATCGGCGCGCTGGTCAGCGAGATCGGCAGCCCCGGAACGCTGCTGAACCCGTTCTCACTGTTCCCGCTGCTGTCGGCCGCGCCGGACGCGCTGACGATGGACTCGGGCGACCACGTGCACAACCTGGTGGGACTGGCGCTGGCCATGCGCGGGATCTCCTCGGGCGGCGTGGTCACCACGACGGTGCCGGTGACCAGCGGCTCGGCGGAGAACTGGGACAAGACGAAGTCGAAGCTGCTGTTCGACGCGCTGAAGAACGACACGGTGATCCCGGACAGCGCGATTCTCACCTGACGCTGCCGAAAACCGGAGGCGCGCCGAGTCGTCGTCCGTCACCATGAGGCGATGGAAGCGCCCGCCGAAACCCTCGCCGACGACGTCATCGTGCTGCGCCGCTGGAAGCCGGAGCAGCTCGGCACCCTGGCGGCGGTCGCGGGGGATTCCGCCGAGCACCTCGGTGCCTGGATGATCTGGGCCGCCAACGGCTACGGCCATGAGGAGGCCGCCGAGTTCCTCGAAGCCAGCGCGCGGAACTGGGCCGAAGGTACGAACTACGACTTCGCGATCTTCGTCGACGGGGAACTCGCCGGCGGCACCGGCATGATCACCCGTCCGTACGGGATCGAGATCGGCTACTGGCTCAGCCGCCGCCACACCGGCCGGGGGCTCGCGACCAGGGTGGCTCGGCTGCTGACCGCCGAGGCCTTCCGCCTCGGCGCGCCGGAAGTCGAGATCCGGCACGACGAGAAGAACGTCGCGAGCGGCGCCGTGCCCGCGCGGCTGGGGTTCACGATGACCGGCTCCGAAGCCGCCGAACCGCCGCTCGCCGCCGCCTGCACGGGTGTCAATCGGGTCTGGCGGCTCAAGCGCGAGTAAGGCGGAGGGCGGCGGAAAGTCCGTGAAGGGCCAGAGCGGGTCAAGGCGAACGTGTCGTGGCGGGAGCGGGTTCACGCAAAGGGGCCTGGGGTCGTGAGTGATTTGGGTCGTTCTATTGAGAGGTAACCCAAACGTGGCGTGCCCCGGCGTGGGTCCGGACCGGCTGACGGCAGCGGGGACGGCGCCTGGTCTGTCCACAAAGGACTCTATTTGCAAGGTAAGTGTCCAACTTGGGCGGTATGCGTGGTTTCGCGAGCGGGTCGTGAGTGCGAAGTAGGGTTCTATTGAGGGGTAAGTCAAACGTGTCGTGTCGCGGGCTGTGGTCGCTGCT
>NZ_JBVKAE010000059.1:0-37917 GCF_055598845.1 Amycolatopsis sp. NPDC039088 | reverse complement strand
GTACTTCGGCAAGGCCAGTGCGGTGCCGCGTCACCCAGCCCACCGCCTCGCCCGAGACACGACACGTTTGCCTTACCCCCCAATAGAACGACCCAAATCACTCACGACCCCTTCGCGCAACCGTGCAAGTCGCCTGGAGGTCCGCCAAGTGCGAGCCGGCCTTCACGCCTCGTTGATCACCGCGATCCGCGCGCTGGGTCCTGCGCCGCACCATCTCCGCCGAGCGAAGCGCGAGGAAAGCGGAAAGAAAGCGGCTCCAGAGAGTCTCTTCGTCGTCGGAACACAACGAAGATGAGGGGAACCGAATGCGAATCCTCAAGCGCGCGGCCGTGACCGTCGCCCTGTCCGGAGCCGTTCTTGGCGGAGCGCTGGCCGTCGCCACGCCCGCCGTCGCCGCGACCGACGGCACGATCACCGTCATGGGCAAGTGCGGCGACAAGAAGTTCGCCGACGTGCCGGGTGGCCGGGCGGCGTGGACCGTGCTGTGCGACAGCAGTGGCAAGGTCACCGCCGACGGCTGGGTCAAGGACACTCGGGCCGACGGCCGGTGTGCTCAGGTCTACGGGAACTTCCCGAGCGGCGGCACCTTCACCAGCGTGACCGCCTGCGGCGTCGGGAAACTCAAGTACTTCAAGCAGTCGGGTAAGGGCAAGGAAGTGAACCTCTACCTGCGGGTCAGGTGACCTGAGGTGGGGCCGGTCGCAGGGGGGCCGGCCCCACCCGCCCGCAGGCGTGACCGGATCGCCGAAGCGACGGACTCGTCGAGGTCGGCGACGACGGACAACGCCTCTCGCAGACACTCCCGGGCCTCCTCGGTCCGGGCCACCGCCTCCAGCGCGTCGGCGAGGCGGACGTGCAGCGTCGCCGCGCGATGCCGCTCACCCAGCTCCCGGCAGATGTCCAGGGCCCGCCGGTAGTGACGGATCGCCTGTTCGGGATCGCCGGTGTCCCGGCAGAGATCACCCCAGGTCCGCAGCGTGAACCGTTGCCCGTCGCGATCGCCGGAATGTTCTTGCACGATCATGGCCTGCCGGAGCCGGTCCGACGCGGGTTCGAACTCCCGCAACTGCCGGTGCACGTCCCCGAGATTGTTGAGACAGAACCCTTCTCCACGCGGATCACCCGCTTCACGGAAGAGCGCGAGCGCCTCGTGATAGCAGGCGACCGCCTCGTTGAAGCGCCCCGTGTCGTCGTAGGCGACACCGAGGTTGTTCAGATTCCAGGCCCGGTTGCGGGTGCTCTTCGTCGACCGGTACAGCGTTTCGGCTTCCCGATGACACCCGATGGACTCCGCGTAGCGCTTCAGATCGCTGTAGGCGACGCCGAGGCTGTTGAGGATGTCCGCCTGTCCGTCGCGATCACCGCAGGCCCGCGCCGAGGCGAGCGCGATCCGATGGGTTTCGAGCCAGTCGTCCCAATATTTGCCGACATAGAAGAAGGCCAGGAGTACAGCGGCCAGCCGCCAGGCGACGGCGTGCTCGCCGATATCGGCGGCGAGGCGGACCGCGTCCACGAGTGTGCCGCGCTCGGCCTCATACCACGCCCGTGCCGCGCCGCGGTCGGCGAAGGTGAGCGCGGGCCCGGGAACGTCCAACGTGGGCAAGACGACGGTGCGGGCCCGGGGATCCAGCGCGTGCTGGGCCGCGGCGGCGGTGTGGAGGTACCAGACCAGCAATCGCCGGATGGCCTCCGCGGCCTCGTCCGGCGCCACGACCTTCTTGCATTCCTTCGCATACGCGCGGAGCAAATCGTGCATGCCGTATCGCCCGCCCGGCGCTTCCTCGGCGATGTTGGCCCGGACGAGCAGCTCGATGTTGCGCTGCGTGGTTCGGACATCCCGCCCCGCCAGTACCGCCAGCGCGTGGACGCTCGCCTCGGCACCCGGAAACAGCCCCCATCGCCGGAACAAATGGGCGGCCTCCGGCGGGAGGTGCCGGTACGACCACGAGAAGGCGGGCCGGAGCGCGGTTTGCGGATCGCCGCCCGCGTCCAGCACGTCGAGTGACCCCTGGTCGTCCGTGAGCGCGGCCGCCAGCCCGGCGACGGTCAGATCCGTGCTGTTCCGGATGGCCTCCGCGGCGATCCGGAGCGCCAAGGGCAACCGGCCACAGCGGTCGATCAACAGGCTCAGCGCCGCCAGATCCGCCTTCGCCCGCGCACCGAGCAGAGAACGCAGCAGATCGACCGCGTCGGTCAGGGGCAACCGGTCGAGCCGGATCCGGTGGGCACCTTCGCGGACGACCAGCCCGGCGAGCGAATCACGGCTCGTCACCAGGACGAAACACGTGGCGGTCCCAGGCAGTAAAGGGCGTAACTGCCTGGCCGTGCTCGCGTTGTCCAGCACGATCAGGATCCGCCGGTTGTCCGCGAGGCTGCGGAAGAGAGCGGCGCGCTCGACCGGTTCCTGGGGGATGGCGGGGCCATCGACACCGAGAGCCCGAAGAAACCCGGTGAGCACGTTCTCCGGCGGGATCGGTCGTTCCGTGCCGTAGCCGCGCAGGTCCGCGTAAAGCTGACCGTCCGGGAACTCCGCCCGCACCCGATGTGCCCAGTGCAGCGCCAAGGCGGTCTTGCCGACTCCGGCGGTCCCGGTCACCACGGCCATCGCCCCGGACCCGCCGGGGACGTCCAACAGACTGTCCAATTCGGACAGCGCGGTGGTCCGTCCGACGAAGTCCCTGACGTCGCGCGGAAGTTGCATCGGCACGATACCCGGCCGTACCGGTTCGCCCGCCAGAATCCGCTGCTCGATACCTCGCAGTTCGGGGCCGGGCTCAAGACCGAGTTCGGCCACGAGAACCGCACGCGCGGACCGATACGCCGCCAGCGCGTCGGCCCGCCGTCCCGCGCGATGGAGCGCGAGCATGTACAGGCCGTGCAACGACTCCCGCAACGGATACTCGCGCAGCAGGTCGGCGAGCTCGCCGACCACCACCGAGTGGTTCCCGCACGCGAGTTCCGCTCGATAGAGCTCCTCGAGTGCGGCCAGCCTGAGCTCGGACAAGCGTTGTGCCTCGGTGGAGAGCAAGGGAACATCCAGACCGCCGAACGGCGTACCGCGCCAAAGCTTCACTGCCGGCCGGAGAACACCGACGCGCCGCGCGGGGTCCTCGATCCCCCTCGCGCGCCCGAGCGCCGTCTCGAAGCGTTCGGCGTCGAGTTCGCCCGCCTCCGCCTTGAGCTCGTAGCCACCATGGCCGAACGCCAGTCGCCCGGCCTCATCGAGCACCTGACGGAGCCGGTGGACGTGGAGATGGAGTCTCTGCTGGGGCCGATCGTCGCGCTGCTCGCCCCACAGGGCGTCGGTGAGCACCTCGGCCGCGACCGTCGTGTTGGCGCGGGCCAGCAGGACACCGAGCAGGGACCGCTGCAGTCTGCCGCCCAGCCGCACCGGCCGGTCTCCGCAGCGGATGGCGATCGGTCCGAGGACGTCGAACTCCATCACCGTCACTCCCTCCGTCCGGACTATCCGATTCCTCCTATATGAGCAAGGGGCCGTGCCGTGGATACGGATTCGGTGGAAACACCTTCGGATTGATCGATTGCGGTCGTCGCGGAAATCGGGTGTTCGACGGCGGGGAGTGGTGTGATGATCTCGCCATGGTCCATGTCATACAGCTGACCTTCAAGAAGGTCGACGTGCCGGCCGTCGCGGACGAGGACGCCGTGACCGGCGCGATCAGCGGACTGCTGGGTGCGCTGCGACAGAACGGCCAGCTCCTCGGACGGGACTGGCCGGTCTTCGATACCGGCCCGGAGTACCGCGTCGTGGTGATGGCGCCCGAGCCGGTCAGCCTCGACCCGCGCCTGCACAACCAGTGGGTCCGTCGCGACCTGGACGGGCTCACCCCGGCCGGACTGGACACCCCGCTGGTCGAGGTTCTGGGTCCGGATCCGGGAGGCGCGGAGCCGTGCGCCTGCCGGGAACCCGGCGGATACCTGCTCTGGACCACCTACCTACACGTGGAGTCGCCGCTACGGTGCCTGGACTGCTTCGGCCCGGTCCCGCTGTACCGGATCCCGCCGACCGACCCGTCCAGCTACCACCTGGTCCTGTCCTGGCAGTCCGACTACCAGGCGTGCGACACGCTGCAGATGAACTGCTCGACCTTGGAACACCCCGGCCTGACCGAGATGAGCGGCCTACGCAGCAGCCTGACCCGACGCGGCCGCGACATCTGCGACCAGATCACCGAGTCCACCGGACGCCCCACCTACTACTACCTGTTCCGATACCGCGGCCGCCGCCGCGGGGAGGAACAGCTCAGTTGCCCATCCTGCCACCGCGGGTGGCGGCTGGCCGAGCCCTTGCTCGATCATTTCGACTTCCGCTGTGACCACTGCCGGCTGCTGTCCAACCTCGCCTGCGACTGACCTCGCCCTGCGAACGCACCGCTGTCACGTTTCCGATCGCTCCCTCGTCCTCCTTCGGACACGTCCACTCGAAGGAGTTCACATGCCGACCCCGTTGCGCGTCGCGATCGCCGTACAGACGCTGGCCGTCTTCCTCACCCCGATCACCGCCGGCCTCCTGCTGACCATGCCGAACGGCCACACACTGCACAGCGCCACGGCCTACACCCTGTTCATCGTCGCGTCCCTGCACGTCCTCACCGCGATCCTCGTCTGGCGGCCGGGCGGCGGCTCCGTCAAGCCGATCCTGCCCGCGGCCGCGTTCCTCGGACTCACACTGGTGCAGGTGTTCCTCGGAATCGCGCACCTGACGGCGGTCCACGTCCCGCTCGGCGTCCTGCTGTTCGGCTTCAGCCTCCTGCAGCTGAGCCGGATCCGCCCGGCGCGAGAAGCGGCCGCTGTGAGCTGAGGAAGCGTTCTGTCCCCTGAAAAACGAAGAAGCCCAGGCCGTGTGGCCTGGGCTTGTGCTCCCCCGCTTGGACTCGAACCAAGAACCCTCCGGTTAACAGCCGAATGCTCTGCCAGTTGAGCTACAGGGGATCGTGCTCCGTACCGGCCGGATCGCTCCGACCGATGAGAGAACTTTAGCCCATGCCCTCCAGTGGCCGCGCACCCACCCCCACTTTCGCGCACGACCTCGTCAAGCTCGCGTTTTGAGGGACAATGGCAGCTGAAGCAAGATCGAACGGAGGCGTTGACTCGGATGAAGATGTTCCTGCTGGGTGCGGCCGCGGGCTATGTACTGGGCGCGAAGGCCGGCCGGGGACGGTACGAGCAGATCGTGCGGACCTACCGCAAGATCGCCGACCACCCCATGGTGCAGGGCGCCGCCGGGATCGCCCGCGCCAAGGTCGGTGAGCGGTTCGGGCGGCCCCAGCGCTGACCCCGTGCTCTGAGACGAAGCGAAGGGGCCCTTCGCCGCACCTGACGCCAATGCCAGGAACTTAAGGGCAGCGGCTTGGCGTGTTTCTGGTGCGCTTGCCCAGCTCGGGAAGCTTCCCCGGTCGTAACGGCCCGATGCGAGCGACAGTCGGCCGCCGACGAGGTGTGGGAAGTCCGTGAAGGCCTCCTTACCTACCTTCAAGGTAGGTAAGGAGGCCTTCACGGACTTAAGGATACGGTCAAACAGTAGCTAAACAGACATTTCTACTTGACTTGTGTCCCTTGTGGACGATCGAGAACGGCGGGCGCCACCCCTTAAATCCCTGGCATTGGCACCTGACGCGGTGAAGGGCCCCTTTCTGCCGTCAGGGGACGACGGCGACCACGAAAACGCGCCGGAACTCGAACCAGGTGGTCCCGTCGGGGCGCGGCGGGTAGGCCTTGTCCAGTTCGCGGGCGATCTGCGCCCGAAAGTGGTCCCAGTCTGCGCCCGGGAGGGCGTCCTTGACCGGCCGGAGCGAGGTGCCGGTGATCCATTCGAGCACGGCGTTCTCCCCGGAAAGCCGCTGCAGATAGGTCGTCTCCCAGGCGTCGACGGCGCATCCGGCGTCGGCGAGTAGGTTCCCGTAGCCGAGCGGGCTGTCGACGGCCTCGTTCTCCCGCAGGACGACGTCGGCGAGACGCGGCGCCCATTCCTCGGTGCGCGCGAGCGCGCGGACCAGGGCGTGCGAGGGGGCGTCGAAGTTGCCGGGGACCTGGAACGCGAGCGTCGCCCCGGACGGCAGGAGGTCGACCCAGCGCCGGAGCAGGATCCGATGCTCGGGGACCCATTGGAGGACGGCGTTCGAGATGACGACGTCGGTGTCCGGCTCGGGCACCCAGTCGTTGACATCCAGTACCCGGGCGTCGACGCCTCGTGAGCGCGCGGCTTCGACCATTTCGGGCGAACTGTCACTCGCCTCGATGATCGCGCCCGGCCAGCGTTCGGCGAGACCCGCGGTCAGGTTTCCGGGGCCGCAACCGAGGTCGGCGACCCGGCGGGGCTTCGCGGCCGGTATCCGCCCGACGAGGTCGTGGAACGGCCGGGCCCGCAGGTCGGCGTAGTCGAGGTACTTGACCGGATCCCACATGGCGCCTCCCAGCGATACAGTACGAGCGTACTGCTAGCCGCGTGGCTTGGCCACTTTCCGGGCCAGTTTCTCCGCCGCTTCCTCGGCGATCGCCTTGACCACGTCGACGTCGGTGCCGGGATCGGGCCGCACCTGCAGCACCGTGCCGTCCTGGCCGGGGATCTTGCGCTCGACGAACCACGCTCCCCCGGTCCCGAAGTCCTTGCGGTGCCGTTCCCGGACCGAGCCGTCGACCCGCTGCCTCAGCAGGAGCGGCACCTTGCCCGGCCGGGGAAGCTTGAACCGCACGGGCGCCTTGTCCGCCAGCAGCACGGCCTTCCCGGCGGTGCCGGTCTCCTGGGACTCAGTCAGCGTGAGCACGCGGTCGGACCACGCGGCCTTGCCGACGAGATGCCAGCCGACCCGGCGTGGTCCCGGCTCGGCCGGGATCCAGAGCCCCAGCGGCGTGACGAGCAGGTAACCGCCGCCCTCGACGGCCGCGCTCCCGACGACGTGTTCGCCGTCGTCCAGCGAGCCGTCGAAATCCGCCGGGACACGGTCACCGAGCAGGTGACGCAGCCAGCCCATGAGCACTCAGTCCAATCCGCCGATGGCCTGTTCCTTCAGCGCCTTCCGATACTGCTCGAGCGCGACGAGGTCGCCGAACAGCGCGCGGTAGTCGTCCGGTGCCTCGACCGGGGAAAGCCGCTGGAGCTTCGACTTGATCTCGTTGATCTGGCGGCCGACCAGTGCTTCCTGCACCGCCGCGAGCTGCGCGGAGATGTAACGCGAGTCGACCTCGCCCTTGGCGCGCAACGGTTCCACCGATAGCTCGCTGAGCACCCGTCGCACCGTCCCCTGTGGACAGTGCGGGGCGGCGGCGTCGAGCAGCGCGGGCCCGGTCAGCCCGGAACCCGCTCCCCCGGCGGCCAGCAGTGCCTTGTGGATGGCGATGTACACCGGATGCGTGAACGCGTCCTCGGGGAGCGCGTCGTACTCGGCGCCGGCGAGCATCGGCTGCTGCAGCGCCGCTTTGAGGGCCTCACGCTGCGCGATGAACCGCGGGTCGCCGGGTGCGGGCCTCGGCAGGTCCTCCTCCATGGTGGCGGTCGCCGCCTGGGCGGGCCGCCTGACTTCGATGGTGGCGGAGCGTTTCGCCGTGGCGCCCGCGCTGCCGCGGACCCGGTTCACCACCTGCGCCGCGTCCTGCCAGCCGACCCACCACGCGAGCTTCGACGCGTAGCCGTCGCGGCTGGCGCGGTCCTTGATGCCCGCGACCATCGGGACGGTCTTCTGCAGCGCCGCGACCTGGCCGTCGACCGAGTCGAGGTCGAAACCCTTGAGCATGCTCTTGATCGCGAATTCGAACAGCGGGATCCGCCGCGCGACCAGATCGCGCACGGCGGTGTCGCCCTTGGCGAGCCGCAGTTCGCAGGGATCCATGCCGTCGGGAGCGACGGCGATGTAGGTCTGCCCCGCGAAGGTCTGGTCACCCTCGAAAGCCTTCAGCGCCGCCTTCTGGCCTGCTTCGTCACCGTCGAAGGTGAAGATCACTTCGCCGCGGAAGGCGTCGTCGTCCATCATCAGCCGTCGAAGGACCTTCATGTGGTCCTCGCCGAACGCCGTCCCCGACGACGCGACGGCCGTCGGCACCCCGGCGGCGTGCATCGCCATCACGTCGGTGTAGCCCTCGACCACGACGACCTGGTGCCGCTTCGCGATCTCGCGTTTGGCCAGATCGAGGCCGAACATCACCTGCGACTTCTTGTAGATCGGCGATTCCGAGGTGTTCAGGTACTTCGCCGAGACACGGTCGTCGTCGTACAGGCGCCGCGCGCCGAACCCGACGACCTCGTTGCCGACGTCGCGGATGGGCCAGAGCAACCGCCGGTTGAACCGGTCCATCGGGCCGCGCTGCCCTTCCTTGGCCAGTCCGGCCGTGAGCAGTTCCTTGACCTCGAACCCGCGGTTGAGGAGGTGTTTGGTGAGCTTGTCCCAGCCCGCGGGCGCGTAGCCGCAGCCGAACGTCTGCGCGGCGGCGGCGTCGAAGCCCCGCTCGGACAGGAAGTCCCGTGCCGCGCGCGCGTCCGGGGTGAGCAGCTGCTCGGCGTAAAACTCCTGGGCCGCGCGGTGTGCCTCGATCAGCCGGGAGCGGGTGCCGCGATCGCGCTGGACGCTTCCGCCGCCACCCTCGTAGGTCAGCCGGAAGCCCGCGCGGTCCGCGAGCCGCTCGACGGCTTCGACGAACGAGATCAAATCCATCTTCTGGACGAACTTGATCACGTCACCACCTTCACCACAGCCGAAGCAGTGGAAGGTGCCGTGGGAGGGGCGCACGTTGAACGACGGGGTCTTCTCGTTGTGGAACGGGCAAAGCCCCTTCAGGCTGCCGCCACCGGCGCTGCGAAGGGCGACGTAATCACCGATGACCTCGTCGATCCGGTTGCGCTCGCGCACCTCCGCGATGTCGCTGTCCCGAATCCGTCCTGCCACGCTCACCACTCTAGTTCCCGCTCGCGGAGGGCTGTGCGGCACACTCGGGGAATGAGTACCGCCCTGGATGAACTCGCCGGGAAGTTCGCCGAGCTGCGCCCTCACCTGGTGTCCGTCGCTTACCGGCTCACCGGCGCCCTGTCCGACGCCGAAGACGCCGTTCAAGAGGCATGGCTGCGGCTGAGCGGCCTGGACTCCGATCGCCGCGCGGCGATCGAGGACCACAAGGGGTGGCTGACCACCGTCGTCAGCCGGATCTGCCTTGACCGGCTGCGGTCGGCGGTGGTGCGCCGCGAGCGGTACGTCGGTGAATGGCTGCCCGAGCCGGTACTCGGCCCGCTGGGCACGCCGTCGTCGGAGGACCCGCTCACCGTCGCGGTCCGCGACGACGGGATGCGGATGGCGGCGATGGTGGTCCTCGACCGGCTGACGCCCGAGCAGCGCGTCGCGTTCGTCCTGCACGACGCGTTCTCGGTGCCGTTCGGCGAGATCGCCGAGATCCTGGGCTGCACCACCGAAGCCGCCCGGCAGCACGGTTCCCGCGGTCGCCGCGCGGTCGCCGACGCCGACCCGCCGCCCCGGACCGCGCTGCTCGAACAGCAGCAGATCATCGAGAAGTTCATGACCGCGATGCTCACCGGCGACATCCAGGCGGTGGCCGAAGTGCTGCACCCGGACGTCGTCCTCATCGGCGACGGCGGCGGCAAGGCGCGCACGGCGGCGCGCACGGTCGCCGGATTCGACAAGGTCACCCGGCTGCTCCAGGGGCTCATGCGGATGTACGACCCGGCCGGGATGGAGAAGGCCAGGCTCGCGCTGGTCAACGGCGACGTCGGGTATTACCTGCCGCCGCAGGCGGCCTCCGGCGAGTACCGGGCGCTCGACGAGCACGTCGACGCGTTCGTCATCCGCGACGGGAAGATCGTGACGATCTACGACATGGCGAACCCGGACAAGCTCACCACCGCGCGGGCCCGCGTCGGCGCCTGACCGCGTTTCGTCCTCTGAACGCGGTCCTTGCGTGTGCAACTACCGCATTCAGAGGACGAAACGCACGGGTGAGGTGCGTCAGGGAAGCGGGATCTGGCAGGCGTCGCCCGAAGTGAAGCCCTGCGCGGTGATGTCGAGCGCGCTGTTCATCCGGGCACGCATGTTCTCGAGCCCGATCTGGTACGTCAGCTCGATGACACCCTTGCGGCCGAACTCGCGTTCCAGTTCGGCGACCTGCTCGTCGGTGACGGTCACCGGGCTCGCGGTCATCGCGTCGGCGTAGGCGAGCGCGAGCCGTTCCTGCTCGGTGAAGGCGGGCGACTTCGCGTAGTCGTCGATGTTCTTCAGCCGTTCGATGTCGAGTCCCTCGTGCAGCTGCAGCATGGTGCCGAAGTCGATGCACCACGAGCAGCCGAGCTGCGTCGCGACGCGGTACACGGCCAGCTCACGCACGTTCGACGGCAGTGTTTTGCTGGCCTTCTCCGCCAGCATTTCGTGCATGCCGTTGGCCCGGAGGAGTGCCGGGTGGTGCGCGTAGACGGCCATCGGCTCGGGGACGGCGCCGAACCTTTTCCCGGCGAACTTGTAGATCAGCTTCAGCAGGAAGCCGGCGTCGGCGGTCTTGACAACGGGAATGCGCGGCATGGTGTCCTCCTCGTGCGGGTCCGATCAGAAGGTGGACGAGACCCCGGGCGAGGACGTGACAGGTGCTCCGCAGTGACGTGCGTCATGCATTTAGTCCTCTAAATGCATAGAGGTGTCAGGGGGTGATCGCCCGCACGTCCCAGATCCAGACGCCGTCGACGAACTCGGCGGGCTTCCGCAGCAGCAGGTCCACCGTCGCCCGGAAGGCGTCCTGGTGTTCGCGCGGGATCAGCACGAGGACGTCGGCGTTCCAGTACCGCAGATCCTCCAGCGCCTGCTCACGCTGCGACTCGGTGATCGTCGCCGGCACGCCGGTCTGCTTGATCTGGTCGAAGATGATCGACGTCGGCCGCTGGATGGCGCCGTAGCGGCCGCGTTTGTCGTCCGGGCCGCTCGGCCCGACGAAGTAGCCCTCGGGCATCGAGTAGCCGAGTCCCGCGTCGATCTGCCAGTGCAGCGGCTCGGATTCGCCGGAACTCGGCAACGGAACGGGCACCACGGTGCCGCCGGGCGCGACGTAGGTCCGCCAGGTGCCGTCGGCGAGGAACCGCGGTGTCGGCGGCCGGTCCTTCACGATCAGCTGCGTCGGCGCGATCGGCAGCAGTACCGCGATGACGACGCCGATCCACACCAGCCGCAACGGGAATCGCCGCTCCCCCGGCACTTCCGGCAGGTTCGCCGCGACCGACCAGGCCCGCTCGGTCGCCAGCGCCAGCAGGGCGCCGACGAGCGGGATGCAGCCCATCGCGAGCCGTGATTCCAGCAGTGATTCGAACAGCGGCAGTTCCGACAGCAGTTTCCACGGCCCGGGAACGCCGGTTTCCTCGTGTACCACGACGAGTTGCACGCCGAGGGAAAGCCACGCCATCACGAACATCGAGATCGCCAGCGCCCGCGCGAACACCTCGCGCCACAGCCAGACGGTGATCACCACCATCAGCACGATCAGCGGCCAGCCGAAGAAGGCGTTCTCCTCGGTGCGGTTCATCGACACGTCCGCCGCGGCCTGCGGCTGCCCGGCCACCGACTGCGTCGCGAACCGGGTGAACGCGGCCGTGTCGTTGCCGACGGAGCCGTGCTCGATCGCCTGGTAGCTCTGCGGGCCGAAGAACTGCCACCACAACGGGAAAGCGCACAGCACCAGCGCCACGAGGACGCCGATGCCGACACCGATTCCCAGCGGCTTCGCCATCGGCGGGAACTCGCGGTAGTTCGTCGCGAAGTAGGCGATGGCGAAGATCACGAACGCCATCGCGAAGATCAGCAGTGGCTCCTCGCCGAGGAAGATCTGGTACGCCGCCAGGAGTCCGAGGAAGATCCCGTTGCGGACCGGGCGCTCGCCACGGGCGATCTTGAAGACCAGCAGCGCGATGAACGGCAGCACGAACCACGCGACGAAGTTCGGATGCGCGTTGCCGTGCGAGATCATCGGCGGGGCGAACCCGCAGAACGCGCCGCCGATCGCCGCGCCGACCCGGTTGGTGACCAGATGCCGCGAGAAGACCCAGTACCAGGCCGCGGCGGTGCCGGCGAGACCGCCGGTGAGCGCGATGGCCCAGGTGACCGTCGGGCCGAAGATGAGCGTGACCGGCGCCAGCGGGATGCCGACGCCGAGCATGGCCGTGTTGGCCATCAGGTTCACACCGAGCGGATGGTTCTGGAACTGCGTCGTGAGCGGGTTCCTCAGGTGCAGCACGTTGTCCGCGGTGACGGAGAAGAACCACTCCCACAGGTTCTGGTCCGACGCGCTGTTCCAGAGGTAGCCCTCTTCGAGATCGAGCCAGAGCCCGTTGTAGAGCAGGAAAGCGAACAGCAGGAAGCCACCCATGATGGCGGCGTCGGCACCGGCGAACCGGCGAGGTCTCGTGGGAGTCTCCCCGGCCTCCACGGCCGCCGCCTCAGCCTGGAAAAGACTCACTGACCATCCTCACGGCTCGACTACGCGGGCGAGAAAGTAGATCACACCCGTCGAGGCGTGCCTCACGAGCAGAAGGAACGGGCGATCGACGGTGACCTCGAGCGGTTCGTCGACGATGAGCGACGTCAACCGCATCAGCACCGCGGTCGCGGCGGCGCCTTCGAGTCCCTGTTCGTCGATGCGAAGCACGGACTGGTGGACGACCTCGGACACTTCGAGCCGGTCGTCGTCGGCGAGTCCGGTGAGGTCGGCGCGCCCGGTGAACATGGTCCGCACGCCGAGTTCCTGCAGCTTCCCCGTCAGCGGACTGGCCACGTCGAGGTTCAGCTTCGGCAGCGACAGGGCGATCGTCTTGGACCGGGTGTTCTCCAGCAGCCGCGCCAGCTTGCCCGCGTCGAGTTCGGCGTCGTCGAGGTTCCCGTCCGGCAGCAGGACGACCGCCTCCACGCCGCCCTCCGCACCGAGCCGGATGGCCTGCCAGCCGTCCTCGTGGGTGTGGTCGAGCTGCTTTTCGAGCCACATGGTCGGTATCTTGCGCGTTCCGGACGGCGCGTGGAAGTCCGCGTCCGCGGTGTTGTCACGCGAGAACGGGTTGGTCCACGCGGTTTTGAGATACAGCGCGTTGACGATGGCGGCGACGGTGTCCGGCGCGACCGTCCCCGGCTTCAGCAGCTCGGGGATCAGTTTGCGGGTGGCCTCGGCGACATCGACGTTGATCAGCCGTCGCGCGGCCTCCGGGTCGTCCTTGAACGGGGCACTGGCGACCCTGCCGCCCGGCCACGCCGCCAGTTCCTCGCGGAACGAGTCTTCGAGTGTCAGCCCGTCCCAGGCCCAGAGCGTGTTCGCGACCGCGAGCACCGGGCCGTCGTCGAGCAGCGACGAGGCCTTGCCCAGCAGGTCGGCGAGTTCGTCCGGATCGCCGAGCAGCGCGATCAGCTCTTCTCTGGTCTTCCCCTTCGCGGCCTGTGTCACCAAGCCGAGCGCGCTCGCGATCGAGTACGGCGAGAAGCACGCGTTCTCCGTGCGGCTCGCCAGCACCCGGTAGAGGTCCAGACCAAACCGGAGGTGGCTTTCGACAGCGCCCATGCCGCAGACCGTACCGTGGACGGGCCCGTCCGTCTCCTGTCCGAAATCTTCCCCACTCGGGTGTCTGCCAGAGGTCGTGACCCGGCACGACCTTGATCAACGGAGGATCGGGGACGTTGAGTGTCCCGGATCCTCCGTTGATCAAGCTCCGGACGCGAATATCGGTCTTTTTTCTTGGAGAGGCCGTGAAGGCCCCCTTCCCTCGGCTGAGCCACAGGGCCCCGGCAAAGTCGAGGCAGGGCAGACCTGATTCTGGACGCCGACCGGACTTCGTCGTGAGTGGCGATTCGGGCTCTAACCAACGGTGTTTAGGTACCTACGGTGGTGCGCCGGGTAGCGGCCGGGTCCGTGAAGGACTCCTTGAGGGACTCTAGGTCCCTCAAGGAGTCCTTCACGGACCCGGAACGCCGGCACTCAGCCGTGCCGGCCGGTGTGCCAGGCATGCCACGCGTAGGCCTGCGCGTCCGTGAGCGACGCCACCTGGTCGACGACGACGCGCAGACGGGCCGCGTCGTCCGGCGCCGCCTCCCACGCGGGCAGGAACAGGCCGTCCAGCGCGTCCGGCGCGCGGTGGCACAGCGCCCCGACCAGTTCGGCGAGCGTCTGGCGCTGGCCGTCCTGCATCGCCAGACGCCGCCTGTCGCTCATCACGTACCGCAGCGCGAGCGCCTTGAACAGCGCGACCTCGGCCGCGACCTGCTCCGGGACGACCAGTTGCGCGGCGTAGCGGCTCAGCGGGCCTTCGCCGTACACCTCCCGTGTCGCGCCGACGACCGCCGTCGCGAACCGGCCGACCAGCTCGCTCGTCAGCCGCTTCAGCGCGACCTGCGCCTTGAGTGAACCGTCGAGGCCGGGCTTGATGAGTTCCGCGACCACCGGCAGATCCAGCAGTTCCTTCGCCGCACCCTCCAAAGTGGACTGGGACTGAGCCGAGAACCGCCGCGCCGCCTCGGCCACCGCGGCGCGTTCTTCCGAATCGGCCAGAACCTGCAACGAGATCCGGCCCGCCAGTACACCGTCCTCGACGTCGTGCACCGAATACGCGACGTCGTCGGACCAGTCCATGATCTGCGCTTCCAGGCAGGTGCGCCGCTCGGGAGCGCCGTCACGGACCCACGCGAACACCTCGGCGTCGTCGGCGTACACGCCGTACTTCGGATTGCCCTCTTCACGCTGCCACGGGTACTTCGTCGAGGCGTCGAGGCAGGCACGGGTGAGGTTCAGCCCGCCGACCAACCCGCCTTCGAGCAGGACCTTGGGCTCCAGCCTGGTCAGGATCCGCAGCGTCTGCGCGTTGCCCTCGAATCCGCCGCACGGCTGCGCGACCTCGTCCAGCGCGCGCTCGCCGTTGTGCCCGAACGGCGGATGCCCGATGTCGTGGGCGAGCCCGGCGGTGTCCACCAGATCCGGATCCGCGCCCAGTTCGTCCGCGATCCCCCTGCCGATCTGCGCGACCTCCAGCGAATGCGTCAGCCGGGTGCGCGGCACGCCGCTGACCTCGGCACCTTCACCCGGCCCGACCACCTGGGTCTTGCCTGCCAGCCGCCGCAGTGCCGCCGAGTGCAGCACCCGCGCCCGATCACGGGCGAAGGCGCTCCGCCCGTCCTTGGCGCCTTCCAGCGCCGCGCCCTTGGGCCGCTCGGGCAGCAGGCGCGCGGTATCGGCCTGGGTGTAGGTGTCGCTCACCAGCCAAGCTTAAGCGCGGTCACCGACACCTATCGGGTGTCAGACCTCGCCGGTACCGAACAGGGCGTCCGCCGGGGAGTTCGTGAGCCGGTAATACAGCAGCGCACCGGTCTCGCGGACGATGTAGCGCGCCTGCGTCTCGCGGGTCTGCACGATCGGGCCGCGATGGGTGGGCGACGTCCAGGTCTCCAGTCCGAGGTCGTCGGCCATCACCCTGGCGCGGAAGGAATGCCATGGGTCGCTGACCAGCACGGCGGTCTTCCAGCCCCGCTTCTGCACCTGCTCGGCGACCGCCCGCAGGCTGCGCAGGGTGTCGCTGCCTTCACCCACCGGAAGGGTCGCCGACTCGGGGACACCGTGTTTGCGCAGCCACCGCGCGCCCGCGTCGGCCTCGGTGTAGTTGTCGTCGGCCTTCTTGCCGCCCGCGGTGACGATCGTCTTGGCGACACCCTGCTCGTAGAGCGTCTTCGCCTTGGCCAGCCGCGCCTCGAAGATCCCCGACGGCCTGCCGTTGTACTGGGCCGCGCCGAGCACCACGATGACGTCGGCCTGGTCGCGCACGTCGTCCCGCGCGACCTGCCAGACCCGGAACGCCGTTCCGCCGATCACCGCGAAGACGATCAGCAGCACTCCCGCCACGAGCCGGCGCACCCGGCTCGCTCGGGTGGGTTTCGTCCGTTCGGCGGTACTCACGATGGTGATTCTCGCAGAGGCGGGAGTCGATCTCAGAGCCAGCCACGCTCTTCCGAGAGCCGCACCGCCTCGGCCCGTGTCCTGGCGCCGGTCTTGCCCATCGCGGCCGAAAGGTGGTTGCGCACGGTGCCGTCGGAAAGGTGCAGCGCCTTGGCGATGTCGGCCACCGTGCTGCCGTCCTTCGCCGCGGTGAGGACGTCGTGTTCGCGTCCGGTGAGCGGACTCGCGCCGGTGGCGAGGGATTCGGCGGCGAGCGCGGGATCGACCACGCGGAGTCCACTGTGGACTCTGCGGACGGCGTCGACGAGTTGTTCCGGCGGGGCGTCCTTGACCACGAATCCGGCGGCGCCCGCCGCCATCGCCCGCGCGAGATACCCGGGTCTGCCGAAGGTCGTGCAGATGATGATCCGGCACGACGGCAGCGCGCGGTGCAGCTCGGCGGCGGCTTCGAGGCCGTCCTTGCCCGGCATCTGGACGTCGAGCAGCGCGACGTCCGGGGCCGTTTCCTTCGCCAGCTGGAGCACTTCGTCGCCAGAGCCTGCCTGGGCGACCACCTCGATGTCGGTTTCGAGGCCGAGCACGGTGGCCAGCGCCCCGCGCACCATCGCCTGGTCGTCGGCGAGCAGGACCCGGATCACGCACACTCTCCAGCTGTTTCGGTGAACGACGCACGCGGGTCGCTCACCACGACGGTGGCCGGTACCTCGGCCCGGACCAGCCATCCTCCTCCTGGTCGCGAGGAGGCCTCCAGCGTCCCACCGACGGCGTCCAGCCGTTCGGTGAGCCCGCGCAGGCCGTTCCCCGCCGGGGCCTCGCCGGCCTGGCCGTCGTCCTCGATCTCCAGCCATCGCTCACCGAAGCGGACTTTGACCCGCTTCGCCTCGGAATGCCGGAGCACGTTGGTGACCGCTTCCCGCAGCACATAACCGAAAGTGCGCTGCAGGCCCGGTTCGACGTTGTCCACCGCGTGCGGCAGATCGCCGTCGATCTCGGCCGCCCGCAGCGCCGCCCGCGCCCCGGCGAGTTCGGCCGAGAGCGACACCTCGCGGTACTCCGACACCGTGGCGCGGATATCCGACAACGCGCTGCGGGTCAGGCCTTCGACCTCGCGGATCTCCTCCAGCGCGCGGCCGCCGTCCATACCGCTCTCCAGCATCCGCCGGGCGAGGCCGGCCTTCACCGTGATGGTGGTGAGGCTGTGGCCGAGGATGTCGTGCAGATCCCGCGCCAGGCGTTCGCGTTCACCCGCCACCGCGAGCGTGGCGATCTCCTGGTTCGCCGCCTCCAGTTTCCGCACCGCGCGGACCAGGTTCGCCATGAAGAACATCGCCGCGGTGATCGAAGTGACCGCGATGAGGTCCCCGAAGTCGTACTTCCCGACCGCTAGGTGGACGGCCAGCACCAGCAGCAGCGCGCCGCCGTCGAGGATCAGCGCCCACGCCGGCGGCAGCGTGAAGGCCAGCACCGCCGTCGCGTAGATCAGGATGTACGGGTTGTTGTCCTGCAGGAACACCAGGGCGAGACCGATGAGCAGCATCAGCACCGAGAAGACGTAGGTCGTCTTCCGCCGGGACGGCCGCAGTGTGAGCGGGAACAGCACGTAGCAGGAGCCGTAGCAGAGCAGGAGCGCGGCGATCACCAGCTCTTTCCCGGTCGCCCCGCCGGTGGCCAGATCGACCGCCGCGGGGACGAAGCTGGGCAGGATGAAGGCGAGACCGAAGATCACCCACCGCGTCGGCCGGGGACCCCGGCCGGTTCGCGGCGGCATGTCCGCCCACCAGTTCTCACGGCTGTTCAGGCCCGTCTTCACCCTGCCCGGGTAGTCGTTCACCGGTTCACCCTTCTCAGACCCGCGCACTGTCCTTACGGTAACGCCTGACCACCAGCGCACCGAGGACCGCGGTCCAGGCAGCGAGGACACCGAGTGCCGCCGGGAAGCTCACTGTGAGATGGTCCGTGACGACCGGGCGGACCAGCTGGATCAGCCAGTACGTCGGCGTGATCTGGGCGATGTCGGCCAGCCACGACGGCATCCCGTCGATCGGGATCCACAGCCCGCCGAGAAAACCCATCCCCATCGTGACGACCATGGACACCGGCTGCATCGAGTCCGGCGTGCCGAACTGCCCCAGCAGCACGCCGAGCAGCACCAGCGGGATCGCGCCGAGCCAGATGCCGACCACCAGCCGCAGCCAGCCGGAGGCGTCGAGGTGGACGCCCTGGAAGAGGATGCCGACCAGCGGCACGAGGAGCAGGGACGGCAGCGCGACGAGCATCGCCGAAAGCCCCTTCCCACCGAGGTAACCCGCGCCGGTCAACGGCGTCAGTCGCAGCTGGCGCTGCCAGCCCGTGGACCGTTCGATGGCCAGCTTCGCGCCGCTCGTCATGGCGGCGGAGAACGCGCCGAAGACCATCATGTTGACCATGATCACCGCGGCGAAATTCACGTCGCTCGCACCGAAAACGTTGGCCTGCAACAAGAACATCAGTACCGGGAAAGCGATCGCGAAAAGCACGAACCGGGTCGAGCGGAAGGTGCGGACGATCTCGGTCTTCAGGTAGGTCGGGTTCATCGGACGGCTTCCTCGGTGGTCTCGGCGGTCAAGGAAAGGAAAGCGCCTTCGAGGCCGACGGCGCTGATCTCGATGTCGTGTGCTTCGGGGACCTGGGCAAGCAAGGCCCGCAGTGTGGTGTCGGAATCGGAGCTGGAGATGGCGACGCGGCCGCCCCGGAGTTCGAACCCGGTGACCGCGGGCAGCCCCGCGATCACCGGCTCCGCCGTCGCGGGCACGACCGCGCGGACCGTGCGTCCCCCTGCCAGTGCACGGACCTGCGCGACCGAACCGTCCGCGACGATCCGCCCCGACCGCATCAGCACGACACGGTCGGCGAACTCTTCGGCCTCTTCGAGATAGTGGGTGGCGAACAGGACCGTGCGTCCGGAGTCCGTGTACTCGTACATGGACTTCCAGAACTCGCGGCGCGTGCCGACGTCCATCGCGGCGGTGGGCTCGTCGAGGATCAGCAGGTCGGGGTCGCTCACCAGCGCGACGGCGAACCGCACGCGCTGCTTTTGCCCGCCGGAAAGCCTGGTGGAACGCCGATTCGCGAGGTCTTCGACCCCGGCACGGCGCAGCGCCTCGCGGACGGGCATCGGCTTGCGGTGCAGCGCCGCGACCATGCCGACGGTCTCGGCGACGGTGAGATCCTCGACGAGCGCGCCGCCCTGCAGCATCGCGCCGATCATCCCGTCGCCGACCGCTTCGCCCGGCTCCCGCCCGAAGACGGTCACGGTGCCGCTGTCGGGCACCGTGAGGCCGAGGATCATGTCGACCGTGGTGGATTTGCCCGCGCCGTTGGGACCGAGGAGGGCGACCACCTCGCCCGGCGCGATCGTGAGGTCGACTCCGTCGACGGCGTGGACGTCGCCGTAATGCTTACGCAGTCCGGAAAGCCGGACCGCCGCCCCGGTGATGATGTCTTGTTCTCGCATACTCCGAGCTTGGCGCTCGCGAGGCTCGCGGCCCTGGGCCGCGCGTCACGACCTGGGGGTGACAATTGTCAGGGGTGGTGCTCCCCGAACCGCTCCCCCCATGCAATGAAAGGTCCTTTCCTGGCAAATTTTGCAAGGAAAGGACCTTTCATAGCGTTGGCCGAAGGCGTCAGCAGCCGATCAGGCGCCCCGCCAGGTAAGCCTCGAGCTTGTCGATCGCGACCCGCTCCTGCGCCATGGTGTCGCGCTCCCGCACGGTCACCGCGAGGTCGTCGAGCGTGTCGAAGTCGACGGTGACGCAGAACGGCGTCCCGATCTCTTCCTGGCGCCGGTAACGCTTGCCGATCGAGCCGGCGTCGTCGAAGTCGACGTTCCAGTGCTTCCGCAGCATCGCCGCGACGTCGCGCGCCTTCGGCGTGAGATCGGCGTTGCGGGACAACGGAAGCACGGCGACCTTGAACGGCGCGAGCCGGTAGTCCAGCTTCAGCACGGCACGCTTGTCCACGCCGCCCTTGGCGTTGGGAACCTCGTCCTCGTGGTAGGCGTCGACCAGGAACGCCATCATCGACCGGCCGACACCGGCCGCGGGCTCGATGACGAACGGGCGGAACCGCTGCTTCGAGGCCTGGTCGAAGAACGACAGGTCCACTCCGGAGTGGTTCGAGTGCGTCGTCAGGTCGTAGTCGGTGCGGTTCGCGATGCCCTCGAGCTCGCCCCACTCCTGGCCCGCGTTGAACGCGAACCGGTACTCGATGTCGACGGTGCGCTTCGAGTAGTGGGAGAGCTTTTCCTTGGGGTGCTCGTAGTGGCGCAGGTTCTCCGGCTTGATGCCGAGGTCCTTGTACCACTCGGTGCGCGCGTCGATCCAGTACTGGTGCCAGGTCTCGTCCTCACCCGGCTCGACGAAGAACTCCATCTCCATCTGCTCGAACTCACGCGTGCGGAAGATGAAGTTGCCCGGCGTGATCTCGTTCCGGAACGACTTGCCGATCTGGCCGATACCGAACGGCGGCTTCTTCCGCGCGGTGGTCTGCACGTTGAGGAAGTTGATGAAGATGCCCTGCGCGGTCTCCGGGCGGAGGTAGTGCACGCCTTCCTCGGACTCGACCGGGCCGAGGTAGGTCTTCAGCATCATGTTGAAGTCACGCGGCGCGGTGTACTCGCCGCGGTTGCCGCAGTTCGGGCAGGGGACCTCGGACAGGTCGTCCTCGGTCACCTCCTTGCCCGTACGCGCGGAGAAGTCCTCGGCCAGCTGGTCGGCGCGGAAACGTTTGTGGCAGGAAAGACATTCGATCAGCGGGTCGGTGAAAACGTCGAGGTGACCCGACGCGACCCAGACCTGGCGCGGCAGGATCACCGAGGAGTCGAGGCCGACGACGTCGTCGCGGCTCTGCACGACGGTCTTCCACCACTGACGCTTGATGTTGTCCTTGAGCTCGACCCCGAGCGGACCGTAGTCCCACGCCGATTTGGTACCGCCGTAGATCTCTCCACACGGGAAAACGAAGCCTCGACGCTTGCACAGGCTGACGACGGTCTCAATGGTGTTGGCGGGCACTCCACGCTCCGAAGCATGCGGGGACGGGTATCGGACTAGAACGACAAGACTAACCGCCCGTCCCCGCACGACCTCCGGCGAGGTTGGAACGGGTCAGGGCCTGCTGACCAAGGACGCGGTGACGATGCGGTTGTCCTCGTAACCGTCGGTCCCGCCGACGTACTCGCCACCACAGGTGACCAGCACCAGCCGGTGCGGACCGTCCGGTCCGAACAACTTCTCCGCCTGCTCGGCCAGCTTCGTCTTGTGCACGGTGACGACCTCGCCGATCTTGTAGACCCATTTGCCGCCGTCGGTGTCGACGACACTGACCTCCTGACCGGTCTTCAGCCGCCACAGTTCGTCGAACGGGCCCTTCTTGCCCTTCCAGTTCACGTGCCCGGAAAGCAGGGAAGCGCCCTGGTCGGCGCCCAGTTTCGAGCCCCACCAGGTGGCTTCGTCGAGTCCCTCGGGGATGGGGAGGGTCCCGTCGGCGGTCAGTTCCTTGCGGATCAGTTTCGCCGTGCCGCCACCGGGCAGTTTGACCGTGCCGGGCGCCTGCCCCTTGTCGACCGGGATGTCGGCCGGGACCTCGGGCGGCTGCATCGCGGACGTACCCGCCTGGCCCTCGGCGGCCGCATTGACGGGGTCACCCTTTCCGGTGAACAAGACCACCGCGACCACGGCCGCCACCACGAAGATCGCGGCGCAGGCGAGGATCCAGCCCAGGCCGGAGCGTTTCTTCGGCTGCTCCCCGCTCGCCGCGCCGTCGTCGAACTGTCCCACCATCGGGTATTTCTCCTTGCTCGCTTCAAGCCGCCGGAGCGGCCGGTGTCGCTAGACACGCGACGCGAGCTGACGTGGGTTGCATCGACTTCCCGCGTTTAGAGAACGAAATGCGCGGGGTCAGGCGGGCGGGCCGGTGACGGGGGTGGCGACGATGACCCGGTTGTCGCGGTAGCCGTCCGTCCCGCCGAGGTAGTCGCCGCCGCAGGTGACCAGCACCAGCCGGTGCGGACCGCTCTGCGCGAACAGTTTCGCGGCCTGCGCGGGCAGCTCGCTCTTGTGCACGGTGACGATTTCGCGCACCCGGTAGACCCAGATACCGCCCGCCGCGTCGCTGACGGCCACCTCCTGGCCGTCACGCATCCGCCACAGCTCGTCGAACGGCCCCTTGGCGCCACCCCAGTTGACGTGCCCGGAGATCAGCGCCGTCCCGGATTCGGCGCCGAGCCGCGCGCCCCACCAGGCCGCGTCCCGGAGACCGCGCGGGATCGGGAGGACACCGTCGGCGTTGACCTCGGAGCGGATGAGTCGCGCCGTTCCGCCTTCGGGCAGCCGGATAGTGCCGGGCCGCTGGCCACGCGTCGAACTGTCGGCGGGCAAGGCCAGCGGGGCCCCGTCCTCCCCCGGGACGACCGCGGGTTCGGCGAACGAGACCGACTGCTCCGGCGGAATCCAGGTCAGCACGATCACGCCCGCTGAGATGGCGAGCGCGGACACGACGGCGGAGAGTCCCGCCAGCCAGTTCCGCACGGGACCGCTACTTCTCCCGTACCGGAACGGGTTTGCGACGGCGGTAGAGCAGCATGGCCGCCGCGCCGATCACGATGCCGCCGCCCAGCAGCCCGAAGCCGACCACGGTCCGCGTCGGGTCGGCGGTCTGCGGCGGGACACCGCCCGCGGGCACCGTCCCCGGCACCGACGGCTGCTCGGGCGCCGCGCCCGGCCCGGTACCACCGGCGGGCTTCGCGACGAAGTTCTTCGGGATCGAGCAGCTCACGCCGCCGAGCACGATCGTCGCGCGGGCCTCGCGCAGGTCCTTGCCGTCCGCGTCGCGCACATGCGTGACGACCTCCAGTTTCCAGCCCGCGGCGGCGGTGACGTCGCCGCTGCGCCAGCCGTCCTGCCGGATCAGCTGGTCGAAGGCGGTCACCCGGGACACGGTCAGGTCGGAGGTGGTCTTCTCCTTGCTGACCTTCTCGGCCTGGACGGTCGACAGCGGGCCGAGCTTGAGCCCCTTGATGTCGACGCCCGAAGCGCCGGACGGCTTCAGCGCGCCGTTCTCGTCGCGCACCCAGATCTTCGACACGCTCGTCGACGACGACGGCTTGCTCGGCGACGAGCAGTCGACGGCGCTCTTCGCGCCCTCGAGGACCAGCACGGTGTTGTCGGCGGGCTTCGCGCCGCCGCGTCCGTTGTCGATCAGGGCGTAGTTGCTCTCCGCGACCGCCGTCGGGACGGTGGTCTGCTGCAGCGCGGCGAGCACGTTGTGGTCGCGGCTGGCGATACCGCTCGGATACGGGTTCGCGGACGAGCCGTAGCGGCCGAGGTTGATGTCCCAGTTGCCGCCGAAGGTCTTGCGTTCACCCTCGTCACGGGGGACGACGGTGCGATCCGGGGAGAGCTTCGACTGGCCGGGGGTCAGCGGCGACCGCTGGGTCTCGGTGATCAGCGAACCCGAGTTCCCGATCCGCGCCGACGCCACGTTCGCGAACGACACGGGTCCGGTCTTCTCATCGACGGCCTGCGTCGTCTGCGCCGAGGCGAGCCCCGGAACCGACGCCAAAGCGAAAGCCGCCGTCACGGCGGCCAGCTTCGTCACGAAACGAGTCATGTCTCCCCACTGCCTCTCCGGGCCCTTCGAGCGCGGTCGTCAGCGTACGAGAAGCGACGAAACGCTCCGCGACAACCTTGCACCGTCAGCGACCACATGCGAAGTGGAATGGTCATTTCTTTGCGAAGTCACCCGAATGGAGCAGTAACGCCGCCGCCGAGTGGTCGCCCGGTCGGCGAACAGACCAGGTGAGGCGGGAACACTAAGATGGGGTGCACTGTTACTGGCAATGACTTCGGAAATCATGATGAACATGGAGGCGGCATGGCTACGGTGACCCCGGACTCGGCCGCCCCGGGCTTCACGGAAGACCCCGGACCGCATTCGGCCGCCCGTCCGCCCGCCGAGCCCGCGGCTTCGGCGTCGGCCGCCGCCCTCGCGGACGCCGGTGACCTGCTCAGAGCACTCGCCGCCCCCGTCCGCATCGCCATCGTCCTGCAGCTGCGCAGCGCCGACCGGTGCGTGCACGAACTGGTGGACACCCTCGACGTCGCGCAACCGCTGATCAGCCAGCACCTGCGGGTGCTGAAGACCGCGGGCGTCGTCCAGGGCGAGCGACGGGGCCGTGAGGTGGTGTACCGGCTGGTCGACGATCACCTTGCGCATATCGTGGTGGACGCCGTAGCCCACGTTCAGGAGGGGAAGTGAGCATGAGTCCCACGACGGCCAACGGTTCCGCGCCGGTGCCGGGTCGCCGGTCGACGAAACAGCGGGCCGCCGTAGTCGAGCTGCTCAAGGAGATCGACGACTTCCGTTCCGCCCAGGAACTGCACGACGAGCTGCGCAAACGCGGCGACGGAATCGGGCTCACCACGGTGTACCGGACGCTGCAGTCGCTGTCGGAGGCCGGCGAGATCGACACCCTGCGCACCGACACCGGTGAGGCCATCTACCGCCGCTGCTCGTCGCACCACCACCATCACCTGGTGTGCCGTCTCTGCGGCAGCACCGTCGAGGTCGAAGGACCGGCGGTCGAGCGCTGGGCCGAGAAGATCGCTTCGGAGCACGGCTTCTCCGACATCAGCCACACCGTGGAGATCGTCGGGACCTGCTCGAACCACTGACGCTTCGGCGCAGGTGGTCGTGAGTAGCGCTTCGGGTTAGAACCCCTCTCAGGTACCTACTGAATGTGGCGGCCAGGTGGCCGCAGGGTCGGTCCGTGAAGGCCTCCTTCCCTACTTTGAGGGGAGGGTCCCGGCGAAGTCGCATAACTGCTGGTCGGCTCCATTACTAGCGCGGGTCAAGGCGAACGTGTCGTGGCGGACCCGGCGGGAGCGGGTTCACGTAAAGGGGCCTCACCTGGCTCCCGACTGTCCATAAGGGACACTTCTCGGGACAAACGTGCCCGATTTGGGCGAGTTGCGGGGTGTGGCGAGGGGGTCGTGAGTGATGTGGGTCGTTCTAACCCTCTTTAACACTCACGACCCCGCGCGGAAACGTATTTAGCGGCATCAATCGGACAGTCGATCGGCTGGCGGTGTCTCTTGTGGACACTGAAGCCCGCTGGTGTCCAGGATCAGGCCTGCTCTACCCCGGCTCGACCTTGATCAACGGAAGATCGGGGACCTTGAGTGTCCCTGATCTTCCGTTGATCAAGCTCCGCCGCTGGTGCGCGGCCCGTGACAGTGCAGGAATAGTCGCCTGACCTGCAAGACCGCGACTTTGCCGAGACCCTGACTTTGAGGGTAGGGAAGGAGGCCTTCACGGACTACGCGATCACCATCCGCGGCCTCAGCAACACCAACAGCCCCAGTAGTCACAGCGGCGGCGCGTGAGGCCTCCTTCCCTCGGCTCAGCCGAGGAAACTCGACCTTCACACCTTCCCCAAGTACATGAAGACCCTTTCCTTGCACCAGGCGCAAGGAAAGGGTCCTTCACGCGCCCCGGTGTGACTGGTGGTGCCGTTGAGGCTCGTGACGGCCGTCCGCGACGGGTGAGGGGCTCCTTGAGGGACTCTGAGTCCCTCAAGGAGCCCTTCACGGCCCGGCCGCTACCGGCCCCACCTGCCGTAGGTACCTAAACACCCTTGGCCAGACCCGAATCGCCACTCACGACCCAGCCCACAGCGCTAGGCGCCTGCTCAGTACTCGTACTGGTCCTTCGGCGCCGGCACCTGCCGCACCGAAGCAAGCGTCAAATCCGGCGTGTAGCTGTTCTCTCGCACCGCGGTGCCCGGCACGACCGTCCCGGTCACCTCCAGCCAGGTGTCGTTGCCGAAGCCCGAAACGCCCTCGCCGACCAGCCGCACGGTGATCGGGTAGGCGTCGGCCGCGCAGCAGCCGATGACCAGCCTGGCCAGCATCGTGTTGCCTTCGTTGTGCACGACGAATCCGGAGAGCCGCACCGTGCGCCCGTTCAGGGTCCCGCTCTTGTCCCAGCCGGCGCGGCTGACGAACTCGTTGACCTCCAACGGCACCACGTCCCCGGCGGGTAGCGGAGGGAAGGCGGCCGCGTTGCTCGCCGAGGCGCTCTGCGGTGCCCTCGCCTCGGTCCGGGTCACCGAGTCGGCGCCCAGCGCGGGCGGCGCGACCAGGAAGACGGCCAGTACCGGGACCATCAGCAGCCACGCCGAACGCGTGTTGTGGTCGTGCGCGTGGACGTCGCCGGAGACGACGGCGGCGGCGCGCGCGGCCAGCAGGTCGCGGACGATCGCGACCGCGCCCAGCGTGACCATCACCGCACCGCCCGCGATGATCCACGGCTGCTGCGCGGGTTTGACGTAGCGCAGGTAGTCGCCGTTGATCGTGATCTTGAGCAGTGCCCCGCCGAGCAGGATCAGCAGGATGTTCTGGGTCTCGCGTTTCACGCGCCACCTCCGAGGATCAGCACGCCCGAGACCACGGCGCAGGACAACGCGACGACGAACGTCACCGGCGCGAAGCGCAGCGCGAAGGATTTGCCGAAGGTACCGGTCTGCAGGGCGAACAGCTTCACGTCGATCGCGGGTCCGACCACCAGGAACACCAGTTTCGGCAGCAGCGGCATCGCGGTCAGCGACGCGGCGACGAAGGCGTCGGCCTCACTGCACAGGGCCAGCACGACGGCGAGCACGGCCATCACCAGGATCCCGAGCACGATCTGCTCCCCCAGCACGCCGAACCATTTGGCGGGCACGAGCACGTTCATCGCGGCGGCGATCATCGCGCCGAGCACGAGGAATCCGCCCGCCTCGACCAGATCCGCCCGCGCCGTCTCGGCGAAGGTCTTCCAGCGCGAACCGTGCTTGACCTCCGGAAGACGCCGCAAAGCGCGCTCCGCGATCCAGTCGAGCTTGCCCCACTTCGCCCACAGCCAGCCCATCACCATCGCCGTGGCGAGCGAACCGGCGAACCGGGCGAACACCATCTCCGGGTTCCCGGGGAACGCCACCGCCGTGGCGACCAGCACCACCGGGTTCACCGCGGGAGCGGCCAGCAGGAACGTCAGCGCGGCCGCGGGTGCGACGCCCTGGCCGATCAGCCGCCGCGCCACCGGCACCGAGGCGCATTCACAACCCGGCAGGGCGACCCCGGCCAGACCCGCGACGCCGACCGCCGCGCCCGCGCGCCGGGGCAGCACCTTCTCCAGCACGCGAGCGGGTACGAACGCCGCGATCGCACCGCTGATCAGGACCCCGAGCACCAGGAACGGCAGCGCCTGCACGCAGACGGCGACGAACACCGTCGAGCCGGTCCGCAGCGCGGGCACGTCGAACACCTGCTGGAGCCAGCTCTGCCCGAGGATCGCGATCAGCAGGATCGCGCAGAGCACTTCGATCGAAGTGATCTTGAACCGCCGGACCGGCTTCCGCTCCGGGGCGCTCGTGGAAATGGTTTCCATGCGCGAGATGATGCCAGGTGACCCTGTGTTCCCGGGGTCAGTCCCCGGAGGTCGTACCCAGAAGATCACTGCGCAGCTGCGACGCCGTCGACACGACCAGCATGAGCAACGTCCCGAGCGGCGAGGAATCCATCCCCTCAGCCGGGAACGCGTACCTCAGGGTGATGTCGATGCCCTTCTCCGAGCGCACGACCCCGAGCGTCCCGAACAGGCCCTGCCCGGCGCGTTCCGCCGCCGAGGCCGCGATCGCCGGGTCGTCCGGCAGATCCCAGGCGACGACGCAGGTCAGGCTCAGCACGGTCAGCCCTTCGGCCAGCCGGGTCGCCTGGATCACGCAAGGGACGTCCGCGTGCGAGAAGGTCAGCGCGCCGTCGTCGTCGACGTGGACTTCGAGATAGCGCTCGAGGGCTTCCCGTGCCGACGTCAGCAACGCCGCCGTGTCCGCCGCTTCGGTGGTCATGAGGTTCCTTCCGAAGCCTTGTCGATGGCACCGCCGAAGCGACGGTCCCGTTTCGCGAACTCGAGGCATGCCCGCCACAGGTGGGTGCGGTCGAAGTCCGGGAAGAGCGTGTCCTGGTAGACCATCTCGGCGTAGGCCGACTGCCAGAGCAGGAAGTTCGACGTCCGCTGCTCCCCCGACGGCCGCAGGAACAGGTCCACGTCCGGCATGTCGGGCTGGTACAGGTACTTCCCGATGGTCTTCTCGGTGACCTTGTCCGGGTTCAGTTTCCCGTCGGCCACGTCCTGTGCGATCCGGCGCATGGCGTCGCCCAGTTCGGCGCGGCCGCCGTAGTTGACGCACATGGTCATGTTCAGCGCCGTGTTGTTCTTGGTCTTCTCCTCGGCGACCTGGAGTTCCTTGATGACGCTCGCCCACAGCTTGGGACGGCGCCCCGCCCAGCGGATGCGGACGCCGATCGAGCCGAGGTAGTCGACCTGACGGCGGATGGTGTCGCGGTTGAAGCCCATCAGGAAGCGGACCTCTTCCGGGCTCCGCTTCCAGTTCTCGGTGGAGAACGCGTACACCGACAGCCATTTGACACCGAGTTCCACGGCGCCGCTGGCGACGTCGATCATCACCGCTTCGCCGCGCTTGTGGCCTTCGATCCGAGGCAGGCCGCGCTGGTTGGCCCAGCGGCCGTTGCCGTCCATCACCAGCGCCACATGCTTCGGGAGGAGTTCCTGGGGGATCTCCGGCGGCCGGGCACCGGACGGATGCGGCTCCGGCGCGCGAAGTTCGAATTGTGACGCCTTGTTCTCGCGTCCCCTGCGCAGCACCTTCGAGCCTCCTGATCGAGTGAACCTGTGCCTGCGACCCTACTGCGCTCCGGTGACGCCCTCCCGCGCACGCCTCTCCACCAGCGGCAGCGACCGCAGCTGACGCTCCAGATGCCACTGCAGATGCGCCGCGACCAGCCCCGAAGCGTCCCGCCGCGGCACCGGCAGCGCCGCTTCGGCCACCGGCCACTCCCCGTGCAGGAGCGCCGCGAGCAGGGTCAGCACCTCCTGGGAGGGGTGGACACAGCCGGGAACCCGGCAATCCGGGCACATCGAACCGCCCGCCGACACGCTGAACGCCTTGTGCGGTCCTGGCAGGCCGCACCGGGCGCATTCGGTGATCGCGGGTGCCCATCCCGCGTAGGCCATGGCCCGCAGGAAGAAGGCGTCGAGGACGAGGGAGCTGTCGCGTTCGCCGCCCGCGAGTGCCCGCAGGGCGCCGACGACGAGCATGTAGAGCTTGAGTACCGGTTCGCCCTCTTCGGCGGACAGCCGGTCGGCCGTCTCGGCGATGGCGCTCGCCGCGGTGTAGCGCTGATAATCGGCCACCAGCGGCGAGGCGAAGGCGTCGACCGTCTCGACCTGGGTGATCACGTCGAGCGAACGGCCGGTGTAGAACTGGACGTCGACGTGCCCGAACGGCTCCAAACGCGCCCCGAAGCGCGACGAGGTCCGACGCACGCCTTTCGCGACCGCACGGACCTTGCCGTGCCGCCGCGTGAGCAGGGTGATGATCCGGTCGGCCTCACCCAGTTTGTGCGTCCGCAACACCACTCCGGTGTCGCGATAGAGGTTCACCACCCCGACATCGTCCCACCTGGGACCGACATCGGGGTGGTGCGCCCTGGAATCAGCAGTAGCTGCCGTAGCAGCTGCTGTAGGTCGCCGTCGAAGCCGCGATGATCGAGATGACGATCATCACGATGGCGAAGGCGCAGCCGACACCACCGATGATCGACGCGATCATGCACATGGTCCGCGTCGACCTCGACGCGTCCGCGGCGGCGGCGTAGTTGCCCTGCATCTTGTAGGTGTTGACCTCGTTGGACTTCATGATCGCGAAGATCGCGATGATCCAGCAGAGGAAGATGCAGCCGATCGCCCAGCCCTTGTAGTCCTTGATGGCGTTGATGTCGCCGCCACCGCCGGGCATACCGCCCGGTGCGCCGTAGGGAGACGGCTGGCCGTACGGGGCGGGCTGGCCGTAGGGAGCGGGCATGCCGCCGGACGGGGGTCCATAGCCAGGCTGCTGCTGCCCGTAGGGCTGCTGCTGGCCGTAAGGGTTGGTCATTTAAAGAGTCCTCGTTGTTGTTTCGGGGTTAGAACGCCGTCGCGATGCCCACGATGATCCAGAGCAGGGAGAGCAGACAGCCGACGCCACCGATGATCGACGCGATCATGCACATGGTCTTCGTCGACTTCGACGCGTCCATGGCGGCGGCGTAGTTGCCCTGCATCTTGTAGGTGTTGACCTCGTTGGACTTCATGATCGCGAAGATCGCGACGATCCAGCAGAGGAAGATGCAGCCGATCGCCCAGCCCTTGTAGTCGGGGATCGAGTTGATGTCCCCGCCGCCGGGCATGCCGCCCGGAGCGCCGTAGGGCGCGGGCTGGCCGTACGGCGACGGCTGACCGTAAGGCGCCGGCTGGCCGTACGGCATCGGGTTCGCCCCGGAAGGCTGGCCGTACGGTGCGGGCGTGGCGCCGGACGGAGGTCCGTAGCCGGGCTGAGGCTGCTGGCCATAAGGCTGCTGCTGGCCGTAGCCGGGCTGCTGGCCGTACGGGTTCGTCATCGGGTTCCCCACTTTTGTCGTGCTTCCCGGCGGGTGGATCCCGCCGGTCATTTCTTACTGTTGCGGCGTTCCGGGCCCGTTCGGCCCGTCCGCACCGGGCAGCTGCTGCCTCAGCTGTTCCGGCGTGAGCTTCTGCGTCGGCTCGGCTTCGTCGAACCCGGACGGCGCCTGCTGGGACTGACCGGGGCGAAGCACCTGGGTCGGCTCGGACTCGCCGAAGCCCGGTTCGGTTTGGGACTCCGAGGACGGGGTCGCGGTTCCCGGCGGCTGCTGCCCGAACGGCTGGGGCTGCTGAGGTTGCTGCTGCCCGAACGGCGTCTGCTGCTGCGGCTGGCCGAAGGCACCCGACGGGGCCTGCTGGGGCTGCCCGAACGGCGACGACTGCGGCGCGGGGAAACCGGCCTGGCCGCCGAACTGCTGCTGCGCTCCGGGCGCCTCGGCGTCGGCGGGAAGCACGATCGTGCCGACGATCTTGTCCGCGAAGGTCTGCCGCTTCAGGTCCCACAGCGGCCACCAGTAGCCGAGGCCGAAGAGGAAGTTGTCGAAGAAGTGGCAGAACTCGCGGGCGATCGTCATCCCGATGCCGAGCGGCTCGCCGGTGGTTTGCTTGACAAGCTTGATCTTCAGGAACCGCTTGCCGAGCGACTGCCCGGTGGTGCCCATCAGGATCCACCGGTTCCAGATGGTGAAACCCATGAAGACGATCCCGGCGATGCCCAGCGCGATGCTGGCTTCGGACTTGGTCACCAGGTAGTAGATCCCGCCGATGATGTAGACCAAGATGATCGGGCTGAAGTCGAGCAGCATCGCGGCGAGCCGCTTGCCCCAGTGCGCGTACGCGTGCGAAGGCAGGCCGTACGGCGAAGCCTGGCCGAACGGCGCCTGCCCGTACGGCGGCTGCTGCCCGAACGGGGGCTGGCCGGGCTGCTGACCGAAGGGTGACTGCTGTTGCTGCGGCTGCTGCCCGAACGGGGACTGCTGGGACTGCCCCTGCTGCCCCACCCCCTGCTGCCCCTCCCCCGGAGGAGGCCCGAACCCGGGCGGCGGCTGGTGTCCCGGCGGCTGCTGGCCGTAGGGAGTGGTCATCGAAATCCCCTCGCTGGTTCCTCGCCCCCTGGCGCACGGGGCCCTCGTGCGGCGACCCGGCCTGAATGTACGGCATGGGTACACACCGAGCAGACCGGTGCGCGGGAGCGTACTCGGTGCCACCGACGATCCGGGCCTCGGCCCGTCACTCAGACGTAAAGGGAGGTGAACGGAGCGAAGGGCAGGTTACGGATGACGAACCAGACGACGAACACGACACCGAACGCGAGCGGCGTCCAGCGCCAGTGCAGCCAGCTGTTCACCGGCCTGCCGCGAAGCCTGCCGACCGTCCAGGCGACAGTGCTCCAGACGAGCAGCAGAACGACCACAAAGGACACCGCGTTGTAGTGCAGCGCGGCGGGGATGTCTCCGTGCAGCGCGCTGTAGACCATGCGCATGCCACCGCAACCGGGGCAGGCGATGCCCAGCAGTGTTTTGGTGGGACAGACCGGAAGCGGTCCGCCGGGGGTGGTGGGATCGCCCAGCCACAATGCGACACAGCCGAGCCCGGCGCCTGCCGCGATGGCGAGCGGCGGCCCCAGCGCGCGGGCCTTTGCCTTGAACCCGCGCGCCGGGAATCCCGTGTAGACGGACGTCGTCACGGCGTGAAGCTTCCCGCCGACGCGCCGATGATGATCATCACCACGATGAAGATGATGTACAGCAGGAAAAGACCGCCGGTGGCGATCGCTCCCCACATCGACCACTTCTTCGCGTCGTCGGCCGCCTTCTGGGCTTCGGCGTGGAAGCCCTGCGCCCACAACGTCTGCACCTGGCTCGACTTCACGATCGCGACGATACCCAGCGGCAAGCAGCACAACACCGTGCAGAGAATGGCCCACACGAGGTTGTTGTCCGGCGGCGGACTGTAGTTCGGCATGCCACCGTAATAGGGCTGCTGCGGCGGAGGCCCGCCAGGAGGCGGGTAGTTCGGGTACTGGTCGGTCATGAGGTCTCCCCCTCGATCGCCGCTATCAGCGGTAGTTGTTCACGTCGACGGACGACGCGAAGACACCGAGAACGACGAAGAAGACGACGTACAGGATGGCGAGCACGACACCGACGATCGCCGCGATGATCGACCACTTCTTCGCCTGGTCGGCCGCTTCCTGCGCCGCGGCGGGCTGGCCCTGCGCCCAGAGGGTGTTCACCTGGTTCGCCTTGACGATCGCGACGATGCCGAAGGGCAGGCAGCACAGGATCGTGGTGAGGATCGCCCACACCAGGTTGTTGTTGGGCGGCGGGCCGGGGTTGTTGAAGCCGCCCCCGCCCTGAGGGTCGCCGGAGTAGTTGGGCAGGCCCTGGTTGTCGGTCATTTACCGCTTTCCCTTCACGAATGATGATGTGCAAATCGACCCGGGCGCGCGCCGCCCGATCAGCGATCACCGGAGTCGAGGAGTGAGACTCTAGGGTCACCCGTCCGGTTCCACACCATCAACCGGTCTCCGCGACCGAATCGAGACATACCGTTCAGGTAAAAGCGGTCAGAAGCCCAGCCGTCGCAACTGACGGGGGTCGCGCTGCCACTCTTTGGCCACCTTGATGTGCAGGTCGAGATAGACCTTCGTACCGAGGAGCCCCTCGATCTGCTGCCGGGCGCGGGCGCCGACGTCCTTGAGGCGCTCCCCCTTGTGCCCGAGGATGATGCCCTTCTGGCTCGGTCGTTCCACATAGAGGAACGCGTGGACGTCGATCATGTCGTCCCTGCCCTCGTGCGGCAGCATTTCCTCCACGGTGACGGCGATCGAGTGCGGAAGTTCGTCACGGACGCCCTCCAGGGCCGCCTCGCGGATCAGCTCGGCGACCAGGGTCTGCTCCGGCTCGTCGGTGAGTTCGCCGCCCGGATACAGCTGCGGGCCTTCGGGAAGGTGCCGCACCAGCAGGTCCGCGAGCGCGCCGACCTGGAAACCGTCCACAGCGGACACCGGGATGAGTTCGGCGAACTCCATGACCTCCTGCAGGGCGAGCAGTTGCTCGGCGACCTGCTCGGGTTTCACGAGGTCCGTCTTGGTGACGATGCCGATCACCGGGGTGCGCTGGGCGATCTTCTTGAGTTCGGCGGCGATGAACCGGTCACCGGGACCGACTTTTTCGTTGGCGGGCACGCAAAGTCCGACGACGTCCACTTCGGACCATGTCGAGTGGACGATGTCGTTGAGCCGCTCGCCCAGCAGTGTCCTCGGCCGGTGCAGTCCCGGTGTGTCGATGATCACCAGCTGCGCGTCTTCGCGGTGGACGATGCCGCGGATGGCGTGCCGCGTGGTCTGCGGTTTGCTGGAGGTGATCGCGACCTTGCTGCCGACGAGCGCGTTGGTGAGCGTCGACTTGCCCGCGTTCGGCCGTCCGACGAAACAGGCGAATCCGGAGCGATGCGGCTCGGCCATCAGTTCAGCACCTTGCCACTGGGATCGACCAGATAGATCGGGGCCGCTTCGGCGATGTCCCGCACCGCCTGGACCGAGGCACCCTTCAGCAGGCCCTCCGGGGTGACCACGACGGCGGCCTCGATTCCTTCGGCCCCACTCGAAACGGCGGCCGCGACGGCGGCCTGCAGCGCGGTGAGCTTGAAGGACGGCTGATCGACCGTGCTCGCCGCGTAGGTACGGCCGTCGGTGTCGCGGAGCGCGGCGCCTTCGGCGGCCTGGGTGCGGGCTCGCGCGGACCTGGCCAGGGTCACCAGCTTCTCGTCCTCGGCGTCCAGCTCAGGCATGTTCGACACTCCTGTCACTTTCATCGGGCTGCGGAAGCCGGGTACGGCGCCTGCCCTGGGCAGCGTCGGTCACCGCGTCCGCGTCGGCGGGGTGGACGACCACCGTGGTGATCCGCATCCGCCCGCGCCGGTCCTTACCGCCTTCGGCGAACAGCCGAAGTCCGGCGACCTCGGCTTCGGCCCCCGGCAGCGGGACCCTACCGAGTCGCTCGGCGAGCAGCCCGCCCACGGTCTCCACGTCATGGTCTTCGAGGTCGATTCCGAACAGTTCGCCCAGGTCGTCGATCGAGAGGCGGGACGACACGCGGACCGCGCCGTTGTCGAGTTCCTCGACCTCGGGGCGTTCGTCGGTGTCGGATTCGTCGGTGATCTCGCCGACGATCTCCTCGAGGATGTCCTCGATGGTGAGCAGGCCCGCGGTGCCGCCGTACTCGTCGACCGCGATCGCCATGTGGTTGTGCGAGACCTGCATCTCCTTGAGCAGCTCGTCGAGCCGCTTCGAATCCGGCACGAAACCCGCCGGGTTCATCAGCTCTTCGACCCGGCGTTGCTGACCGCCCTCGGCCATGTACGCCTGCATGAGGTCCTTGATGTTGACCACGCCCGCGACGTCGTCGACGGATTCGCCGATCACCGGCAGCCGGGTGAACCCGGTGCGCAGGGCCAGCGCGAGCGCCTGGCGCACGGTCTTCTCGTGCTCGATCCAGACGATCTCCGTACGCGGCACCATGACCTCGCGCGCGACGGTGTCGCCGAGCTCGAACACCGAGTGGATCATCTCGCGTTCGGATTCCTCGACGACGCCGCGTTCCTGGGCCAGGTCGACCAGTTCACGCAGCTCGACTTCGGAGGTGAACGGGCCTTCGCGGAAACCTTGGCCGGGGGTGATGGCGTTACCGAGGACGATCAGCAGTTTGCTGAGCGGGCCGAGCACCGTGCCGAGGACGCGGACCGGCCCCGCGACGACCAGGCCGATCCGGTACGGATGCTGGCGGCCGAGGGTGCGCGGGCCGACCCCGATGAGCACGTAGCTCACCACGACCATCACGGCCGCGGCGACGACGATGGCGAGCCACAGCGGCCGGACCCAGCCGAGGATGTCGACGGTGACCAGCACGGTGGCGGTCAGCTCGCAGGTCATCCGCAGCAGCAGGATCAGGTTGATGTGGCGGCGGCGTTCGGCGATGACCAGCGCGAGCTGGCGCGCGCCCGGCCTGCCCATCCGGACGAGGCCGTCGGCGCGGGCCTTGGAGACGGTGCTGACCGCCGCGTCGGCCGCGGCGAACACCCCGGCGAGCAGGATCAGCGCGATGGCGATGACCAGCAGTGCCGTGGGACTACCCATGTCTAAGCGGGGGGTTCGTCGGCGGGCACGGCGTCGAGACCGGCGGTGCCGAGGAGCCTGTCGTCCGCGGTGCGCTGCGCGTCGCGCCGGTTCACCGCGGCCACGGCCGCCTGGAACTCGCCGAGGATCCGCTTCTGCAGACCGAACATCTCACGTTCCTCGGCGGGTTCGGCGTGGTCGTAGCCGAGCAGGTGCAGCACGCCGTGCGTGGTGAGCAGGTGCAGCTCGTCGATCAGCGCGTGCCCGGCCGTCTTGGCCTGGTCCTTCGCGAACGCCGGGCACAGCACGATGTCGCCGAGCAGCGCGGGCGACGCGTCGGGTGCGTCCGGGCGGCGCGACGAGTCGAGCTCGTCCATCGGGAAGGCCATCACGTCGGTGGGACCGGGCAGGTCCATCCAGCGTTCGTGCAGGTCCTCCATCACCTCGAGGGTGACGAGCAGGATGGACAGCTCGGCGAGCGGGCTGACCTCCATCTTGTCGAGCGCGAACCGGGCGGCCGACACGATCGAGCTCTCGTCGACGTTGACACCCGATTCGTTGGCGATCTCGATGCTCATGCTTCATCCCCGACGGTGCGCAGCGCGGGCGACAGCCGCTCATTCCTCATCGCCGTTGCCCTTTCCAGCCGTTGCCCTTGTCCTGGCTGTCCTGCAGTGCCTGCCACTTCTCGTACGCGTCGACGATGTCGCCGACGAGCCTGTGCCGCACCACGTCCTGGCTGGTGAGCTGGGCGAAGTGCAGGTCGTCGACGCCTTCGAGGATGTCCCGGACCACCCGCAGACCGCTCTTCTGACCGGTGGGCAGGTCGACCTGGGTGACGTCGCCGGTGACGACGATCTTGGCGCCGAACCCGAGCCGGGTGAGGAACATCTTCATCTGTTCCGGCGTGGTGTTCTGCGCCTCGTCGAGGATGATGAAGGCGTCGTTGAGGGTGCGGCCACGCATGTACGCGAGCGGCGCGATCTCGATGGTGCCCGCCTGCATCAGCCGGGGGATCGACTCGGGCTCGACCATGTCGTGCAGCGCGTCGTAGAGCGGGCGCAGGTACGGGTCGATCTTCTCGTTGAGCGTGCCCGGCAGGTAACCGAGGCGCTCACCGGCTTCGACCGCGGGCCGGGTCAGCACGATGCGCGTGACCTGCTTCGCCTGCAGCGCCTGGACGGCCTTGGCCATGGCGAGGTACGTCTTGCCGGTACCGGCGGGGCCGATGCCGAAGACGATCGTGTGCTTGTCGATGGCGTCGACGTAGCGCTTCTGGTTGAGCGTCTTGGGCCGGATCGTCTTGCCGCGCCGGGAGATGATGTTCATGCTCAGCACTTCGGCCGGTGACTCGTGGTCACCGGTGGAGAGCATGCCGACGGTGCGGCGGACGGTGGCCGGGTCGACCTGCTGGCCGCGGCCGGCGAGCGTCACGAGTTCGGCGAAGACACGCTCGGCGAAGGCGACGTCGGCGGGTGCCCCGGTCAGGGTGACCTCGTTGCCCCGGACGTGGACGTCGGCGGCGAGGAGTTCCTCGGCGACCCGGAGGTTTTCGTCCCTCGAGCCGAGCAGGCTGAGCGCGGCGGCGTCGGGGATGGGGAATCGGGACTGGGCCGCTTCGGTGACGGTGGCCTCGTCGGCCTTCGCTGTGACGTCCAGGGGGACGTCGGGGCGGGCGGCTTCACCCGGTACGGTTCCGGCCACGTGGCCTCGGGCCTACTTCCTGCGCTTACGCTGCGATTTTCAACGACACTGACAAGGTCGATGCTACTGGTTGCGGGTGGCGGCACGCAGTTCGGTTTCTCCCGGCTGTGCGCTTCAGCGCCCGAAATGCCCCAGCTGCTCGCCACCGAGCACGTGCGCGTGCACGTGGAAGACGGTCTGCCCGGCGTCACCGTCGGTGTTGAACACCACCCGGTAGCCGGATTCGGCGATCCCCTCGAGCTCGGCGACCTTCTTGGCGGTGGCCGCGACGTCGGCGAGAAGCTGCGGTTCGGCGGCGGCCAGTTCGGCCAGGTTCCGGAACCGCTTCTTCGGCACCACGAGCACGTGGACCCGCGCCTGCGGCGCGATGTCACGGAACGCGTACGTGGTCGCGTCCTCGTACACCTTCTCGGACGGGATCTCACCCGCGATGATCCGCTCGAACAACGTCTCCGCGTCACTCATTCCCCCACCCTATCCCCCACCTGGTCGTGAGTGATTCGGGTCATTGGACCGACCGCTCTCTTACTCCTTCCCTACGCTCAGGTGAACCGCCCCGGGTTTGATGGAGGCTCCATCGTGTGAGTGAGGATGGAGTTATGGGCCGGTCTTCGAGGCATCCGCGTGAGGTGCGTGAGCGT
>NZ_JBVKAE010000058.1:0-38086 GCF_055598845.1 Amycolatopsis sp. NPDC039088 | reverse complement strand
AAAAGTGTCCCTTATGGACAGTCGGGAGCCAGGTGAGGCCCCTTTTACGTGAACCCGCTCCCGCCGGGTCCGCCACGACACGTTCGCCTTGACCCCGCTCTAGCGGCGGAGCCGACCAGCAGTTATGCGACTTTGCCGGGCCCCTGACCCTGAAGGTAGGGAAGGAGGCCTTCACTACGCGTTGGTGGGCCTCACGGCCTGGGCACACTCGCGAAAGGCATCCGACTCTGGGCACGCGAGTGCGGTGTCACGTCACCCAGGCCACCATCCCGCCGGGTTCCGTCGCCAATTCGTGGCGACAGCCCATGACGACGCGGGTCGACGCAGGTTCGTCTATGAAGGAATCGGGACACTCAACGTCCCAATTCCTTCATGGACGCGGGCACCACGCCGCGGCCTCGGGCGCCACACCCCCACGCCCGCCGACGATGTCCCCAATGACATCGACCAAGACAACTTCGCCTTACCCCTCAATAGAACCGTTCCTACCACTCACGAGGCGTCAGAGGGAGAACATCGAGCCCGGGTTGAAGAGGTTCTCCGGGTCCAGCGCCTGCTTGATCTGGCGGTGCACCTTGAGCCCCACTTCGCCGATCTCCTTGGCGAGCCACTCGCGTTTGATCCGGCCGATGCCGTGCTCACCGGTGACCGTCCCGCCCAGCGACAGGCTGACCTCGAGGATCGCGTCGAAAGCCTTCCGAGCGCGGGCGAATTCGTCCTCGGAGTCCGGCGCGTAGACGATCGTCGGGTGCATGTTGCCGTCACCGGCGTGGCCGACGACGGCGATCCGCAGCCCCACCTCTTCGCTGATCCGCTCGCATCCGGCGATCAGTTCGGCGATCCGGGGGCGCGGCACGCAGACGTCGTCGGTCAACCAGACGCCGTACAGCTCCAGCGCGGTGAGCACGACCCGCCGCACCTGCAGCAGCATCTTGCCCTCTTCGAGATCGTCGGTGGCGTAGGCGAGATCCGCGCCGCAGTCGACGCAAATCTGTTCCAGCGCCGCGAGTTCCCGCCGCGCGACTTCGCCGCCGGAGTCGGATTGCGCGAGCAGCAGGGCCTTGCAGTCCGTTCCCGCGCCGACGTCGGTCTTGAGATAGGTCTCGGCGGCTTTGATGGACGTCGCGTCCATGATCTCCAGCAGTGACGGCACCAGCCCCTCGCGCACGACTCGAGCGACGGCTTCACCGGCGGCCTCCGTGCTGCTGAAGCCCGCGACGAAGGTCGAAGGCAACTGGGGCAACGGTTTCAGCGCCACTGTCGCCTGTGTGATCACGCCGAGCGTGCCTTCGCTGCCGACGAAGAGCCGCGCGAGGTCGTAGCCCGCGACGCCCTTCACCGTGCGGCGTCCGGTCTTGAGCACCGACCCGTCGGCGAGCACGACTTCCAGGCCCAGCACGGAGTCCGTGGTGACGCCGTACTTCACACAGCACAAGCCTCCGGCGTTGGTGGACAGGTTGCCGCCGATGGTGCACCAGTCGTAGCTGGACGGGTCCGGCGGATAGAACAGGCCGTGCTTCTCCACCGCGTTGCGGAAATCGAGGTTCACCACACCGGGCTGCACGACGGCGAGCCGGTTGGCCGCGTCGATCTCGACGACCTGGTCGAGTTTGGTCAGCACCAGCACGACGCAGCCGTCGATCGCGTTGGCGGCGCCGGACAGGCCGCTGCCGGCGCCGCGGGGCACGATCGGTACCCCGAACTCCGCGCAGGCCTTGACCACGGCCTGCACACCCTCCACATCGGACGGCAGCACCACCGCGAGTGGCTTGCCCGACGCGGCCAGCGGCATCATGTCGCGCGAGTAGGCGTCCGTGACGTCGGAGTCGGTGAGCACCGCGGCCTTTCCCAGGTGCTCACGGAGGCGGGTGACCAAGGCTTCGTCGCTCATACCTCCATCGTAAGCGCATCAGATCCGCACTGCGGAATTTTTCTTCCGGTTAAGGAGAACGTAGGCCTGTACACCCGTATAGACGAGCACGACGACGCCTGCCCATGCGGTGACGTGCACCCCTTGGGTGAAGGCTTCACGAGCCGACTCCAGGAGCGCCTGCCCCTCAGCGGGAGCGAGCTGTTGCGCCGTCGCGACAGCGCCGCCCAGGGTGTCGCGTGCGGATTCGGCGGTGCCCTCCGGCAGGCCGGCGCGGTAGACCGCGGTCGCGACACTGCCCAGGATCGCGGTGCCGAGCGCACCGCCCAGCTCGAACCCGGTCTCGGAGATGGCCGACGCCGCTCCGGCCCGCTCGGCCGGAGCGGCCGAGACGACCAGGTCGTTCGTCAGCGTTTCCGACAGGGCGACACCGCCCCCGAGCAGCGTGAACGACACCACGACGTACGCGAGTCCGCCGCCGGACGAGACCTGCGTCAACGCCAGGAACCCGACGGCGGCGACCAGCAGGCCACCACTGACCAGCACGGAAACCCGGATCCGCTTCGCGAGCCAAGCCGCGAGAAGCGCACCGGTGACACCGGCGGCCGTCGCCGGCAGCATCCACAGCGCCGCGACGACCGGGGTCAGTCCGAGCACCAGCTGCAGGTACTGCGGCACCAGGAACAGCAGGCCGACCATGGCGAACACGCCGAGCATGTTCGTCACGACCGAAGCGCTGAAGGCCCGGTTCGAGAACAGCTTCAAATCGAGCATCGGCTCGTCGAGGTGGTTCTGCCTGCGCACGAACGCGACGCCGAGCGCGAGACCGATCAGGATGCTGATCGCGGCGTTCCAGGTGAAGCCGTGCTCGGCGATCAGCTTGATGCCGTAGACCACCGGCAGCATCGCGGCCAGTGACAACAACGCCGAGAGCGGGTCGAAGCGGCCCGGCTTCGGGTCACGCGCCTCCGGCAGCACGAACGGTCCGACGATCAGCAGTACCAGCATCACCGGGACGTTGATGAGGAACACCGAACCCCACCAGAAATGCTCCAGCAGCCAACCGCCGAGCACCGGCCCGACCGCCATCCCGCCGGAGAACCCGGCGCTCCACACGCCGATCGCGATCCGGCGCTGTTTGGCGTCGAGGAAGATGCTGCGGATCAGCGACAGCGTCGACGGCATCAGCGTCGCGCCACCGACACCGAGCAACGCGCGGGCGATGATCAGCATGAACGCGCTGGTCGAGAAGGCCGCGAGCACCGAGGCGGCACCGAACGCGGCGGCACCCATGAGCAGCAGCTTCCGGCGGCCGATGCGGTCACCGAGCGTGCCCATCAACACCAGCAGACCCGCCAGCATGAACGAGTAGATGTCGACGATCCACAACTGCTCCGCACCGGTGGGCGCCAGATCCTCGGACAGGAACGGCAGCGCGAAGCCGAGCACCGTCATGTCCACGCTGATCAGCAGCACCGGAAGCACCAGTACCGCCAACGCCCACCACTGCCTGCGCCTCGCCATGGCGCACTCTCCTCATTTAGGTAAACCGTCCGGACGGTACAGTTACCGCCCTGTTCGAAAGTAAACCGTCCGGACGGTATAGTCAACCGATATGGCGAAGCCCACGGCGAAGGAACGCATCCTCGATTCGTACGAGGAGATCCTCATCGAGCAAGGCCCCGGCGGAATCACCCTCGAAGCCGTCGCGGCGCACGCCGGGGTCTCGAAGGGCGGCCTGCTCTACCACTTCGGCTCCAAGGAAGCGCTGGTCGACGGCCTGATGGACCGCCTCGCCACCTTGTCCGAGGAGGATCTCGAACAGGCGCAGAAGGCGCCCGAAGGCGTTGTTTCCTGGTACCTGCGCACCGCCATCACCGACGTGACCCAGCGCAAGCCGCTGCACCGCACGACGATGGCGACGATCCGGATCATGCTCAACGAACCGCGGGTCTACGAGATCGTGCAGACCTACAACCAGAAGGTGCACGACCTGATCAGTGAGCACGTCGACGACCCGCTGACCGCCGAACTGGTCATCCTGGTGGGCGATGGCCTATATCTGCGGGCCGCACTCGGCCGGGACGACGCGAGCGCCCTGCTGGACCGCATCGACGAGATCAAGGCCCGCATTCAGGGCTGACCCCGCTACATCTGGAGGCCGTAGACGCGCTCGATCGGGATGGTCAGCAGGACACGCTGGTCGGCGACCATGGCGTCGCGGAACTCGTCCCAGTCCGGATGCTCGCCACGAGCCCGGCGGTAGTGATCCACCAGCGCGTCGACGGTGGCATCGTCCCGAGAGGCGGCGGTCGGCGTCAAGACGGCAGGACCCTCGACGACGACGTAGCCATCGCCGCTTTCGGTCGACACGTGGAAGGTCGCCCTCGGGTCGCGGCGGAGGTTCTTGGTCTTGGCGCGCGGCTCGGTGATCGAGATCAGGATCGCGCCGGCGTCCGCGTCGTAGAGGTAGTTGACGGTCGACAACTGAGGCCTGCCGTCGCGCTTGATGGTGGCGAGGGTGCCGAAGTTGCGGTCGGCGAGGATCGCGTAAAGCGCGGAGTCGGTCATGACTCCATCAAAGCGCGACAGGCCCGGCTTGTTCCAACGACGAGCAAAAGCCCTGTTCAGCGCCCCAAGACGGGCGAATCGGACAAACATGCACGAATAAATGTGCTTGCATGCGGCAACTAAAGTGTCATCCGACACACAAGGTCACTTTCTCCTTGCGAAGCACTCTTGAGAGGAACATCCTTGCTCTAGGCAACTAGTTGCAGTGACCAAGCAACCGGCGAGAGAGACCACCATGACACCCACGACACCCGGCACCAGGTCGAAGTCCGACCTCGATCTGGCCGACACCCTCGGGCATGAGCTCGTGCGGCTCGTGCGCCTGGTCAACCGGGCGAAGTCCCAGGTGTCCAAGCAAGGACCGGACGGCATCGAGCGGGCCGCGTACGCGATCCTCTTCTGCCTCATCCACGTCGGTCCTCAGCGAACCAGCAAACTCGCCGAGTTCCTGCACTCCGAGATCTCGACCATCAGCAGGCAGTCGAGTTCTCTCGTCCAGCACGGGCTGGTCGAACGGCTGGCCGACCCTGAAGACGGCCGCGCCTGCCTGCTCGCACCGACCGCCGAAGGACTCCGGGTCTTCGAGGAGAACCGCAAGCAACGGAATCAATGGCTCGCCGAGGTACTCGGTGATTGGTCCGACGCCGACCGGGAAACCCTCAACTCGCTGTTCCACCGGCTGAACGACGACATCGAAAAAACATCTCCACAGTTCGCCGACCCCGCGTCGGCGTCGAAGGCCAAGGGGGCCTGAAGCAATGAGTACCACCGTAGAAAGTCCGCCAGCCATCCAAGAAGATGGTCCCCGGCTCAGCCACCGTCAGATCGTCACGATCCTGATCGGCCTGATGTCGGGCATGTTCCTGGCGGCACTCGACCAGACGATCGTGGGTACCTCGATCGTCCGGATCGCCAATGACCTCAACGGGTTCGACCTGCAGGCGTGGATCACCACGGCCTACCTGATCACGTCGACGATCGTCACACCGATCTACGGCAAGCTGTCCGACATCTACGGGCGCAAGCCGTTCTACATCGCCGCGATCTCGATCTTCCTGGTCGGCTCGATCGCCTCGGCGTTCGCGACGTCGATGTACGAGCTGGCCGCGTTCCGCGCGATCCAGGGCCTCGGCGCCGGCGGTCTGATGTCGCTGGCGATGACGATCATGGGCGACATCGTGCCGCCGCGGGAACGCGCCCGCTACCAGGGTTACTTCCTCGCCGTGTTCGGTATCTCCACCGTGCTCGGCCCGGTGCTCGGCGGGTTCTTCGCCGACTTCGACAAGCTCGGCAGCGTCTTCGGCTACGACATCGCCGGCTGGCGCTGGGTGTTCCTGATCAACGTGCCGATCGCGATCGTCGCGCTGTTCGTCGTCGCCCGGGTGCTCAACGTGCCGCACCAGCGCCACGATCACAAGATCGACTGGTGGGGCGGGCTCGCGCTCGTCGTCGCCGTGGTGCCGTTCCTGATCGTCGCCGAGCAGGGCAACAAGTGGGGCTGGGGCTCGCAGAACGCGATCATCTGCTACATCATCGGCGCCATCGGTGTCGTGGCGTTCATCTTCATCGAGAAGCTGATGAAGGACGCGGCGCTGATCCCGCTGCGGCTGTTCAAGAACTCGACCTTCACGGTCGCGATCGTCGGCGGCATCATCGTCGGTGTCGCGATGTTCGGCGCGATCATGATGATCCCGCAGTACATGCAGGTGGTTCAGGAGTTCTCGCCGACCGAATCGGGTCTGCTGATGATCCCGCTGATGGCGGGCATCATGAGCGGTTCGATCATCTCGGGCCAGATCACCAGCAAGACCGGCCGCTACAAGGTGTTCCCGGTGGTCGGCACGCTGCTGATCGCGGGCGGCGCGTTCTTCTTCGCGCAGGTCGAGTACAACAGCGCGCTGTGGCACCCGCTGGTCGCGGCCGCGATCATCGGTCTCGGCCTCGGTGCCTGCATGCAGACGCTGATCATCGCGGTGCAGAACGCGGGCCCGCGCAGCGACATGGGGGTCTCGACCGCTTCGGCGACGTTCTTCCGGCAGATCGGTGGTACCGCGGGTGTCGCGGTGTTCCTGACGATCCTGTTCAACGTCCTGCCCGGCAACATCACCAAGGCGTTCGGCGGCAACGCGCCGACCGGACCCCAGGCCGCGGCGCTCGGTGACCTGCAGTCGAACACGAGCGGTATCGCGACCCTGCCCGAGGCCATCAAGACCCCGGTGCTGATCGGCTTCACCGAGTCGATCACCACGGTGTTCTACGTGGCGGGCGCGGTCGCGCTGCTGGCGACGCTGGTGCTGATGTTCATGAAGGAGATCCCGCTGCTCGGCGGCTCGGCACCCTCTGCGGCTTCGGCCCTCGAAGGCGGCGAAGCCCTCTTGGAAGAGGACGAGACGCCTGCCGAGAAGACGGTCGTGACCGCGCCTGTCGAGCCCGGCAAGCACGCGCTGACCAACGGGAACGGCAACGGCAACGGCGTGTTCCGGGCGGGATCCGCCCAGATCACCGGGCACGTCCGCCGGGACGACGCCACGAACGTCTCGGGTGCGGCACTGACCCTGATCGACCACAACGGCAATCAGGTCGCCAGGACCCACACGAACGAGAACGGCGTCTACTCGTTCGCCGGCATCGTCGGCGGGCGGTACACGATCGTCGCCAGCGGCCGCTGGTTCCGGCCGGTCGCGGCGACGCTGACCGCCACCGGCGCCGGCGTGCTGCGCCACGACGTCGAACTGGTCAGCACGATCCTGCTGAGCGGGGTCGCCCGTACCGACGGCGACCGGGTGGTGCCGGACGCGCGGATCACCGTGCTGGATTCGTCGGGTGGCGTCGCCGCCGTGGCGAGGACCGACGCGGAGGGCAACTACACGGTCAGCGACCTGCCCGCTGGGACGTACACGGTGATCGCGAGCGGCTACCCGCCCGCCACCAGCCGGGTGGAGCTGCTGGGCGGTGACCAGGCCGAACACGACGTCCGGCTGAGCTACGACCAGGCGCTCGACGAACTAGTCGAACACTCCTGAGGCTGAGATGAAGGGGCCTTTCATCGCGAATTTTGCGATGAAAGGCCCCTTCATTGCACTTGCGGGAGGCGTGACCGGGCCTTTCGGACATCCCGATTCCATGGTTCGGCCGCATGTGGTTCGCCGAGTACACGTAGGCTCGCGTCGTGAGTGAGGTGTACACCGAGGCCGCGGGCATCGGCGTGAGCTGGCTCGACACCGCCGGGCCAGTGCTCGTCTGGGTGATCGTGCTCAGCTTCATCTTCGTGGAGTGCGCGCTGATCATCGGGCTGTTCCTGCCCGGCGACTCCCTGCTGTTCGCGGCCGGGGTCGTCCTCGCGCAGCACGGCTCCGACCTGAACGCGTGGCTGCTGTCGGCCGCCGCATTGCTCGTCGCGATCCTCGGCAACCAGGTCGGCTATTACATCGGCCGGTCGACCGGCACGAAACTGATCGCGCGGCGCGGCGGCAAGGTGCTGAACCGGCACAACGTCGAACGTGCCAGGGCGTTCCTGGATCGCAAGGGTTTCTTCGCCATCGTGGCCGCGCGCTGGATCCCGTGGATCCGCACGCTGGCGCCGCTGATCGCCGGGACCGCGCGGATGGATCCCCGCCGGTTCGCGCTCGCGACCGCGCTCGGCGGGCTGCTCTGGGTGCCGACGCTGGTGCTGCTCGGCTATTACGGTGCCGGCCTGCTGGACGAACTGCCGTGGGTGAAGACTGTCGCGCTCTGGGTCAGCATCGCGTTCTTCGTGGTCGGTACGGCCTACGGCGTGATCCGCTACCGCCAGGAGATGCGGCGCCCCGCCGAAGAGACCGAAGAGAGCACAACCTAGGCCTCGGGGTCAGCCCAGATCTCCAGCTGGATGCCGTCGGGATCGCGGAAGACGATGACCGTGGAGCCCTCCAGCGTCCGCGAGCCCTTCGACGGCGTGTAGACGACGCCGTACTCCGAGAGACGCGCCTCCCACTCGGCCAGTTCCGACCGCGAAGAGACCTTGAAGGCTACGTGGTCCAGACCGGTACGCCGTTCGTCGAACCGCGGCCGCTCGGTGTTCTGGTGCTCGACCAGCACCACCGCGAACCCCTCGCTCGGCGAGCGCAGCACGACCTTCCGCAGACCCGTTTCGGGGTCTTCGCGACGCGTGAACTCCTCGAGTTCGAGCACTCGGGCGTACCAGGGCACGCTCCGGTCCACGTCGGTCACGGTGAGTGCCAGGTGGTGCACAGACATGAGCTTGGACATCGGGGATGACCGTCCTGATCAAGAAGCTTGGGGACGCCACCAGGGTGACACAGGCACATCGGGCCCCGAGGTGATCCGCCGACTTCCCACATGAATCGTGATATCGGCCGGGAAACAGTGTTAAAACGTGGCTGAACCGCACGCGGACCCGATATCGCCCCGTGACCGCTCCGTGGCCCGGGTCGTCAACGTCCTCCGCCGACGGTCAGCACCGTCCCGGTGGTGTACGAGGCGGCCGGGGAAAGGAGCCACAGCACGGCTTCCGCGACTTCGCCGGGCTCACCGGCGCGTCCCATCGGAATGGTCGGGGCGAGCCGGTCCATGCGGTCGGGCATCCCCGCCGCGGCGTGCAGTCCGGTATGGATCATCCCCGGTGCGACCGCGTTGACCCGAATGGATTCTTTCGCGACTTCTTGCGCCACGCCGTAGGTCATCGTTTCGACCGCGGCCTTGGTACCCGCGTAATGGACCCATTCCCCGGGTGATCCGGTCCGCACGGCGGTGGAGGACAGCGTGACGATCGCGCCGCCGTCGCCGCCGTACCGGGTGGACATCCGGCGGATGCCCTCGCGGACGCACAGGAAGACGCCCGTGATGTTGACATCGACCACGCGGCGGACGACGTTCACGTCGTACTCGTCGAGGCGGCCGGGCGTGTTGCCGGTGATGGCCGCGTTCGCGACCACCCCGGCGAGCGGGCCGAGTTCGACGGCCGCGTCGAACAGGGCGACCACGTCCTCTTCGGACGCGACGTCCCCGCGCTGGGTGATCGCCTGGACGCCGTGCTTCCGGACGCGCGAAGCGACGTCTTCGGCCGCTTCGGCGTCGCCCGCGTAGTTCACGACGACGTCGTAACCGCGCGCGGCGGCCAGTTCGCAGACCGCCGCGCCGATGCCCTTGCTGCCGCCAGTGACGACGAGAACCCCGGTCATATGGCGAAGTTGACCAGGGGAAGGTTCTCGAGCACCAGGTCGGCCCGGTCACTGGTGGACGCGATCAAATCGGCGTTGCGCTGGTCGGAGCCGAGTGCGCGGCGACGCGCTTCGACCAGTGAGCGGCCGTAGCGGCGGTGCCGTGACACGAGCCGTTCGATGCGCTCGGGTTCGTCCGGCGCGAGGAACCACGACTCGGCGAGGATCGGCTTCACGCCGCTCCACGGATCGTCCTGCAGGAGCAGGTAATTGCCCTCGGTGATGACCAGCGGGACGTCCGGGGTGACCGCGACGGCGCCGGCGATCGGCTCCTCGATCTCACGGCGGAACTCGGGCGCGTAGACCGTCTCGCGGCCCTCGGCGAGCCTGCGCAGCAGGTGCACGTACCCGGCGGCGTCGAAGGTGTCCGGCGCGCCCTTGCGCTCCGCCCGGCCGAGCCGCTGCAGTTCCACCTGCGCCAGGTGGAAACCGTCCATCCCGACCACGGCCGCCCTCGTACCCAGTGCCTTCGCCAACCCCCAGGCCAGCGTCGTCTTACCGGACGCGGGGGCGCCGACGATCCCGAGCACGCTGCGCTGTCCCGGCTTCGCCAGCGTCTGAGCCCTGCTCAACAGGTCCTCGAACACCGATGGCATGGCTGTCATGGCAGTCCCTCTCCCATCTCCGCGACCGAGGCCGTCCACGACCTCGGTCCTTCATGCCGCACCCGTTCGGCGGCCACCTCGTTGGCGAACTCGATCCAGCCCTGGACGTCCCCTGCGCCCCTGGCGACCGCGTACGCGAAGGCCCCGTGCCAGACGTCGCCCGCGCCAAGCGTGTCACGCGCCCGGGTGACGGGGACGGGGACCGCACCGGATCTGTCCGGCGTCGTCCAGCGCACCGGTTCCGGCCCCGCCGTGGTGATCACGACCGGTACGCCGTACTCGCGAGGATCATCCCCTCGGTACAGCGACGAGCAGGCGGCGATGTCGACCAACGGCAGGAGTTCGCCGAAGACCGGCTTCCAGCTCCCCGCGTCGAGCACCACCGGCACCTTCCGCTCCCGCGCCCAGCGCGCCACGTGCAGGGCGACCTCCGGATGGTGCCCGTCGAGGAGTACACATCGTGGCATTTCGTCCTCTAAACGCGGTAGTTGCGCGTGCAAGGAACGCATCGAGAGGACTAAACGCGAGGAAGCGTGGGCGTTGCGCGAGACGACCGTGCGCTCACCGTCGGAATCGCGCACGACGATGGCGCTGATCGCGGGCGGATCGGGCTGTTCGGGATCGAGGTCGACGAGGTCGACGCCGTGTGAATCGAGGTCGGCACGGGCGAGTGCGGCCAGCGGATGCGCACCGGCGACCGTCAGGAGCGTCGCCTCGGCGCCGAGCGCGGCCACGGTCACCGCCGCGTTCGTCGCCGGCCCCCCGGCGGCGACGTCCATCGACAGCGAACGCACCTTCTCACCCGGTGCCGGGATCTCGGCGACCCGCTGAACCTGGTCGACGGTGCACAGTCCCGCCAGCAGCACTCTCACTCGTTACAACCCCGTGTGCACGGCCGAAGCGACCTCTTCGACCTCGCCGTTCTCGCCGATTTTCAACGCGCCGGTGAGCAGGCCGACGACCTGGTTCATCGTGTGCGTCTTCGGTGAGACGACCGCGACGCGCTTGCCGAGGCGGTGCACGTGGATGCGGTCGGCGATGTCGAACACATGCGGCATGTTGTGGCTGATCAGCACCACCGGCAGGCCGCGTTCGCGGATCCGGTTGATCAGGTCGAGCACCTTGCCGGATTCGGCGACGCCGAGCGCGGCGGTCGGCTCGTCCATGATCACCGCCTTGGTGCCGAACGCGGCCGCCCGCGCGACCGCGACACCCTGGCGCTGTCCGCCGGACAGCGTCTCCACCGGCTGGGCGATGGATTTGATGTTGATGCCGAGTTCGTCCAGGATCCGCTGCGCCTCGTCCCGCATGGCGGTCCGGTCCAGTTTCCGGAACACCTTGCCGAAGATGTCCTGACGCCGTTTTTCCCGGCCGAGGAACATGTTCGACGCGATGTCGAGTGCCGGCGCGACGGCGAGATCCTGATACACCGTCTCGATCCCGTAGTGGCGAGCGTCCAAAGGGGACTTGAAGTGGACGGTCTGACCGTCCACTTTGATCTCACCGGCGTCCGGGATCACCGCACCCGAAAGGGCTTTGATGAGGCTCGACTTCCCGGCGCCGTTGTCGCCGACGACGGCGAGCACCTCGCCGGGGAACAGTTCGAAGTCGGCGCCGTCGATGGCGGTGACCCGGCCGTAGCGTTTGACCAGTCCCTGCGCGGACAACGTGGGAGTGGGGCTCATGACTGCTGCCTCCTCGCGAAACGGTCGACGCAGACGGCGCCGATGAGCAGGGCACCGGTGGCGACGTCCTGGTAGAGCGCGTCCACCCCGAGCTGGGTCAGCCCGGACCGCAGTACCGCCACGACCAGCGCGCCCATCATCGTGCCGAGTACCGAACCCCGGCCGCCGAACAGGCTCGCGCCGCCGAGCACCACCGCGGTGATGGAGTCGAGGTTGCCGAGCTGGAACGCGTTCGGGTCGGCGTTCGGCACGCGGCCGAGCGCCTGCCAGGCGGCGATCCCGACGATCACCCCGGCGACGATGTACACCGAAAGAATCGTCCGGTTGACCTTGATCCCGGACAGCCGCGCGGATTCCGGCGCGTTGCCGACCGCGTAGACGTGCTTGCCCCACGGGGTCCGCGTGAGCGCGTACCAAAGCCCCAGGTACATCAGCAAAGCCAGCGTCATGCCGTAGGTGATCGGAATGCCGCCGAACAGGTAGCGGCGGGTGCCGAGCCATTTGAGCAGCTCGTCGGCGACCGGGACGGCCTGTCCGCTCGCGAACAGTTTCGCGGCCGCCGTGAGCACGGTCAGCAGACCGAGGGTGACGATGAACGGCGGCAGTTTGATCCGGGTGACCAGGGAGCCGGTGACCATCCCGATCACCACCGTCGCCACGATTCCCAGCAGCAGCGCCCAAATCCCGGGGACGCCGCCGACGACGAGCTTCGCCATGATCAGCGTCGCGAGCACCATCGCGGCCGCGTTGGCCAGGTCGATACCGGCGGTCAGGATGATCAGCGTCTGCCCGAGTGCGAGCGTGCCGACCACCAGGGACTGTTGCACCACAAGGGAAAGATTGTCGAGATCGAGGAAGGTGTCCGTCGACAGGGAGAACACCACGATCGCGACGAGCAGGGCAAGCGCCGGTCCGACGGCGGGCGCGCGCAGGAAGAATTCACCGATCGTGGGCCGTTCACTGCCCTTGAGGGTGGCGGTGGTCATTTCGTCCCCCAGCAGTTCTCGAGGCCCCACTTGGTGTCCTGGCTTTCCACGCCGGGAATCGGCTTGTCCGTGATCACCGCGGATCCGGTGTTCACGAATCCGCTCGGTTTCTTGCCGGTCTTGGCGTACTCGATGGCGGCGAGGACGCCCTGCTCGGCCATCTTCTTCGGAAACTGCATGACCGTGGCGGCGTACTGACCGTCGCGCACGTTTTTGACGCCTTCGCAGCCGCCGTCGATCGAACCCATCACGATCTGGTTCACCAGGCCGCGGGCCTGGAGCGCGGCGTAGGTGCCGCGGCCCATCGGCTCGTTCATCGTGTAGACGGCGTTGATGTCGGTGGTGCGCTGCAGCAGGTTCTCGACGCCCTGCTGGGCGAGGCTCTGGTCACCGTTCGCCGGCGTCTTGCCCTTGATCTCCGGCGAGGCGTCGGTCAGCCCGATGCCCTTGAGGAACCCGGTGTGCCGCTGAGTGTCCACTGTGGATCCGGCGGTGCCGTCCACCATGAACAGCTTCGGCGGTTTGCCCGCGAGCGCGGCCTTGACGTACGCGCCCTGCTGGCGTCCGGCCTCGAAGTTGTCCGTGGCGAAAGTGGCGTCGACGGCGGTGTCGGGCTCGGTCGCGGTGTCGAGCGCGATGACCAGCACCCCGGCCTTGCGGGCGCGGTCGATGGCGTCGAGGACACCGGTCGAGGAACTCGGCGTGATCAGGATGGTGTTCGCACCCTGCTGCATGAGGTTCTCGATGGCCCGGACCTGGCCGTCGTTGTCCCCGTCGAACTGGCCGGCGAGGGCGCTGAAGTCCGCGCCGTTCGCCTCGGCGGCGGCCTTGGCTGCCGCTCTCAGCTCGACGAAGTAGGGGTTGGTGTCGGTCTTGGTGACCAGGCCGACCTTGGCCTTGCCGCCACCGCCTGCCTTCGACCCGCCACCCCAGTGGCGTTCGACCGTGCACCCGGCCGTGGTCACCGTGAGCGCGGCTGCCACGGCTAGCGCTAAGAGACTGCGCTGTCTCATGGGGATGCCCTTCCTTCAAGGCTGTCCTGATGGACGGGAAGGTAGACAGGGTTATGCTCAGTCGCAAGCGTTTGCGCAAACGCTTGCAGCAGACCTGACCGAGGATTGGTAATGCCGCCGTCACGCTCCTCCCGTCCCACCCAACGCGACATCGCCGAACTGGCGGGCGTCTCCATCACCACGGTTTCGCACGTGGTCAACGGGACGAGGGCGGTCGCCGAGGAGACCAAGGCCGCGGTCCTCCGCGCGATCGAGCAGACCGGCTACACCGGCGACGCCATCGCCCGCTCCCTGGTCACCGGCGGGACGCGGTCGATCGGCGTCGCGATCTCGCTCCTGGCGAATCCGTATTTCGCGGTGCTCATCCAGGCGATCGAACGCGAAGCCGCGGCGGCGGGGTACACGGTTCTACTGGCCGACACACACGACACCGTCGACACCGAGCGTGAAACGGTGCGGACACTGCGTTCCCGCCGGGTTGACGGGCTGCTGATCACGCCATCACCCGGCGACGGTTCGGTGATCGGCGAACTCGTCTCGCTCGACGTCCCGACAGTGCTCATCGACAGGCTCTCCACGCGCACCGACGTCGACCAGGTCGGCGCGGAGAACATCCAATCGACGTCGGCGCTGACGGCGCATCTGGCGTCGCTCGGGCATCAGCGGATCGGCATGATCAGCGGCGCGGCCGGACTGAGCACCAGCGAGGAGCGGGTCCTCGGCTACCGGCTGGGACTCGGCCGTTCGGGGCGGACCTGGTCGGAGGAACTGGTCGCCTGCGGGCAGTCGTCGCGGTCGGGCGGAGCGCTGGCCTTGAGCACCCTGCTCGCGCTGCCGGAACCGCCGACGGCGCTGGTGGTCGGCAACGACAGCATGATGGTCGGGGTGCTGCACGAGCTACGCCGCCGGGGCATGCGAGCCGGGATCGACCTGCCCGTCGTGGTCTACGACGACGTCGAGTGGGCCGATCTGGTGGATCCGCCGCTGACCACGATGGCGCAGCCGATCGAGGAGATCGGCACGCAGGCCGTCCGCTTGCTGCTGTCCCGGATCAACGACCCCGCCCGCAAGGCCCAGACGCTCCGGATTCCGCCTACGCTCCGCCACCGTGCGTCCTGCGGCTGCGCGCACGTTCACTCACATTGATGATTGTTGGGAGACTTTCCGGTCTCGCGGCCGAGCGATGCCCTGTCAGCCGTTACCTTCATTCAAGCTCGGATGAAGGCGTGGATCGATGACGGCATTGTCCCCGGCGTTGCCCCTGTGGGAGGACACCCCGGTCACCCACCGGTTCGGGGTGGCCATGGCGATGCACGCGAACCCCTATTCGGGTGAGCTCATCCGCGCCATCCGCCGCGCCGGACGCCGTCACGGCTGCGAAATCACCCTCGCCGACACCGGCGACAGCGTCGCCAACGAGGCCGCGGTCATCCGCGAGCTGCGGGCGGACCGCGTCGACGGGGTCCTGCTGGTCCCGGCGGCGGGCGACGAGGCGGTGATCAACGGGCTGGTCCGGATGGGCGTGCCGACCGTCCTCGTCGACCGGATGGCCGGACGCAACGACGTCGACCAGGTCGGCTCCGAGAACATCCAGGCCGTCTGCGCGCTCGTGCGGCATCTCGCCGGGCTGCGGCACCGCAAGATCGGCTTCATCGCGGGCGAAGAAGGCATGACGACCTACGAGGAGCGGGCGCTGGGCTACCGGCTCGGGCTCGGCCGCTCCGGCATCCGGTGGACGTCGCAGCTGGTCGCGTGCGGGCAGTCGACGCCTGGTGGGGCGGCCGCCGCGACCGCGAAACTGCTCGACAGCTGGCCGTCGCCGACCGCGCTGGTGGTGGCGAGCGAGGCGATGATGATCGGCGTCCAGTACGAGGCGCACCGGCTCGGCATCCGGATCGGGCGCGATCTCGCGATCGTCGGCTACGGAGACATGGAGTGGGCAGGCCAGGTGACCCCGGCGGTGACCACGATGGCGCAGCCGATCGAGGAGATCGGGCGCAAGGCCGTCGAACTCCTGCTGGCCCGGATCACCGACCCAGAGCGACGACCCGAATCCGTACGGCTCGCGCCGCGCTTCATACACCGTCAGTCGTGCGGCTGCTGAATTCACACAGCGCTGATGGATCCTCAGCGGGAAAGCGTGCTTCGGATCTAGCTGGTGAGAAGCCCGCTGCGGGGTGATGATGGCGGAATGACCGAGCTGTGGACCGTGCACACCGCCGACCTCGACGCCGCCGTGCTGGAAGCGGCGCGCGCCCTGCTCGACGACGCCTTCGACGGCGATTTCAGCGACAACGACTGGGAGAACTCCCTCGGCGGCATGCATACGCTGATCTGGGAGGGCGGCGAGCTGATCGGGCACGCGTCACTGGTCCAGCGACGGCTCGTGCACAACGGCCGGGCACTCCGGACGGGTTACGTCGAGGCGGTCGCCGTCCGGTCCGACCACCGGCGGCGCGGTCACGGCGCCGCGATGATGGACGCCCTGGAGCGGGTTCTGCGGAAGGCGTACGACCTCGGGGCGCTTTCGGCCTCCGAAGACGCGCTGGAGTTCTACGAGTCGCGTGGCTGGCTGCTGTGGCGCGGTCCTTCGTCGGCTATGACGCCTTCGGGCGTGGAGGCGACGAAGGAGGACGACGGGTCGATCCACGTGCTGCCAGTGGGGGTCACCATGGACCTGGACGGGGAGATCACCTGCGACTGGCGGGCAGGCGACGTCTGGTGACCATGCATTTAGTCCTCTAAATGCGGCTTTGGGTGGCACGTGAACTACCACATTCAGAGAACTATTGAGGGGTAAGGCAAAGGTGGCGTGGTGGGTGGTAAGTCCGTGAAGGCCTCCTTGAGGGACTCTGGGTCCCTCAAGGAGGCCTTCACGGACTTCAAGACGGGACGTTGATGTCACAGCCGTCCCACTGTCACCAGGGATCACGCCTGACGGTAGTGAAGGGCTCCTTCACTAACCGTCAGCGTAGGCAAGGAAGCCTTCACCACCAGGGAAACGCGTAGGCAGCAGCGACCACAGCCCGCGACACGACACGTTTGACTTACCCCTCAATAAATGAGGGCGGCGGCTTCGAGGAGCATCCATCCGCTGATCTGGACGGACAGGTCGCGTTCCGGCGCGTCGGGGGCGAGAGGCAGCGAAGGCGCCGGAGTCGCCCAGTCGGCGCTGAAGAGCGGCCCGTGCGGCGTCGCCGTCGCTCCGTTCCAGCAGGCTTCGGCCGACCGGAGGACCAGATCGCGCGCCACCCCGCTCGGCAGCAGCGGCGCCGCGAGCGCCAGGTAGCGCGCCAGGATCCCGGCGAACAGACCGCCGTCGCCGCCTCCCTGTCCCCGGATCACGCCGTTCGGCGCGACGTGCGCGGCGACCGTGTGGATCGTGTGCTCCACCCTGTCCATTTCGGACAGTTCGAGGCAGGCGCCGAGGTAAACCCCTTGGCAGTACGTGAAAATATGCTTGACCAGCTCCCCCGAGTCGACGCGCAGGCCGTCCCACACCAGTCCGGTTTCCGGGTCGACGAGCCGCTCGGTCATCCAGTCCGTCAGGCCTCGCGCGTGCTGCGTCGCACCTTCGCGGGCATGGAAGATCGCGGCGGGGCCGTTCGCGGGCGCGTTCTTGAACTGGTCGCCGACCCGCCACCAGATGCCGCCGCCCGCGTCGTCGGTCCAGCCTTCCCGCAGCCGCGAACTGATCGCCTCCAGCCCGCCGCGGACGTCCAGACCGAGGTGGCCGACGCGTTGCAGCGCGAGGCCGAGCCAGGCGATGTCGTCGTAATAGTCGTTGATCCACTTGCCGAAGTTGCGCAGCCGAAGAGAGCGCACGAACCGGTCGATCAGCTTCAGCCGATCCGGCGAAGGATCCCGCAGTTGGGCGTCGACGAGAGTGTCCAGCAGATGCGCCTGCCACCAGTAGTTCCAGTGCCAGTGGACGCGCTGATCGGCCGAGGGTGGCCAGCCGCTGCGGCCCAGCACGGTCCCCGGCAGCCCCCACACCCGGCGCAGATGCCGGTCGCGCACCGCGCGCTCGGCGGTCGCGGCCCGGTCGGCGAGAGCACTCATCGCGCCATCATCCCTTGCCCACTGACATACCGCTCAGTATGTTGAGACGATCCCCGATCCCGCGAGGTGCCTCATGACCACGGCGCATGTGACCTGCCCCCTGTGCGAAGCCACCTGCGGCCTGGAGGTGACGATCGACGAGAAGAACCTGGTCACCCGGGTTCAGGGCGACCAGGAAGACGTCTTCTCCCACGGGTACATCTGCCCGAAGGGCGCCTCCCTCGGCGCGCTGCACCACGACCCGGACAGGCTTACCGCGCCGCTGGTCAAACGCGACGGCGAGTTCGTCGAGGTCACCTGGGACGAGGCCTTCGCCGAGATCGACAGGCGGCTCCGGCCGATCATCGAGGAGCACGGCAAGAATGCCGTCGCCGTCTACTCCGGCAATCCGACGGTGCACAACGCGGCACTGGTGCTCTACGGCCGCGTGTTCTTCAAAGCCTTGGGCACCAAGAACTTCTACACCGCGACCACGGTCGACCAGATGCCGAAGCACTTCTCGTCCGGGTATCTGTTCGGCGACCCGCAGGCCATTCCCGTCGCCGACCTCGACCGCACCGAGCATCTGCTCATCCTCGGCGCGAACCCGCTGGTGTCCAACGGGAGCCTGATGACCGCGGCCGACACCCGCGGCAGGCTGCGCGGGATCCAGCGGCGGGGCGGCAAGATCGTCGTCCTCGACCCACGGCGAACCCGGACGGCGCAGCTCGCCGACGAACATCACGCGATCCGGCCCGGCACGGACGCGCTGTTCCTGTTCGCGCTGGTCAACGTCCTCTTCGCGGAGAACCGGGTCAGTCCCAGCGAGCAGGTCAACGGCGTCGACGAGGTCCGTGCGCTCGCGGAGCCGTTCACCCCGGAGGCGGTCGGCCCCGCGACCGGCATCGACGCGACCGAGATCCGCCGCATCGCGCTCGAGCTCGCGGACGCCGGACGAGCCGCGGTCTACGGCCGGATGGGGACGACCACGCAGTCGTACGGCACCATCGCGAGCTGGCTGGTCGACGTCGTCAACACGCTCACCGGCAACCTCGACCGCGAGGGCGGCATGATGTTCCCGCTGCCCGCGCTATGGCGGCCGCGCCGATCCTCGCCGTTCACCAGCGGCCGGTGGAAGAGCCGGGTGCGCGGCTATCCCGAGGTGCTCGGCGAGCTGCCGGTGGCCACGCTCGCGGACGAGATCGAGACGCCCGGCGAGGGCCAGGTCCGCGCGCTGGTGACGATCAGCGGCAACCCGGCGCTGAGCACACCCAACTCCGCGCGGCTCACGGAAGCGTTGCGGCAGCTGGACTTCATGGTCTCCCTCGACGTGTACCTCAACGAGACCACCCGGCACGCCGACGTCATCCTGCCCGGTCCGTCACCGCTGGAGCGGCCGCACTACGACGTCGCGCTGTACGCGCTCGCGGTGCGCAACGTCGCGAACTGGACGCCTCAGACGCTCGAGACCGACCTGCCGCAAGAGTGGGTGACCTTGCTGCGGATGGCCGGCATCGCCGCCGGTCAGGGCCCGGACGTCGACGTCGCCGCGTTCGACACGATGGTCGCCGGCGAGACAGCGCGGCGCACCGGCGTCGACCTCGCGCTCGCCGAAGGTCGCACGGGACCGGCGCGGATGATCGACCTGATGCTGCGTGGCGGGCCGTACGGGCTGACACTGGCCGACCTCGAAGCCGCTCCGCACGGCGTCGACCTCGGCGCGCTGAAGCCGCGACTGCCGGACGTGCTCGCCACGGCGAGCGGCAAGGTCGAGCTGGCCCCGGACGCGATCACGAAGGACGTCCCGCGATTGCGCGCGGAGCTGGACAAGACGCCGGACGGCGGCTTGCTGCTGATCGGGCGACGGCACCTGAGCTCGAACAACTCGTGGATGCACAACCTGACGCCGCTGGTGCGCGGCGGGAACCGGTGCACGGTGCAGGTGCATCCGGACGACGCCTCACGGCTCGGGCTGACCGACGGCGGGCTCGCGTCGGTGACGTCGCGGGCGGGGAAGCTCGAAGCGCCGGTGGAGGTCACGGCCGACGTCCGGCCCGGCGTGGTGAGCATGCCGCACGGCTGGGGGCACGACCTCGACGGGACGCGCACGAGTGTCGCGACCGCGCACGCCGGGGTCAACTCGAACCTGGTCGCCGACGAAACCCTGCTCGACGTCCCCTCCGGGACGGCCGTGCTCAACGGGATCCCGGTGGACGTCGCTCCGGTCTAGAACGCGTTTCGTCCTCTAGATGCGGTTCTTGCACGCGCAAGGACCGCATTTAGAGGACGAAACGCGGGAGTCACCAGGCCTGGGTGAGGTCGGCGTGCTGCCGGACCCAGGCATGCATGACGATCCCGGCGGCGACGCCGGCGTTGATCGAGCGCGTCGTGCCGAACTGCGCGATCGACACGACCAGCGACGCCGTCTTCTGCGCCTCGGCCGACAGCCCTGGGCCTTCCTGGCCGAACAGCAGGACGCACTCGCGCGGCAGTTCCGCGGTCTCGACGGGCTGCGAGCCGGGGGTGTTGTCGACGGCGACCACGGCGAGCCCCTCCTCGGCGGCGAAGGTCAGCAGCCCGGAGACGTCCTCGTGGTGGTGAAGGTGCTGGTAGCGGTCGGTCACCATGGCGCCGCGCCGGTTCCAGCGCCGCCGCCCGACGATGTGCACGGCGGCCGCGGCGAACGCGTTCGCCGTCCGGACCACGGTGCCGATGTTGTGATCGTGCTGGAAGTTCTCGATCGCGACGTGGAACGGGTGCCGCCGGGCGTCCACATCGGACACGATGGCCTCGCGCCGCCAGTAGCGGTACGGGTCGACGACGTTGCGGCGGTCGCCGTTAGCCAGGAGTTCGGGGTCGTACCGTTCGTCGGTGGGCCAGTCGCCCTCCCACGGGCCGACGCCGACCTCTTCCCGCGCCACCCATTCGGTGGGGCCGACCTCTTCCTCAGTCACCGAGTGATTGTCACTCAGCCCATGCTGACGCGGTGCGCCGGTGCGTCGCCGTCGTGGTCGCGGTGACGCCAGCGCTGGACCGTGCCGACGTAGGAGACGATCACCGTCGCCATCGCGATCACGACGACCAACGGCAAGGACGAGCGCGGGAACACCGTGTCGTAGAGGTAGTAGGCGTTGAAGCCGCCGGGCAGGTCGCCGAGGCCCTGCTGGTGGCGGAAGTAGTTCTCCGCCGCTGTCAGGGGGCAGGGCCACGGGAAGACGTTCACGAGGACACCCCATGCGGCGAAGAACACATGCGCGAAGATCACCTTCGGCCACCGCCACGCGAGAAAACCACCGAATCCGATGAACAGCAGCGCGAAAATGTGCACCGCGACTGTCACGTTCGCCAGGAAACCCGCCACCTCAAGCCCCCTTTCACTCCCCTACCTGCGACGTTACCCCTCTCGCATCGAGAAACGCTCACGAAAAAGGGGCATCCTCCGTTCGTTCACGGAGGATGCCCCCTCTGGGAGGCTTTACTCAGGACAGACCGAGGTCGTCCTTGTTCAGAATGTAACGGTATTCGAGGCCCGCCTTCTCGATGGCCTCGCGCGCTCCGGTGTCCCTGTCGACGACCGTCGCGACCCCGACCACGTTCGCGCCTGCCTCGCGAAGCGCCTCGACGGCGGTGAGCACGCTGCCGCCGGTGGTCGAGGTGTCCTCGACGGCCAGCACGCGCTGCCCGAGCACCTCGACGCCTTCGATCCGGCGCTGCATGCCGTGCTCCTTGACCGCCTTGCGGACCACGAACGCGTCGAGTACGACGCCGTCGGTGGCCGCGGAGTGCAGCATGGCCAGCGCCACCGGGTCCGCGCCGAGGGTCAGGCCGCCGGCGGCGACGTAGTCCCAGTCGTGCGTGAGCTGGCGGAGCAGCTTCCCGATGAGCGGTGCGGCCGCGTGATGCAGCGTCGCCCGCCGAAGATCGATGTAGTAGTCGGCTTCCTTGCCGGAAGACAACGTCACCTTGCCGTGCACGACGGCCAATTCGCCGACGAGCCTTGCCAGTTCGAGTTTCGCCGCTTGATCAACCCCGGGGTACGCCACGGCCGAGAGTCTTACACACGGCTCGGCGGGCGTCCCCGGGGTGTTTGCCCCAGCGTGTTCAGTCACTGCCGGTGGTCGCGGCGTCCACGGGCTGTCCTCGGGTCGCCGCCCAGGCCGGGACCAGGGTCGCCGCCAGCGCGAGCACCGCGGCGATCCCGATGATGGACAGGTAGATCAGCGGGGAGCCCATCGGCAGCAGGGAATCGGTCGCCACCAGGCAGAACGGGACGATGGCGCCCGCCGAGACAACGGTGCCGAGCACGATCCCGATCAGCACGACGAGTCCGCCTTCGAAACCGGCCATCCGCAGGACCTGCGCCCTGGTCGAGCCGGTGAGCCGCTGGAGGCCGAACTCGCGGCGCCGCCGCATCGTCGCCATCACCAGCGTGTTGGCCACCGAAATCACCGTGTAGGCGATGATCATCCCGACCATCAGGTAGTTCACCCAGGCGCCGACGGCCTGGTCCTTCGCGTGCGCCGCGACGAGCGCGTCCCGGTCGCCGACGGTCACCGGCTGCCCGGCCGTCGCCTCGCGAAGGCGTTCGGTCAGCGTCGCGGAATCGACGCCCGGAGCCGCACGGACCAGCATCTGCGGGGCGAGCCCGGCGGTGGTGTGCGGCGCCAGGAGCTCGGCCGGGAGCAGCAGGCTCTCGAAGCCCGGCCGCTGACTGGTCACCGCGACCACCTTGACGTCGACCGGGGTACCGTCGCCGAGCTTCAGGCTCAGCGTGTCGCCGATGCCGCGGCCGAAGTCCTTCGCGAAGACGTCGGGGAGCGCGACGGTGGCGCCGGTCAACGACTTCAGGTCGCCCTGGGTCACCTTCTTGTCGGTGGTCGCACCGGCACCGGACGCGGTGAGGCCGATCGCCGGTCGTCCCTCGTCGGAGCGTTCGTACGGCTTCTCGACGAACACATCGGTGGTCACGTACTCGGACGCTCCGGCCACCCCCGGCACGGCCTGGATCCGCTGGACCAGGTCCGGCGAGAGCCCGCCGGCGACCGAGCCGATCACCGCGTCGGCGCGGACGTCCTCGGTGAACGCCTGGTTCGCCAGTTCCTGCTGGGTGGTCTGCAGGTAGATGTTCGCGGTCGCGATCCCGACGGCGAGCATGATCGGGGTGACCGCACCGGCCGCGCGGACGATCCCGGCGCGGGTGTTGAGCACGGCGAGCCGTCCGTCGATGCCGCCGAGGAGACGCATCGGCCACTGCAGGATCGCCGTCATCACCTTCGCGACGCCGGGGGTGATCATCGCGACGCCGAGCGCCCACAGGATCACCGCGGGTCCGGCGGTGCTGGCCGCGATCGGGCCGGTCATCACCGCGACGGTCACGATGGCCAGTGCGAGGCCACCGCCGAAACAGAGGACGGCGAGCACGACCCGCGTCGGCGTCAGCCAGCGGCGGGTGACCGCGGCCTCGGCGAGCGCCTCGGTCGGGCGGATCCTGCCTGCCCGGCGGCCTGCCACGAAGGCGGCGATGAACACCGCGAGCATCGCGGCGCCCGCGCCGACCACGGCCGGCAGCCAGCCCTGGTAGAACCGGAGAACCTCAGGGACGACACCGTTTTCGACGAGTCGCCCGAACATCCATTCGCCGAGGAACGGGCCGAAGACGGCGGCGAGCGCGGTGGCGAGCAGGCCGACGACCAGTGCCTCGCCGAGCACCATGCGCCGCAGCTGGCGCGGGGTCGTGCCGATCGCCCGCATCAGCGCGAGTTCGCGTGAGCGCTGCTGTGTGGACAGGCTCAGCGTGCTGGCGACGACGAACATCGCGACCATCACCGAAAGCCCGCCGGACACCGCGGCGATGACGATCAGGTCGGCCCCGCTCGATTCGGCCTCGGGGAACTCCGCGACACCGCGGTCGATACCGCTCAGGACGGTCGCCCCGGCCGCGGCCTCGGCGACCTTTGCCTGCACCGCTTCGATGTCGGCACCCGGTTCGGTGAAGACGCCGATGACGTCGGCCTTGCCCGGATACCCGGAGAGCCGCGCGGCGTCCGCGGTGGAAAAGAACACGGCGGACTGCGTGATCGAGCGCGGCGCACCGGCCACGCCGGCGACCCGGAACGTTTCGGTCTCACCGCGCGCGGCGACGTCGACGCGGTCGCCGGGCTTCAGCCCCGACGACGACTCGACGACGACTTCGCCCGCGCCAGGCGCGGCTCCCGCTGTCAACGCGTACGGCGTCAACGCGGCGGAATCCCAAGCGTGGCCGAGAGCCCGCTGACCGCCCGCGGCGAGGGGGAAGCTCACTTCACCGACGACGTCCGAAACGCCGGGAACGGAACGCAACCGCGAGACGAGGCCGTTGTCGAGGCGGACCCGTTCCGGGAGCCGCGCGGTCTCGAACTTCTCGTGGTCATCGGCGTCGAGAGTGGCCGGGTCCTTTTTCGGCAGTTCGAAGGTCTGGCCGCCGGTGACGAGGATCGGTGCGGCCGCGAGCCGCTGTGGCTCCGCGTTCCCGCGGATCCCGGTCTCCATCAGGCCACCACAGGAGGCGACGATCAGCGCGCCGAAGAAGACGGCGACGAAGGTCCCGATGAACCCGCCCTTGCGCAGGCGCAGGGTCCGGAAGGCGAGGCGCAACATCACGCACCTGCCCGGACGCGGCTGCCCCAAGCACCGAGGTGGGTCATGCGCTCTGCGACGACGTCCGCGGTCGGCGCGTGCAGTTCGTCCGCGATCCGGCCGTCGGCGAGGAAGATGACGCGGTCGGCGTAGGAGGCGGCCATCGGGTCGTGCGTCACCATGATCACGGTCTGGCCGGTCGTCCGGACCGAATCGCGCAGGAGCCCGAGTACCTCGGCGGCGGTCCGCGTGTCGAGTGCGCCGGTCGGCTCGTCGGCGAAGACCACCGCGGGCCGGGTGACCAGTGCCCGCGCGATCGCGACGCGCTGTGCCTGTCCGCCGGAAAGTTCGCCGGGAAGGTGCTTGCGGCGGCCGGAAAGCCCGACGCGGGAGAGCATCTCCTCGACGACGCGGCGGTCCGGCCTGGCCCCGGCGAGTTGCTGCGGAAGGGTGACGTTCTGCTCGACGGTCAGCGCCGGGAGCAGGTTGAAGGCCTGGAAGATGAAGCCGACCCGGTCGCGGCGCAGCTTCGTCAGCTTCGTCTCGCTCATCCCGGCCAGCTCCTGCCCGTCGAGCACGACGGACCCCGACGTCGGCCGGTCCAGGCCGGCCGCGCAGTGCAGAAAAGTGCTCTTGCCCGAGCCCGAGGGGCCCATCACCGCGGTGAAACCGCCGCGCGGGAACGCGAGCGTCACCCCGTCCAGGGCGATGACGCCCTTGCCGTACTCCTTGCGGACGCCGTCGAGCCGGACCGCGTCACCGTTCCACCCAGTGTTCATGGGGAAAACCCTAGGAATCCCAGGTCGGATTCACCCTGGGGCGAGCGTGCGTCTCGGCGGTGGGGCAGGCCCTACCTCAGCGGCTCAGCGGGCTTCGCCGGTCTTGGCGTCCACAGTGACCTCGTGCTCGACGCCCTTGCCGTCGCGAAGCCCGATCTCCCAGATCAAGGAACCGTCCGCGGCGTAGTCGATCTCCATCTCGTCGAGCTCGCCAGGCTGGCGCTGCTGCGCGGACTGCAGCGCCCTGACCGCGTCGACACCGGCCTGTTCGATCTTCGCCAAGTCGTCGCTCGGTTTGGCGGCCTGCTGTTTGCCGAGGACCTGACCGCCGTCCCGGCTCACGCGCACCTTGTGTTCCTGGCCGTGCGACGCGACCTTGATCTCCCAGCCCTCGTTCGACGGCTCCACATCGAACACCCGCCCGTCGGGCACGGCGCCCGCCGCCGTTTGGATCGCGTTCACCGGCTTTCCTTTGCCCTGCTCCGTCGCGGTGGGCGACAGAGAGTCCGGCGGCGGGGTGTTGGGCGGCTCGGTGGAGCAGGCGGCCAAGACCAGCACCACCGCGCCGGCCATCAGGCGGGCTGACTTCATGATCCGTACCTACCCGCCCGGCGAGGTTCCAAACGCCGATGGCACGACTCAGGTACGGCCCTTGCCGCCGAAGCCGCCGCCGAGTTTGCGCAGCACCGCCCTCGGCAGCAGTCCGCCGACCGCGACGATCGCCTTGTACTGCAGGCTCGGCACCGAGATCACCTTGCCGCGGCGCAGATCCGCGAGCGCCTCGTCCACGACCTGCTCGACGCCGAGCCAGAACGCCTTGGGCCCTGGCCTGTCCAGCCCGGCCCGCTCGTGGAACTCCGTGGCGGTGAACCCGGGGCAGAGCGCCATCATGCGGACGCCCTTCGGCAGCGAGGCCGCGATGCCCTCGGTGAACGACGTGACCCAGTTCTTGCTGGCCGTGTACGTCGAACCGCGTCCGCTGAAGAACCCGGCGACCGAGCTGACGTTGATGATCGCGCCCTCACCACGGTCGATCATCGCGGGCAGCGCGGCGCGGGTCAGGCGCAGGACCGCGGTGACGTTGACGTCGAGCTGACGCTGCAGCGCGTCCGGCGGGATGGTCCAGAAATCACCGTTGAGACCGAATCCGGCGTTGTTCACCAGAAGATCGACCGGCGTTTCCGCCAGCCGGGCCTCGACGAGTTCGCGTCCGTCCACTTCGGACAGATCGGCAGGCAGGACGACGACGTCGACACCGTGCGCCTCGACCAGTTCCGCGGCGAAGGCCTCCAGCCTGTCGACGTCGCGGGCGACGAGCACGAGGTCGTACGCCTCGGCGGCGAGCCTGCGCGCGAACTGCGCGCCGATGCCGGCGGTGGCGCCGGTGATCAGTGCGGTTTGTGTCATACCGCGAACCTACTCTCCAGTCGGGTGCTTTCTCGCCGGGCGACGAGCGGTGGAGGTCACCCTCAGTGGGGACCTGACGTGCGATGACCTCGGTCGGGAAGTATCGTCCCGCCCCATGGGGAAGCACAGCAGGCGCAAGCCGAGCTATCTGCCCAAGGTCGCGGCCGGTGCCGCGCCGCTGGCGTTGTTGCTCGCCGGCCCGGCCACCTCGCTCGCCGCCCAGACCGACCCGGCGATCCCGCTGCCTCTCGACCACAAGCGCGAAGGCACCCTCGATCGCGGTGTCGGCGTCACCAGCGAAGGGGACACGTCCGTCCTCCGCGGGTTCGTGAACAGCACCGAGCGGAACGTCTACAGCAAGGACCTCGGCGACGCGAAGGTCGTCGCGGATGTCCGCCGATCGGTGAGCGAGAGCGTCGAGACCCGCGGCGGCGCCACCGTCCGGCCGGACCGCGTCGGCGCGCTCACCGCCTCGAAGACCACGCAGGCGGTCACGCAAGGCCAGCGGAACACGATGAAGGTCGACCCCGACGGCAATGTCGTGGCCGGGAACGAGACCAAGTTCGAGCGAAGCGGCGCGCGGCTGACCGAGGCCGCCCTCGACCCGCGCACCGACACACCGTCCTTCGTCGCCGAAGACGGCCGAGCGATCGACGCGTCCGAGGGGACCTATCACGCCGTCCATCCGCTGGCCGGGTTCGGCGTGATCAACGAGACCCAACAGCACGCGGGCGGCGAATTCGACCGGGCCGCGCGGCTCGACGGCGGCTTCTCCGGCGTTCTCGGCGGAGTGGTGGAGGCAGGCCGGTCATCCGGCCACGCCGTCGATCTCGGCAATCTCGCGACCGTCGGGGCGACCTCGGCGCAGCACGGCGGTGGCCGCTTCACCGGCTTTCTTCCCCTGGACGCCGGCTCAGGCTCCGGCTTCGGCCAGGAACACGCTTTCGGCGGCACCGCCGGTCCGGTGACCGGCCTGGTGACCACCGATCAGAACGCGGATCTGGCGCAGCACGGCGCCGTGCTGACCGGCTCCGGCGCGAACACGATCAGCGGTGACCTCGGCGTCAACGAGGTCGCGCAAGTCCACGGGACCACGTCGACGTCGGTTCGAGGGATCCTGCCGACCGTCGATCCCGCCGAGGCCGGGCACGTGACGCAGTCCGGGACGCTCGACCTGACGGTGTTCGACCGGCCGGCTCACACCGGCGTCACCGCGGGCGCTCTGCCGCTCGAACTGAAGCAGAACTAGCTCAGGCCTGGGGCTCGATGTCGTCGGCGGCCTCGGCCTGCCAGTGGCGGCCGGGGGTCGGGGTGTTGTTGTACTCCTCGTCGAACGGGTCGACGATGTCGGCGATCTCGCCGAGGTCGCGCAGCAGCCGCTCGAGCCGCGACGGCCCCGCGTTCGGGGCGACGCTCGCGAGCACCCACTCGTTCTCCAGCCACGCCACGCCGACGTCGCCGCCGAGCGAATCGGCCGCGTCGACGAGCTCCTGCGTGATCACCTTGCGGGCACCCTCGGAATCGTCCGCGAAGGCGTAGCGCTGGCCGATCGGGCCGAGCATCTCGGGCATGTCCTGGCGCTGGAACGGCACGCTGGACAGCCACATCTCCAGCGGGACCTCGTGCACGCGGTTGCAGCGCACGGCGACGACGACCGCCGGGATCTGGCCCTCGGTCTCGATGTCGAAGATGAAGACGGGGCGTCGCCCGTCGGAGGTGAAGGTGGACCCGGCCACGACGTTGACCGCCGCCTGCGCGCCGAAGTAGCCGATGGCGCCACCGGACCATTGCCGCGGCAACCGGTCGTCCTCCTCGACGAACTGCCAGCCGCGCAACTCGGCCCAGCGCATTCGCTCGCGATTGCGCGAGCCCTCCTTCGCCCGGTCGGCCGCGAGCAGCCCCAGCCCCGCCACCAAGGCGACGGCGGCGACGACGAACCAGATCCACGCCGGAATACCCACGACCGTCAGGGTATCCCCCTGCGCTCACCGGACGTGATCGCCGGGCGCCGTGTCGCGCCACCCCTTTCGGTGCCGCGCCCCGAAGACGCTCGAAAGGTCGACAAATCGCTGTGTCGCCAACGCCATGAAAGGCCCTTTCCTTGCGAAATTTGCAAGGAAAGGGCCTTTCATAGTCATTCCACCCGGGTGACCGTCAAGGCTTCCGACGCCTCCTGGGCGGGGATGTCCACCCGCACCGTGTCGCCGTCCCGGATCTCACCGGCCAGCAACTGTTTCGCCAGCTTGTCGCCGATCGCCGACTGCACCAGCCGCCGCAACGGCCGCGCGCCGTAGATCGGGTCGAAGCCGTTCAGCGCGAGCCACTCGCGCGCCCCGGCGGTGACGTCGAGGGTCAGGCGACGCCGCGAGAGCCGCGAGGCGAGCCGTTCGATCTGGATGTCCACAATGGACGTCAGCTCGTCGGTGCCGAGCGCGTGGAAGACCACGATGTCGTCCAGCCGGTTCAGGAACTCCGGCTTGAACTGCCGCTGCACGACCGCCATCACCGCGTCGTTGCGCTGCCGCTCGTCGAGGGTCGGATCCGCGATGGCCTGCGAGCCGAGGTTCGAGGTCAGCACCAGGATCGTGTTGCGGAAGTCCACCGTGCGGCCCTGGCCGTCGGTGAGCCGTCCGTCGTCGAGCACCTGCAGGAGCACGTCGAACACGTCCGGGTGAGCCTTCTCGACCTCGTCCAGCAACACCACCGAATACGGCCGCCTGCGCACGGACTCGGTCAGCTGACCGCCCTGGTCGTAGCCGACGTAACCCGGAGGCGCGCCGACCAGGCGGGCCACCGAATGCTTTTCGGCGTACTCGCTCATGTCGATCCGCAGCATCGCGCGCTCGTCGTCGAACAGGAACTCCGCCAGCGCCTTCGCCAGCTCGGTCTTGCCGACCCCGGTGGGGCCGAGGAACAGGAACGAACCGGTCGGCCGGTCGGGGTCCGCGACACCCGCCCGGGTGCGGCGCACCGCGTCCGAGACGACCTGCACGGCCTCCTTCTGCCCGACGACCCGCTTGCCGAGCTCCTCCTCCATCCGGAGCAGTTTGCCCGTCTCGCCCTCCAGCAGCCGACCCGCCGGGATGCCGGTCCACGCGCTGACCACGTCCGCGACGTCGTCCGCACCGACCTCTTCCTTCAGCATGACGTTCTGCTGGCTGACCTCGCTGGCGGCCGTCGCGGCCTCGAACTCCTTCTCCAGCGCGGGAATCCGGCCGTAGCGGAGTTCGGCGGCCTTGCCGAGGTCGCCGTCGCGTTCGGCGCGTTCGGACTCGCCGCGCAGCTGCTCCAGCTGCCCCTTGAGCTCACGGACGCGCTCGATCGAGCCCTTCTCGTTCTGCCAGCGCGCGGTCAGCGCCGTCAGCGTCTCCCGCTTCTCGGCAAGTTCCGAGCGCAGCACGGCGAGCCGTTCCTTGGAGGCGACATCGTCCTCTTTGGACAGTGCCATCTCCTCGATCTCCATCCGCCGCACGGACCGTTCGACCTCGTCGATCTCGACCGGCCGCGAGTCGATCTCCATGCGGAGCTTCGACGCGGCCTCGTCGACGAGGTCGATCGCCTTGTCCGGCAGGAACCGGGCGGTGATGTAGCGGTCGGACAGCGTCGCGGCGGCCACCAGCGCGGCGTCGGTGATGCGCACCCCGTGGTGCACCTCGTACCGCTCCTTGAGTCCGCGCAGGATACCGATGGTGTCCTCTGTGGACGGTTCGCCGACCAGCACCTGCTGGAATCGGCGCTCCAGCGCGGCGTCCTTCTCGATGTGCTGGCGGTACTCGTCGAGTGTGGTCGCGCCGACCATCCGCAGCTCACCGCGGGCGAGCATCGGCTTGATCATGTTGCCCGCGTCCATCGCGCCCTCGCCGGTCGCGCCCGCGCCGACGATCGTGTGCAGCTCGTCGATGAACGTGACGACCTCGCCCGCGGAGTCGGTGATCTCCTTGAGCACGGCCTTCAGCCGCTCTTCGAACTCGCCGCGGAACTTGGCGCCCGCGACCATCGAACCGAGGTCCAGCGCCACGACCCGCTTGCCGCGCAGCGACTCCGGCACGTCACCGGCGATGATGCGCTGGGCGAGCCCCTCGACGATGGCCGTCTTGCCGACGCCGGGCTCACCGATCAGCACCGGGTTGTTCTTCGTACGGCGCGAGAGCACCTGCACGACGCGGCGGATCTCGGTGTCCCGGCCGATCACCGGGTCCAGTTCGCCCGCGCGGGCACGTTCGGTCAGGTCGACGCCGTACTTCTCCAGCGCCTTGAACGTGCTCTCCGGGTCCGGGCTGGTGATCCGCGCGGAACCACGGACCTTGGCGAACGCGTCACGCAACGCGTCCGGGGTGGCGCCGTGCCGTTTGAGCAGGTCGGCGACCGGGCCGCCCTCGGTGGCGAGACCGACGAGGAGGTGCTCCGTCGAGACGTACTCGTCGCCGAGTTCGGTCGCGAGCTTCTGCGCGTGCGTCAGCGCCTTGACCGCGTGCGCGTCGAACTGCGGGCTCGACACGGTGGCGCCGGTCGCCGACGGCAGCGCCGCGATCAGCGGCTCCAGCTCCTTGTGCACCTGCGCGGGGTCGGCCCCGACCGCGGTCAGCAGCGGTGCGGTGAGTCCCTCACCCTGCGCCAGCAGTGCGCCGAGCAGATGCGCGGCCGCCACATGCGGGTTGCCTGCCATCGTGGCCGCCTGCGCCGCCGACGAGATCGCCTGCTGGGTCTTCGTGGTCGGGTTGAAAGCGTCCATCCCTCACCTCGTACTAGGTCCTGCGATAGCTTGTCGACAGGTACAACGTCAGAAAAGTTGAGTCTGTTCCGCTCAACCCTGAATCGGTCAGCCCCCGCCCGGCGAGACGGCTTCGGCGGGGAGGCGCGGCCCCACCCGCCCGAGACCGACGACGGCGGCGCAGGCGCACGCGGCCACGAGCACCCACGGGATCCAGACTGCCACGGAGAACAGCGCGACGACGGTCGGAGCGATCACCGCGGCGAGGGTGAACGCGTACTGGAAGGCCGCCAGATACCGCCCCCGCGCCTCCGGCGGCGCCGCGGCTTCGGCCAGCGCCCCGGAGCGGGGGCCGAACGCGAGATCGCCCGCGGCCAGCACGAGGGTCGCGCCGAGCAGGTAAACGGGCTGGAAGACCTTCGGCACGAACACCACCGCGAGGCAGGCCAGGCACCACACCGCGAACAACGCCGAGCCCGCGCGCATCGCGGCGATCCGGGTCAGCTTCCGGGTGACCCGCAGCGCGACGACACCACCCAGACTGGTGACGACGGTGAGCAGCGCGATGATCGCGCCGGGCAGCCACCGGGGCCCCTGCAACGAGTTGAAGACGTACACCGGCATCCCGATGAGGAAGAAGTCCATCGTGAGCGCGAAGAGCCCGCTGAACACGATCAGCGCGAGGTAGGGGCGGTTGCGCCAGACCCTGGCCGGCCCCGAGATCCGCCGGGTGTGCCGCGGGAGCGGCGGCACCAGCGTCGCGAGGATGGCCGCGGCGACGACGAACGTGAAGACGTCGACCATGACGGCGGCGTACAGACCCTCGCGTCCGATCCACACCAGCAGCCCGGCCGCCGCGAGCCCGCCGAGGCCGAAGCCCGCGGAGCGCACCATCGCGGCTTCGGCGAACGGCCGGTCCTTGGGGCCTTCGCCCGCGACGTCGGCGATGAGGGAGAACTGCGAGCTGTAGAACAGCTGCTGTCCGGCCGCGAGCATGACCGACGCGCCGACGACCCCGGTGAAGCCGGCGGCGGGCAGGTACGCGGCCACCCCGGCGGCCTGGAGCAGATGGGAGCAGATCATCACCGTGCGCGGGCCGAACAGATCGACGAGCCGCCCCGCGAGCGCGGGGACGAGCAGACCGGCCAATGCACCGAGAGTGACCGCCGCCCCCGCTTGGGCGAGGGGCAGACCGACCACACGGATGACGAAGACGAGGCCGAGCGGGAGGAAGAGCCCCGAGCCGAAGTTGTCGATTCCCAAAGCGACCAGCAACGCGACCCTGCTTCGCACGAACACCGACGTTACCGGGGTGACAGCGCTACGAAAGGGCCGTTCAGTCAAGACCGGCGGGTAGTAAGGGGTGGTGTCAGACCTCGCACGCCGGCACGGACAAGACGGCGCGGATGTCCGCGTTCATCTCGGCGAGGCGGGTGGTCAGCTCGAGGACCTTTTCCTCGTCCCAGTCACCGAGCGCACGCTCCATGAACGCGAGATAACCGGCCCGCCGGTGGTTCAGTTCCGCCCGGCCCCGCTCGGAGATGCTGATGATCGACGCACGGCCGTCCTCGGGCGCGGGGCGGCGGTCGACCATCCCCGCCGCGGACAGCTGGGAGATTTGCCGACTTACGACCGAAAGGTCCACGAAGCGCCGTTTGGCCAGTTCGGAGGGTCGCGCTTCACCGTGCTTCGCCAGGTCGGACAACAGCATCGCGGCGGCCGGGTGCAGACCGGGCTCGTCCTGCCAGGCCTGCATGATCCAGGCGTGCTGCAGCTGGGAGGCGGCCTTCAGCTCACGCATCAGTTCGACCCTGGCGTCGTCGGCGGAGCTCATCGATGCCTCCCGGCTACTTGTACAGTACAACTTTATTCGGCGAAGCTTGCGTAAGACAACTGTTTACCTCGTGAGATCGCCCACTCGCCCCGGGATTCGGCTACACCCGTCCGGAGCAACGATGCGGGCAAAAGGCCTCTCGGCAGCTAGTCTCGCGGACGAGCCGGAACCAAGCCGACCGGCCGACAGCCACTGACCGGAGAGGTGAATGATCCGTGAATTCTTCTCCAGTCGTCCCCCGTTCGTGAACCATCGGAATCCGCTTCCGGTATGCACTTCCCGATCAGCGACCCCCAGCCCGTGACAGCCGACGCGGTCAGCCCGGTTCCCCGGTCCTCGGCGCCGAGGGAAGCCCCGCCGGCGGTCACCGCGATGGTGCGGCTCATCCGCGACACCTGGGCGAAGTCGGAGCCGTTCATCCCGGAGATCTCCCAGTTCTTCTACGGCATGCTGTTCACCCTCGCGCCCGCCACCCGGGACTTCTTCCCGATCAACATGGAGGTCCAGCGCGGCAGGCTGGTGCGCGCGCTGGTCCACATCGTCCAGATGGTCGACCGGCCGGACGATCTCGTGCCGTTCCTGACCCAGCTCGGCCGCGACCACCGCAAGTTCGGTGTCATCCCCCGGCATTACGAGGCCGTCGGCACGGCACTGCTCGCCTCGCTCAAGAACCATCTCGGTCCGGACTGGACACCGGAGGTCGAACGGGCCTGGGCGGAGGCGTTCACCATCGTCGCCCGCGCGATGCAGGAGGCCGCCGCGGCCGACGTGAACCCCGCGTCGTGGTCGGCCACCGTACTGGAGCATCGGCGGCTCACCTGGGACCTCGCACTGGTCCGCGTCCAGCCCGAATTCCCGGTGCCGTACCAGCCGGGCCAGTACATGAGTGTCGAAGTGCCGCAGCGGCCGAGGCTCTGGCGCTACCTCTCCCCGGCGAACGCGCCGCGCGAGGACGGCGGCATCGAGTTCCACGTGCGCGCCGTCGACGGCGGCTGGGTGTCCCGCGCCATCGTGAGCCACACGCAGCCCGGTGACGTCTGGCGGCTCGGCCCGCCACTCGGCAGGCTTTCGGTCGACCGGACCGACGGCCGCGACGTGCTGATGATCGCGGGCGGCACCGGTGTCGCGCCGTTGCGCGCCATTTTGGACGACCTCGCGCAGTGGGGCGAGAACCCGAAGGTCTGGCTGTTCTACGGTGGACCGTCGCGTGAGGACCTTTACGACCTCGACGAGTTGCGCGCCCTCGCCGCCACGAACCCGTGGCTCACCGTGACCCCGGTGGTCGAACGCGGTGACGAAGCCCCCGGCTGCGAACAGGGCACGCTCGCGGAAGCCGTTACCCAGTACGGATCCTGGCCCGGCCACCGGATTCTCGTCTCCGGCTCGCCGACGATGATCCGGGCGACGGTATCCCGGATGCTGGTCGCGGGCAGCGCGCTCGACCAGATCGCGTACGACCCCTTCACCATCGACTAGCAGGCCTTTCCGGTTGGCGTTCGAATGCGATTCCACAATAGGGATCAGTCGGCGTCGGCGTACCGTTACGCGACTCGGTAATCACGGAGAAGCACCACCCGATCGGCGGATCACGTTTTCGTGTCGAACTGGCGAAAAGCACTGGTGGACAACGAAAAACCGCGTCACATGATCACCTTTACCGTGTGACAGATGGGGTTTACGGCGTGTACACCGTTTGCTCCGTTCGAGCGGGAAACAACGATTCCTGGATCCTTTTGCGAAGGTCGGGCATACAGTCGTGAACCTTCGGGGGAACACGAGCACGATGACATCGGGTCTGGAGAATATGCCCGATCCAACTGGAGAAAATCGTTCACCCATGACTGCCGAAACAGTGAAGTACGAACATCCGGCTGGTTCGTCGAGATCTTCGCCACCGGTTCCCGTTCCGCCGCTGATCGAAGCGCCGGCGGCGGACAAGACCGTCCAGATGGCCAAACTCATCAGGGAGAGTTTCGCCTCCGTCGAAACGAAAGCCGAGGAGCTGTCCCAGTACTTCTACGGGGTGCTCTTCTCGGTTTCGCCGGACGCCAGGGCGTTGTTCCCGATCAACATGGCCACGCAGCGAAATCGTTTGCTGCGTGCACTCGTCTACGTCGTACAGATGGTGGACCGGCCCGACGAACTGGCCACTTTCCTCGGTCAACTCGGCCGGGACCACCGGAAGTTCGACGTCCTCGGCCGCCATTACGACGCCGTCGGCGTCGCGCTGATCACCGCGCTGAAACGGTTCTTGAAGGACGACTGGACGCCCGAGGTCGAGGACGCCTGGGTCACCGCGTACGGCGTCATTTCGAAGAGCATGCGCGAGGCCGCCGGCAAGGAGATCGGGCCCGCGTGGTGGAAGGCGACGGTGGTCGAACACCGCCGTGCCTCCCGCGACGTCGCCGTCATCAAGGTGCGCACCGATCAGCCACTGCCGTACCGGGCCGGCGGCTACGTCAGCGTCGAAGTCCCGCAACGCCCCCGGATGTGGCGGTACTTCTCACCGGCGACGGCACCGCACGACGATGGGACGCTGGAGTTCCACGTGCACGCCGTGCGCGGTGGCTGGGTCTCGCGCGCGATCGTCCACCACACCAGGGTCGGCGACGTCTGGCGCATCGGTCCCGCGCTCGGCGCGCTTTCGGTGCACCACACGGAAAGCCGTCCATTGCTGATGATCGGCGGTGGTACCGGGATCGCGCCACTGCTCGCCCTGCTCGACGACATGTCGCGTTGGCGGCACAATCCGCCGGTACACCTGTTCTTCGGCGGTCAGCGGCCGGAAGACCTCTACGCCCTCGACGACCTTCGCGGGCTGACCGTCACGTGCCCTTGGCTCACGGTGACCCCGGTGACCGAGGAAGGCACCATTCCCGGCGGCGACCGCGGCACCCTGGCCATGGCGGTCACGCAACGCGGCGACTGGAAGGACCGCGACGTCTACGTCGCCGGCTCGCCGTCGATGATCCGCGCGACGATCGCGAAACTGCTCGCCACCGGGACGGACCTGGCCCGGATCAAGTACGACCCCTTCACCCTGGATTGACCCGGCGGTTCCTTCGTATTAGGCCGATCGGCTGTTCCACCTGGGCTCTACGCAGCAGTAGGTCAGTGAATCATTGACCGTTGGTCACCGGCGGATCTATGGTCTAGACCACATTGCTCCCCGCCACGGGAACACCGTCGTTCCATCCCAGGAGCCGGCATGACCGTCAAACGTAAGCTCATGGCAGCCGCCGCCGGTGCGGTGCTCGCGCCGATCGCCATCGTGGCCATCCCGCAGGTGGCCAGCGCGCACGGCTACGTGCTGTCCCCACCCAGCCGTCAGGCGAACTGCGCACAGGGCAAGGTCTCCGGGTGCGGCAGCATCGTCTATGAACCGCAGAGCGTCGAAGGCCCCAAGGGGCTCCGCAGCTGCAACGGCGGACTTCCGCAGTTCGCGCAGCTCAACGACGAATCGAAGTCGTGGCCCGCCGCCTCGGTCGGCACCAGCGTGACCTTCAACTGGAAGTTCACCGCCTACCACCGGACCACGAACTACGAGTACTACATCGGCGGCACCAAGGTCGCCGACATCAGCGGCAACAACTCCGCGCCGAAGGACCCGACGTCGCACACGGTGAACCTGAGCGGTTTCAGCGGCCGCCAGAAGGTCCTCGCCATCTGGAACATCGCGGACACGCCGATGGCCTTCTACAGCTGTATCGACCTGCAGATCGGCGGCGGGAACCCGCCGACGACGAGCAATCCGCCGACCACCAGCAACCCGCCGAGCACGTCGAATCCCCCGACCAGCACCACCACTCCGCCCGCGGGTGGCACCTGGGCGGCCGGGACGGCCTACTCGGTCGGCGACACGGTGACCTACGGCGGCGCGTCCTATCGCTGCCAGCTGGCGCATACCGCGATCCAAGGCTGGGAACCGCCGAACACCCCGGCATTGTGGACCCGGCAGTGAAGTTCGGCCTGATACTCGTCGCCGGTCTCGTGGCCCTCGCCGGCTGCGGGACCGGTGATGGCTCCCCCACCACCGCCGGTGCCCCGATCTCGCCGGTTCCTCAGTCGGCGACGGGCGCCCCGGCGTCCGCGGAGTACAACGACGCCGACGTGATGTTTCTGCAGATGATGATCGCCCACAACAACCAGGGCGTGGAGATCGTCAAGCTGGTGCAGACGAAACAGGGGCAGCAACAGCCGCTCAAGGATCTCGCGGCCGCCATCGAGGCGACGCAGCAGACCGAGAGCTCCGACATGCGGAACTGGCTGAAGTCCTGGGGCAAACCCGAGACGGGCTCGATGGATCCGCACGCGCACCACCATCACGGTGGCGACGGGCTCACGGACAAGGGCCTTCTCGAAGCACTGTCCAAAAAGGATGGCAGGGACTTCACCCTCGACTTCGTGGACATCCTCGTCGCGCATCAGCACAACGGGGTCGCGCTCGCGAGGACCGAACTGAAGGACGGCAAGAACCCGGAGTCGAAGGCCTTGGCCCAGCGGGTCATGGACTCGCGCACCGGCGAGGTCCAGCAGCTGCGCGCCCTGGTCCCCGGCCAGTAGAACGCATTTAGTCCTCTATTGAGAGGTAACCCAAACGTGGCGTGCCCCGGCGTGGGTCCGGACCGGCTGACGGGAGCGGGGACGGCGACTGCTCTGTCCACAAAGGACCCTATTTGCACGGGTAAGTGTCCAACTTGGGCGGTATGCGTGGTTTCGCGAGCGGGTCGTGAGTGCGAAGTAGGGTTCT